>NZ_JBNNWS010000006.1:115800-134196 GCF_050281185.1 Heyndrickxia sp. NPDC080065 | reverse complement strand
ATTTCCCTCTTGATCTACTTCTTTCCGCGTTTTTCTGGTAGATCTTGTTGCGGGTTCCTTCTTGATCTACTTCTTTCCGCGTTTTTCTGGTAGATCTTGTTGTGGTTTCCTTCTTGATCTACTTCTTTCCACGTTTTTCTGGTAGATCTTGTTGTGGTTTCCTTCTTGATCTACTTTTTCCCGCGTTTTTCTGGTAGATCTTGTTGTGGTTTCCCTCTTGATCTACTTCTTTCCGCGTTTTTCTGGTAGATCTTGTTGTGGTTCCCTTCTTGATCTACTTCTTTCCACGCTTTTCTGGTAGATCTTGTTGCGGGTTCCTTCTTGATCTACTTCTTTCCGCGTTTTTCTGGTAGATCTTGTTGCGATTTCCCTCTTGATCTACTTCTTTCCGCGTTTTTCTGGTAGATCTTGTTGCGGGTTCCTTCTTGATCTACTTCTTTCCGCGTTTTTCTGGTAGATCTTGTTGTGGTTTCCTTCTTGATCTACTTCTTTCCGCGTTTTTCTGGTAGATCTTGTTGTGGGTTCCTTCTTGATCTACTTCTTTCCACGTTTTTCTGGTAGATCTTGTTGTGGGTTCCTTCTTGATCTACTTTTTTCCGCGTTTTTCTGGTAGATCTTGTTGTGGGTTCCTTCTTGATCTACTTTTTTCCGCGTTTTTCTGGTAGATCTTGTTGTGGTTTCCCTCTTGATCTACTTCTTTCCGCGTTTTTCTGGTAGATCTTGTTGTGGTTCCCTTCTTGATCTACTTCTTTCCACGCTTTTCTGGTAGATCTTGTTGTGGTTCCCTTCTTGATCTACTTCTTTCCGCGTTTTTCTGGTAGATCTTGTTGCGGGTTCCTTCTTGATCTACTTCTTTCCACGTTTTTCTGGTAGATCTTGTTGTGGTTTCCCTCTTGATCTACTTCTTTCCGCGCTTTTCTGGTAAAGCTTGTTGCAATTATCTTCTTGATGTACATCTCAGTAGAAGTACATCAAGTACCTTTTTAACCTTACTCAGGACTCTTTGTGATCTAGAATTGTATAAACCGCCACTCTAATAAAATATAGTCTTACAAGCAGATTCTCACGACTTTGATTGTTTTTTCTACATTAGAAAAGCGTCAGTTTAGTTAAACTCCTTGTTGCTGATATTGTACTTGGTGGAGCTTGGCGAAAATGCCGTCTTTTGCTATTAATTCATTGTGGGTTCCTTCTTCAGCAATGCCTTCTTCAGTGACTACGATAATTCGATCCGCGTTTTGAATTGTAGCAAGTCTATGGGCGATGATGACCAAATTTACGTAAAGAACCTTTCATTTTAACACGATGAAATATCTTTAAAATTCTTCGTTGATCCTATTATATTGAATTTTAGAAAAATGGTATAGAATGAAATAAAATCAAGCTGGTAAATTCCACCCAGCTTGATTCATTAATCATTATTTTTGCTTGCTTTTCCATTCATCAAATTGCTTTTGAATTTCTGTTAAAACTTTGTCAATTCCAGCTTCTTTCAACTTTTTATTATATTTCGGCAAGTATACTTCTGGATCAACCGAACCTGTTGCCAATGCTGGGTAGAATTCCTTGGAGATATTCGTAATCGCTGCAATTTCCGCTCTTACTGGATCACTGTTAAAGTGGAAACCAAGAGTTGGAGCCGGTTTTGCAGATTCGTTAAACTCCTTGAATTTATCCCATTTATCTTTTGGATCATCTCCATATAAATATAAAACGAAGAAGTTTCCAAGAGAATAAGTTGGTAGATTATATTGATCTACACGTGCTGGAAGATCTTTAATAGTCCCGTCAGAATTCTTTTCGTAATGAACCCCTTCAATTCCTTTGTCAACAAGGTTACGAAGGTATGGGTCTGTGTTAAGCAAGTTTAAGAATTTCATTGCTTTTTTTGGATTTTTTGATGTAGCTGAGATCGCCTGAATGGAACCTGATACAGAATCATTAAAAGTGGTTGGTTCTTCAGCTGGTGCAGAAACAACTTCATATTTTGCTGAACGAGTCCACAGTAAATCTGCATATGGCGCAGAATCACCCATGCGGACAAACCAGTTTTCTACATCCATTGGCCAGCTATCTTTGCTTGTTGCTGCATCTTCTTTTAGATATCCTGCTTTATAGTAGCTATGCATCGTTTTATAAGTTTGCATAGTTAAATCAGATTCAAAGAAATTAATTACATGGTCTCTGTCGCCTTCAATTGGGAATCCAAATGGCATTTCATTATTAAAGATATAATCATATGGCAGATAAGCTTTAAATGTTGCAATTGGTGTAATCGAAGGTTCATTTTCTTTAATCACTTTAAGCATTGGTTCAAGATCTTCTAACGTTTTTACTTTCGTAATATCGAAGTGGTACTTATCTACAAGACGTTTATTAAACGTATAAACAGTTTGTCTAGCCGCTTCTTTATTCGTAGGAATACCATATATTTTTCCATCAATCTTATTTCCCTCCAAAAGGGCTGGATCGATGACATTTTTTAAGTCTTTACCTTCATTATTTAACAAATCATCAAGTGCCAAGAAAGCACCTTTTTGAGCATTTTGAACATATTTTGTACCGTTAGTAAAAGTAATATCAAAAGATTCTCCAGAATTGATGATTACTTGACTTTTTTGATCCCAATCTCCCCAGTCAATTTGCGTCATTTTAACTGTGGCATTAATTTTCTTCTTTAAATATTTATTTACTTCGGCAAATACTTTATCTGTGTCTTTTTGCGGAGTACCAATTGTATACCACTTAATTTCATATGGCTGACCGCCTTTCCCGCCTTTGTCTGAAGTTGAACTCTCTTTACTGGTACATGCAGACAGGATCGTTCCAATGGTTAAAACGAATGCAAAGAATAATAATAACCTTTTCTTCATCTCTACTTCTCCCCTTTGTTTTTTTACTTTTTTATCTTTGGCTTTGTTAAACAATGCTGTTCATTCTGATAAAGTCCTTTGAAGCATACTTTCAGCTAGTTATACTTCGTATAGAAATCGCTTCAAGCATGCCACTCAGGTCATTCTACCAAGAATAACCATCAACAAAACCTATTCTTTAACGCCGCCGATAGTCAGTCCGCTAATAAAATACTTTTGGAAGAACGGGTAAGAGACTGCTATTGGTAAAGTGGCGATAACGACCATGGCCATTTTTGCTGAATCCTGCGGAATGGTTTTAAATAAACTTTGCTGCATTAAACTAATTTCAACATTTTGTCTCATAAATTCAAGGTTTGCTTCTATTTTCATAAGTAAGGATTGGAGTGGTACTAAATTTGGTTCATCAATATAGAGTAATGCATTAAACCAATCATTCCAATAGCCTAATGTACTAAACAAAGCAATCGTTGCAATCCCTGGTAATGAAAGTGGAAAAACGATTTGGAAAAAGATTCTCCATTCACTTGCCCCATCAATTCTTGCAGATTCTAAAATGGTTTCTGGGACAGATTTTATAAAGAATGTTCTCATGATGATAATATAAAAGGCATTCATGGCTAGTGGTAAGATTAATGCCCAAATTGTATTTTTTAAGTGTAAAAATTGAGTTACAACAATGTAAGTTGGAACTAAACCTCCATTGAAAAGCAATGTAAAGAATGCAAGGAAGGTGAAAAATCTTCTATATTTAAATTGGGGTCTTGAAATTGCATAAGAATAAAAGGAAATCATCAACACACTAATAATCGTTCCAACAATCGTAATAAAAAGAGTTACGCCGTAAGAATGGAGTAATTGCTCTTTCACATTCCATAAGTAATGATACGCATCGAGACTCCAAGCTTTTGGGATAATTTCAAATCCATTTCTGACAATACTTTCTTCACTTGTAAAGGAAATAACAATAACATAGATAAAGGGGAAGACACACATCAATGTAAAAATACCTAACAGCACACTAACAATCATATTTGTGACCGGGTGAAGGTTGTGATGATTTCTAGTCTTCTTTCTTTTAACTTTAAGTCCTCTACTCTCTATTGGTTGGGATATAACGATAGGTGTTTGTGCATTATCATGTTTATTTGGCATATATTTAGCCGCCAGGCGACCTTCCCTCCCTTCGTGAAACATCCAACATTAAAACAAGGCACTTTCCTCATCAATTTTTCTTACTATGTAATTCGTTATAATGACTAAAACGAAACCAACAACCGACTGATAAAGACCTGCTGCTGTACTCATACCAATATCCCCTAAGCTCATAAGACCACGGTATACGAATGTATCAATAACATTGGTAACGGGATATAAGGCCCCTGAATCTCTTGGTACTTGATAAAACAATCCGAAATCCGAGTTAAATATTCTACCAAGATTCATGATGGTTAAGATAATCATAAGTGGCTTAATCATAGGTAATGTGACATGCTTAATCTGCTTCCATTTTGACGCACCATCGATCATAGCAGCCTCATAATATGTTCGATCAATACCAACGATCGCTGCTAAATAAACGATACTGCCATATCCGACACCTTTCCACAAGCTCATAAATACGAGAATATATGGCCAATAGCTTGGCTCGTTATACCACGATATTGGATCTATATGGAACCAACCAAGGATATTATTTAATAGACCACGATCTGCACTTAAGAAAGCAAACACAAAATAGCTGCCGATAACCCAAGAAATAAAATGCGGGAACAACATTCCTGTCTGATAAAACTTCGATAATCTCTTATTTACTAACTCACTTAGTAAAATTGCTGTTGTAACCGCTGCCACAAGTCCTAAAAAAATAAATATAAGATTATATAAGATTGTATTTCTTGTAATAAGAAAAGCATCATTCGTGCTAAATAAATATTTAAAGTTATCCCATCCGACCCATTCACTATGAATGACGCTGGCAAAAAAGCCATCCGGATCGATCCTAAATTTCTTGAAGGCTAAAATTTGTCCAAACATGGGCAAGTAAGAGAATAATAGTAACCAAATGGTGCCGGGTAAAACCATAAGCAACCAAATTCGATTTTTATAAATATTCCTCACCATTACTTTCATATTTCCCCTCCTCTCTCAAAAATGTAAGCACTTCCATAAATATATTTTATAGCTGGAATAAATCTATTTATAGTTGACTTATTTTGGATTAAGTGCAAAAATCTTAGAAATTCTCAGATAACCACCATTTAAACCATGTATGATCATTTACTACTACCATATGTTTAATCGTATAAATGACAAAATAACCGACTGTAATGATACAGTCGGTCTTATTTTTTCTACTATAAAATTCTGATCGTCTTAATTTCATACGGTTTGATTTCTAACTCAATCGGTGATTTTGATTCTTCAGCAATCGGTTCTTCCATCAAATTCGTTTCAACCCATGATTCTATGTTTTTCTGAACGTTTAGAGCCACCTTCCCTCTACGTCCTTCATACTCATGTAAACGGACAATGATCCCATTACCATCGTAGGCTGGCTTGATCGCATCAATCCAAATATGGTCTGAATCCGTTTGAATAAATGACTCTTCTTTTGTCCATCTTCCTACTGCAGCAAATATTGGGTCATTCAAATCCCATGCTTTTTCTACCGTTCTCGCTTGCCGCCAATCCCCAATATGCGGGTATAGTGAGTAGACAAAAGTATGTGCTCCTTGATCAGCTTGCGGATCAGGATGAATGGCTGATTTTAATAATGTTAAACGTAGCGTATTTTCTTTTATGTCATACCCATATTTGGAATCGTTCAATAAGCTTACCCCGTAATCCGGTTCTGATAGATCTGCCCATTGGTGTCCAACCGATTCAAATTTTGCCATATCCCAACTTGTATTCCAATGTGTTGGACGTTTTACATTTCCAAATTGAATATCATATGTTGCCTCCGTTGTTCGAACATCCACAGGAAATGCGGCCTTAAGCAATTTTCTTTTTTCATGCCAATTCACATTCGTTTCAAAATCAATTCGGCGATCATTTTGATAGAATACTATACGCTGGGAAATATCAGAATGATGGTACTCCCACTTGAGGTGAATCGTAAATGTAAGCTCACCATTTTCCACTACTTCAAATTCGACTAAATGACGGATTTCTTCCATTTTTTCTTGATAGAAAATATCAATATCCCATGCATCATGTGCAAGTGGTTTATCTTCAAAAATTTGAAGAACATTCCCAACTTGATTTTCAGCGAGAACATGACGTTTTGCTTCCTTATCATAGATGGTTGTCATTTGGCCAAATTCATTCCACTCAATAAGATAAAATGGCGTTTCTAATTTCCTGTTCGAATAAATAAAATTTGATTTTGTTTCCTTCACAAATTCAATCGGTTCAAAATATACGGTTTTTGCTCCAAAGGATGGAAGGGTATCCACTTCAACCAGCCAGCCATTATGGCGTTTTTGATGGTTTAACACCGATCCATCATTGCTTTTCCAAATCCCCGTTTCATAATCAGTAAAATGTGGAATCATCACATTTTTCTTACCTTGATGATGTGTAGAGTTAAATAAAACCACAGAATGGTCCGCCTGTTCTATTCCGCTATTTATCACATGTGCTTCCAACTTATTTACTATTTGTAAAGCTTCCTCGTATTCTTCCTTAGCATCTTCATATACTTCATGAATGGATGAACCAGGAATAATATCATGAAATTGATTTCTTAAAATAATTTTCCAACCATTTTTAAGTTCTTCCTGTCCAATCCAATCTCCATTTTCGGAAATCCAAGAAGATAAGAATTCTACTCTTCTATACAAAAGCTCCAATTTTCGATTCATCTTTTTCATAAATGCCTGGCTCGTATAGGTACCTCGATGGTATTCAAGGTATAGTTCACCATCCCATTTATGAATATAACCGCTAGATTCCTCTATATTTTTATGAAGCCTTTCAAAAAATTCTCCAGCTGTTGAAGTTTTCACATTCGGCATCCCTGGTAATTGATCGAATCTTCTTCTCATTTCGAGCATATGACGATTTACACCGCCGCCCCCATCACCATAACCATATGAAAGAAGGACATCGTTTGAAAGTTCCTTATCACGATAACCTTTCCAAGCTCCTTTAACCGTTTTTGCTGTGATATAGCCATTATACGTATAGAACCAGGAATCTGGGGAGTTCCATGGTTCAGGCGTTGTAATAAAATGTGTTAGGATCTCTGTTCCATCGATCCCCTTCCAGTAAAAGGTATCATGCGGCATCCGGTTATATTGATTCCAACTAATCTTCGTTGTCATCATCGTGTTTATACCTGATTTTTTTAAGATTTGCGGAAGTGCCCAACTGTAACCGAAAACATCGGGCAGCCATAAGTAGTGACAATCCACCCCAAACTCTTCTTTGAAGAAGGCTTTTCCATGTAAAATTTGCCGGACAAGGGACTCACCACTTGGAATATTACAGTCAGCCTCCAGCCACATCGCGCCGCCAGCTTCCCACTTTCCTTCAGCAATTCTTTCCTTCATTTGTTCATAAATGTCAGGATAATCAGTTTTGATATAATCATAAAGCTGTGGCTGTGTTTGTAAGAATAGATATTCAGGATATTGTTTCATTAAATGTAATACCGTTGAAAAGGAACGAGCCGATTTCTCTCTTGTATTTCTTAACCTCCAGAGCCAGGCAACATCAATATGGGTATGACCAACAGTATGTATAGTAATATCTGATGAATGCTTGATTGACTTAATGGCCTCTGTAAGACTTGCATCAGCTTCATAACAGGAATGATAAAATTCATTACTTCCTGGTTCCGTCCAATTTATTAGTTGTAAAGCTTCAGAAATAACCTTTTTCAAAATCGTATAGACTGACTCTGCCTCATTCGTTTCCATTAACACTTCGTAAGCTGCCAGAAGGGTATAATATAAATTATCCACCCGTTTATCAAGCCAGCCAATTTTGGCCATCTCAAGTTTAAATTCATTTTCAATCGGAACGCCTCCACCCTCAAGTCCAGACCAGAGTCTGAAATCTAAACTCATCGGCCCCTTAGCGACTTGTTCATCAAAGAGGACTTCCTCATGATTGGAATCAACACCTTGATACGGTTTTCCATTTACAAATAGTAATGATTCAAATCCTGAATTATTCCCCCCGCCGGTTTTTCCGAATGAGAAAAGACCCACCGCTTGTTGATCGATAAATGACAAGTGATGATCTACATCTACATGGAGCCAAATATAACGATCGCGGCCCTTCCAATAGTCGCCAATTTTCATCACTTCTTTTTCATCATATACAGATGGAGGATAAGCGCCTACCTCCCCGTCATCTTCCTGTGTAAAAAATTGATCAATTGTGACGCAATCACGATATCGGTAACTTTCCAATTCTCTTATCCGCGATTCAAATTTTCTTTCGGCTAAAAACAATTTTTTCACCCCATTTGGTCGTTTTGGTTTGGATTGTTTCTAATTTATTTAGGATGGATTTCATTTGATCATAAAAGTCAAAAATCTGAAACCGATGACATATCTCCCATTAAGTTGAGTTTCATGTTCATGCCCCTCCCGTTTCACATTATTAATTCTTATTTAATTTATGCTGCTCTTTTCTCTAAAAGGGTAAATCGATTCAGGCAGACCTTCATCATCCAGTAGGCAGGAGCAACGGCAGAAATAAGAGGTATTAAGCCTGGAAACCTCCATATTAGATAGCCAGTAACACAGAATCCCGCTCCAATCCATATTGTTGATGGTAAACTTGTCACTGCAAATAGAAATGATTGTTTGATATATTCTTTATTTGATAACTCGAAATGAACATAAATGGCAAAGAAATACCCAACAGACAATAGAAATAGAAATGCGAGAAAGTAAAGGAGGATTGAAAGAAAGCTAGAAAAGACTCCCGTCATGATCCCGTCTACAATTCGTATATCAAGAAAGAGAAATAGGCCAATGATGTAAAAAACAAGGCCAATTCCATTACTTCTTTTCCACTCTTTAAAATAAACTTGCTTAAATGTCCTCCATACAGATATATCTGTATCTTTCTTCAGCCATTTCCGAACAATGGTAAAAAGGGCAACAGTCGCTGGGAAAAAGCCCAAAATTCCTAACCCTAGGAGGGTAAAGGCAATCCAGCACAAATTCGCCAAAACCACCCTCCAAACAATATTACTAATTTCGACCATCCAATGACCTTTTTTCATTACGTCATCCCCCTTTCAAATGACCTGGAATTTTTCTTAAGCTTCCATGCTTTTGTTTTTCATTAATTGATGATACAGCGGACTTCCTTTAACTGCTTTCCCAGTAAGACTTAACACAAACTCACTAAACATCGTGTTCGCCCATGCAAACCAGTCTCTTGTAAATTCTTCAGGGCAATCTGCATTAAATCCTTCGTGCATAAAATTTGTCCCGCCATCTGTATTTTTAAAATAAGCTAAAATTTCCTGTTTTTCCGCTTCATTTGTCGTTGTCATCCCTTGAATAGCAAGAGCAATATGCCAAATGTAATGATCAGGAGTGTGTGGACTTCCAATTCCATTCGCATATTTTCCTTCATAATAATAAGGATTATCCCTGCTCAAAAGGAAAGAGCGCGTATTTAAATAGGTCGAATCCTTGTATGGTAAATATCCTAAATATGGAGCAGAAAGTAAGCTCGGAACATTCGCATCATCCATTAAATTAACTCTGCCTTCCCCATCTGCTTCGTACACATACATGTCGCCATAAATAGGGTGATCCAGCTTCGCATATTGCTCAATACCGTTTTGAATTTCTTCACGAAGCTTTAAGCATTCCGCTTTTAATGAAGAATGGTTAAGAACTTCATCACACATTTCAGCAGCGTAGCCTAAGACGACAACAGCAAACATATTAGCTGGTACAAGATAACCGTACGTGCAGGCATCATCGCTAGGACGGAAAGCGCTCCATGTCATCCCGTTGGGAACAACACGACCACCCTTTCCATTGCGAATTAACGTATCTGACTGGCGAACATCTTCACGTTCAAAGCGGTAGGAAGAATGATTTTCATGATCTTGCTCTGACCGCCACACTTTAATAATTGTTTCGATCACATGTTGGAACGTTTCATTTATATGAGATGTACGTCCTGTTGACTTCCAAAATAAATAGGCAAGCTGCAAAGGATAGCACAAGGAATCAATTTCGTATTTTCGTTCCCAAATATGAGGGGTCATCTTTGTAAGGTCCGTTTGATGTCCCTTGCCATTTGCTGTTTCATTGAAAGCATTGGCATAAGGGTCATGTAAGATAAAAGCATAGTGTTGGCGAATAACCCCTTCCAATAAATCAGCTATTTCCTCATCTTCTTCGGCTGCAAGTAAATAAGGTCTTACTTGTGCGGCTGAATCTCTTAACCACATCGCAGGAATATCTCCTGTAATGACAAAAGTTTTTCCATCTTCTTGTTTTTTCATCGTTGTTTCGTACGTATTCACAAAACATTGTTCAAACATTAGGTTCAGTTTTTCATCATGTGGAAAGTATTCCTTTACATGATTGATTAGCTTTTGCATCGATTCTGGAAGTTTTGACGTCATTTTACTTTCTCCTCTCTCATATTACGAAAACCGAGTGTGATAATTTCATAGCCTTCTATGTTATATAGGTCCTTTGATTCTCTTGTTTTTTCTTCAAGAATCGTACTTTTATAGGATGCAAAATCAGGATGAACGGAAGCCTTAAGACTTTCACTTGTTCCTGCAGGATTAAACCAACGAATCATTACGTCATCATGCTCTTCTGCCACTTTCATTGACGACCATACAAGTCCATTTGACTCCCAGTCCACAAACTGATGTGTTCCCGGCAATGTGCCTTCATGGGAGGTGGTCTGAATAACCATTAGTGGGACTTTGTATTGATAAGCATCCACATATGCTTTTGATGTAATGACATCTTTTTCATGGGAAAGAACTTGCCATTCCGCTGTCTGGATTCCTAAGCATTGTGCTTCAGGTGTAGGGAAGTCCCCCCAGTCACCAAGCTCCGCAACTGAACGAAGCACAGTTACCGCTATCGTTCCATCTTTTTGCAAGATTTCGTATTCTTGAAGACCATCCGTAGCAATTGTCAGCCCATTCTTGTCATCCGCTAGGCTTGCAAATCGCTGCTGGTGATGACAAAAGCTCGGATTTTCCCACTCCTTCTCCGGAGTATTGGGGCGATTTACAATCTCAAAAACACTGTCAGCCTTATGTGTATCTGCCTGAAGTCCTGTAGGGAATAGCACACGCAAACGATGATCCTTTGATTGATTATCGATAAAGAGCTTAAAGGATGGCCCCTTCATTCCTTTTTCGAGAGTAACAACGGTTCTAAGCGAAAGGGTGGTCATTTCACTGGATCTGCCCGCTTTTCTTTCCTTATGCCATATGAGTGTATGACGCTCCATTTGTAATCGCTCGTCCGCAGAAACCGGGATCGATAATGTGTGGGTAAACTCAAGAACGGTTCGTAGTGCACTTCTTTCCAAAATGTTAAATTGCGCTTTTACATCTTTTGTTGTGATCGCGGCATGTCCTGTCGCTTCCTTAAACATATATTCGTTACCGGCATCCCCTGTGTCTTCGTATATGCCTAGACCGTAAAACGTATGACCTGTTTCCTTATGCGTGATATCATATGTCCCATCTTCATGGAACAGTAAGTGAACATATTCATTTTCCATTTGTAGTCCTTGAACTGAGGTTGAAACACATTGCTCCACTTTCGGTTGATCTTCAGGAACAAGGTAGAAGGTCTTGTATCCGAATGATGGAATCCTCTCTGCATAAAATGATAGCTTTGCCCGCTTTGCAAAAAATGGCTGGCGGAATTTATCGTTAGGTAAATCATAGCCAAATTCGACCGAAGGATTCTCAAGATGAAATTCGACAGCATTGCCTTCATCATCCACCAACTTGTATGCAGGCGTCTCTTTATCCTGCAAATATGCCGGAATTTCTTCAAAGTGCATTTGTGAAAAATACACTCTTTCAAGATCAACTAGTTTTGAAACAACCTCGTCTTTGTTCCACCCAGTAGTATTCATAACAACAAGAGGAATGCCCCCATCCGGTGTTTGCGATGTATCAACAGCAAGGGCAAGCTCTGCTGCTTGTTCCTGCACAAACACTTCTCCCATATGGGAGACACTTTCAAAGCGGCTGACCATTTCACGGTGAACCTCATCTATACTGCAGCCGCAAATGCTGTCATGCGGGTGATTTTTCATCAAGGATTTCCACATAAAGCGAATATATTCACGCGGGTATGATCCACCTGCTAAATGGACAAAAGAGGCGAGTGGTTCAGCAATTTTTTCCAAAAGAGTTTGACATCGGTTATTCCATTGCTTTAAGTAAATACGGCTTGACGCAGTATTGACGAGAGTGGACCATCCATCTGTCCGCTGATTTCGTAGTTCTCCTTCAATTACTTGAAGCGTCGAAGGAAGATCCCTTTTTAAATCCTCTGTATATTCGTCAAAACTTGAATGCTTAAAAGTATAATCAGAAAAGAGGTCAGATGCCGTTTCAATGGCCTTAGGGATCGTTTTTTGCAGCGGCTGGTGATCGCAGCCATTCATAAACAATAATTGATTGGTAGACGCATATTTTTCTGCATCTTGAAGCTTTTGATTCCAGAAGGCTTTCGCTTCTTCTTCATCCACCGGGATTTCATTTCCGTTTGAATACCAATTCGCAAATAATATCCCTAAAACACTAGAACCATCAGGCGATTTCCAAATCATCTCGGAAAAAGGAGATTCAAAGCTAGGGGTGTCTGACACTGTGTTATTAAATCCAGTCGGCTTTACGCCTCTTCCAAATGCAGCCGTATCAATGCCTGCCTGTTTTAAAAGCTGGGGAGCCTGACCGTAAATACCAAATGTATCAGGAAAATAGCCAATTTTTGATACATGCCCATATGCTTTCGTATCATTCATGCCGATCAATAAATTCCGAACATTTGCTTCAGAGCTTGTTAAAAATGCATCCTGAAGCACATACCAAGGTCCAATATATAGTTTTTTCTCTTCGATCAATTGTTTAACGATTTCCCGATTTTCCGGATGAACAGCAAAATAATCTTCTAACAGAACCGTTTGCCCATCTAGATGAAACGATTGAAAAGCATTTCCTTCCTTTTTGAACTGATCTATTAGATTATTCATAAGCTTAATAAAGTAATAGCGATGTTTCTCAAATGGCAAATACCACTCTCTATCCCAATGGGAATGGGATATTATATGGGCCGTCTTCCTCACAAGACTTCCCCTCCTTCATCTATTTATACAGCGAGAAAACGCTGTCATTTTATTTTTGATTGAATACTCCCACTATTAACAATAAAAAAATTTACCTAGAGTAGCAATAGAATATGGGTAAGTCATAAAGATATTACAGTGTATATAAAATTAGTACATTTAGGGATGAGAGGTCCGGTCAGGGACGCTGGACCAGGTCCACTGTCCCAGGAAAAGAATAACTATAAAAAGAGAAAGGTTTGTGGGGGGGCATTCGTAATAATCGTAGAAAAGAAAAAAATCCAACAATTAAATGTTGGATTTTTTTGTCTATATTTGGGACGTGGGACCGTGTCCCACCGTTGATTCAGTTATAAGAATTAGTAAGCTAATAGCGACGCTCCGATTCTACATATACGGCATATATTTTGGAGTAGCAGGTATCAAATATAAACTCTACGAATTCGTATCCAATTCACTTAGCAGTTGCTCGATCTGCTGCTTAAACTCCGGGATTTTGTTTTGAACTACATCCCATATAATTTGGAAATTAATGGAGAAATAACCATGAATCATCATATCTCTCATACCGGCCATCTTTCTCCATTCGATGTGAGGATTAGATTGTCTTATATCTTTTGGAATGTTTTTTGTAGCTTCTCCTATCACTAAAATATTCTTTATAACCGCATCATACACTAAATCGTTATCAATAAAATCCTCGAAAGACAGCCCTCTGGTATATTTCTCAACTTTAATTGCAGAAGATAAAATATCCTCCAAAAATACTTTAGGCTCCCTCTGCATACTTAGCACTCCTTAGAATACTTGTCTTTAACGCTGGCTTAATATCATCCAAAATAACCAGATCAATGGGCTTCTGAAATCGATCTTCAAGATTAAACTTTAAATCCATATAGTTATCAAAAGATAATTTATTATCCACAAATTCCACTAACACATCAATATCACTAAAGTCATTTTGTTCACCACGGCTATACGAGCCAAACAGTCCGATTCGCTTCACACCATATTTTTCTTTCCATGTATTTAGATTTTTTGATAATTCATCTAGGATTTCCTGCTGCGATAACATAGTAATCACCGCCATTATCTCTTTATTCGTTACTTCCATTATAGCATTTCTATATTTTTTTATTCTAATGTTTCTAAACCTCGCAAAAAATCTTGAAAATATAATGCTGGCAAGGATTGTTTTTCACTTTGCAGTTGGCTTTTTGCAACGGCTACGATGTTTAATTTTGGAACAACAAAAATGTACTGTCCATATATCCCATTCGCATAAAAGAAATCTATTGGATTATCAATTGTATTATTCTTATAAGTCCAAATCTGATATCCATACCCGTATTCCCCATTTTCTGATGAATTCACAGATTTATAGGGAGCTTGAGCTTGTTTAATCCAATCGGAAGATACAATTTGTTTGTTGGCAAATTTTCCATCTTGTAATAGCAACAAACCAATTTTCATCATATCTTCGATGTTCATCGATAGGCTGAACCCACCGCCATGAATCCCCTGCGGATCCTTTACCCAAATATAATTTTTAAATCCCAATGGATGAAACAGATTCTCTTCTGCAAAAACTGCCGTTGGCAAGCCTGAAACTTTATTGATTATGGCACTTAGTAAATGAGAGTCTCCAGAATTATAGCGAAAGGTAGTTCCAGGATCCTCAGTAATAGGCTGTTTTAATATAAAATCAATCCAATTATTCGCCCCTTGAAAATTACCTGTACCAAGTCCAGAAGTCATCGTAAGTAAATGATAGATAGAAATTTCTTTTTTCCGGCTTTCGCTCGATTGTAATAATTGCGGGAAAAAGTGATAGATAGGAACGTGGATATCTTTAATCATCCCTTTATCAACCAGAATTCCTATTAAAATAGAAATAATCGTCTTTGTAACAGAATAAACTTTGGTTGGTTTTTCTTGTATCTTCTTATTCTTCAGATACTCAAAAAACCGATCCTTTCCATTATTTATTATAAACGCTTCGATTTTTACCTTTTTTAGTTTCTTTTCTAACTTTAGTAGTTCTTGTTTTAGTTCGTTGCTATTAACCTCGAGTATTTGAGACAATTCGTTCTCCCCCTTTCACTTTTAATATTCTTACAGAATATTAAAATGACCTTCTTTTTTCTGGGACGCAGGGTCTGGTCCACTGTCCCAGACCAAGAAAAACTTTAACGAGAGAAAGGTTTGAAGGGGACCATTCAATATAATCGTGGAATAGAACAAAAGCCAACAATCAAATGCGGCTTTTGTGTCTATACCTGGGACGTGGGATCTGACCCTGTGTCCCAGGACGGAGCCACTTCTTTTTTCGGAGAATAACTGATCCCCACAAACACGAGAAGAATTCCGAGTATCTGGTAGATATCGGGATGGTAGTTTAGAATTGTGACATCTAGTAGAATTGCAACTATCGGATCCACAAAGACTAATATAGCAATGGTTTGAGCCTTTAATTCTCGTAAACTGCTGAAAAATAAATAGTATACAAATCCTGTATGAATAAATCCAGTAAAAATGATATAGAGCCAATTCTCAATGGTGAGATGCGCAAAATTTGACCATTCCACTAATGGAGACAATAATAAGACACCTAGACCTGTTTGAATAACGGTGGTTAACAACGGACTGAGTATTTGAATTCCTTTTCCCGTAAGTGAAGTAAGAGCATAGAAGAGTGCTGCTGCAAATGCCCATAGAACACCTGTCGATAAAAAGCCAGCAACAGTTGTATGTTGGTGAATCCCTCCAACTAACAATGTTCCTAAAAAGCAAATAAAGAAAAAGATCAATCCTATTCCAGTTAATTTTTCTTTAAAAATAAAAGAACCTAGGAGAAGGACAATAACAGGTGCTAAATGATAAATGGATATCGCCACAGTAATGGGCATTAATTCAATAGAGTGAAAGAAAAAGACCCAGTTTATGATAAGAAAAACACCACAGAGTAATGCAAGTAAATATTCCCGACGGGGTATAGAAGTTTTACTCTGCTGTTTAGTTTTTAATGTGTGAAAACCCCATATTGCTCCTAAAAGAATGCTTGCACAGAGGCAGCGCACAAATACTAATTCGATTGACGGGAGTCCTGTTTTTATTGAAAATAAACCGATTGAACCGAATATTGCCATGGAGACGGCAAATTTTAGTTTTGCATACATCAACTTACCTCCAAAGTAATTAGAATTATGAGAACTACAATTTTGTGATAAAAAAACAGCTTCATGTTAATCTGCTTTTTCTTTTCATGGCATGAATTAAATCTTTTCGCACCTTCCAAAGCTCATCTATTTTTTCAGGATCGAATGCATTTGTGATTTTACACTCATATTTTGAAAGTCATATGATTGTAATTTGATGATTTCTTGATCTTCCATAATGGTAGTTATCGTATTAACTACTATATATCACTCGTACATAATTGTCTATAATTTTTAGATAATTATTACTTATTAATTTCTTCGCTTGCTCAATAAAAAATAGGGTTTTCGTTCCAGCCTTGTTTTCATCCTTCTCCATCAAGTTTTTTTGCTTTTTTGGTTTGATTTGTGTGACCTTCTTTTTAGTGCGTTCCCTTCTTAAGAGCAACTTGTTCAGATTCCTCCGATATTTTCTTATCGGCTATTGTAGTTTGGTATTAGATACTTATGAATCCCCCAAAAAAGAAAAGCCCTATAGAGAATGTGTCTCTATAGAGCAATCTGGGACAGTGGACCCGACCCCATGTCCCGGACAAAGAACCATGTCCCACTTACTTATACATACCTTTGTGGTGTTTCTTTGCATATGTCATTGCGGTGCGAATTTTGTTTTCGTATTTGTAATTGCCGTAGTCATAAAACTTTTTGACTAAGCCAGCTTTTGTAATCTTTTCCTGTTGAAGTTTTCCATCTACCCAGACCCAGGCTAGTAAACGATTGTATTTATCATATAAGCTCTTACCATCTGTTTCTAATTGAATTTTCTTTGCTTTTTTAAGTAGATTGCAAGTGTATTTGCTTGCGGTCTTGCCATATGGTTCTTTCTTAATTGTACTTTCTGGTGTGTCTATGAATAAGAAACGTGTTTTATATACTTTGCCATTCACTTTAAAATGTGCGGTATCCCCATCAACACACTTATACAATGTTGCATTGTATTTTTTATGAAGCTTTATTGCAGATGAAGAAGTATTGGACTTCTTAGGCTTTGATTTTGCAGTAGATGATCCAGTCTGCAATTTGTAACCTTCTAATTCTAGTTTTGATGTAGTTAAAGAGTTTTTACATTTATTGCTACTATATTTTTTAACCAGTGACACTAACTCTGCTTTCGTTTTAGCTGTTTTCGCTAGTTTCGTAGGTTTATGTAATAAGTAGTGACAGTTTGAGTTACGAAAATGGCCGCCGAGCTTATCTAGTGCTCCCTTATGTGCAAAAGATTGATTAGGAAACAGGGCAACCATAATCATTACGATTGTAATCATAGAAAAGATTGATAACAGTTTTTTCATTGGAATTCCCCTTTATATATTGGATACATTTTCAAACGCTTGTATATGATACCATGCTACTGGAAGAAAGTGGATCGGTAATTGTTGGTAATTTTTCGAACTAAAATTACTTAATTTTAGGGGAACATTTCTACTACTTGTCCTGCTTCTCATCCTTCAAGAATCTTATGTTCTGAATCCAAGCTTCATATCTAGCTTGTGATCGTTTTTTTAAATGATTAATTAAGTTACAGAACTATCCCTTACCTATGTTATTTATCCCCAAAAAAGAAAAAATCCATAGAGATTTTTCTCTACAGATCTTTTCCAACACGGGACAAAGGACCTGACCCTGTGTCCCATTCCGGATTATTTTACCCATACTCCACTACTATTGAAGAAGTATTGTTTTCCGGAAATCGTTACCCAACCAGTTTGCATAACACCGCTCTTATCGAGGTAGTACCATTTCTTTCCGTCTTTTAGCCAGCCTGTTTGCTTGGCTCCACTGCTCTTATCGAGGTAATACCATTTCTTTCCGTCTTTTAGCCAGCCCGTTTGCTTGGCTCCACTGCTCTTATCGAGGTAGTACCATTTCTTTCCATCTTTTAGCCAGCCTGTTTGCTTGACTCCACTGCTCTTATCGAGGTAGTACCATTTCTTTCCGTCTTTCAGCCAGCCCGTTTGCTTGACTCCACTGCTCTT
>NZ_JBNNWS010000006.1:115548-115704 GCF_050281185.1 Heyndrickxia sp. NPDC080065 | reverse complement strand
ACTTATCGAGGTAGTACCATTTCTTTCCGTCTTTCAGCCAGCCTGTTTGCTTGACTCCACTGCTCTTATCGAGGTAGTACCATTTCTTTCCGTCTTTCAGCCAGCCTGTTTGCTTGGCTCCACTGCTCTTATCGAGGTAGTACCATTTCTTTCCGT
>NZ_JBNNWS010000006.1:83291-115454 GCF_050281185.1 Heyndrickxia sp. NPDC080065 | reverse complement strand
TTCCGTCTTTTAGCCAGCCTGTTTGCTTGGCTCCACTGCTCTTATCGAGGTAGTACCATTTCTTTCCGTCTTTTAGCCAGCCCGTTTGCTTGGCTCCACTGCTCTTATCGAGGTAGTACCATTTCTTTCCGTCTTTTAGCCAGCCCGTTTGCTTGGCTCCGCTCTTATCGAGGTAGTACCACTTTGTACCGTCTTTCAGCCAGCCTGTTTGCATAACACCAGTCTTGTCGAAGTAGTACCATTTTGCACCGTCTTTCAGCCAGCCTGTTTGCATAACACCAGTCTTGTCGAGGTAGTACCATTTTGCACCGTCTTTCAGCCAGCCTGTTTGCATAACACCAGTCTCGTCGAAGTAGTACCATTTTGCATCAACTTTTTCCCATCCAGTTACTTTATTACCTTTACTGTCATAGTAGTACCAATTGCCGTTCTCAGATTTCCAGCCCGTTTTCACTTCTACTGGCACTTCGGGTTGATAAATAGTTAGTTTACCTTGTGCTTCCTGTGTGACTCTATTTCCATCAGCATCTGTTAGTTCCACTTCAATAATAGCATTTTGAATCTTTACATCTGGAACGGTCCAAACGCCTTTATAAACTCCTGGCTCTACCTCTTCCATTTTATTTTTAGAAGAAGATAGCGTATTCTTTTGCGCAGGGAGCTTCACTTCAAAGCTTGCTTCTCCGCCTATTACATTACTTTGGAAAGATATTTCTACCTTCTCACCTGAGGACACATTTTGGTCAATTGCTGGTTTTAAATCTTTAATGACAAGTTTCTCTTTTACTAGTGAAACGGTAACAGGATCCGATTCTCCGGTCACTTTACCATTTAACATTGAGACTGCTATTAATCTATTTTCACCTTCTGTCATTTTCGTTGGGATTGTAAATTTGCCTTCATCTCCAACTTTTACAGTACCTACCTCTTTATTATTATTCATCAGCTTTATCGTTGTTGTCGGTGAGGCAGTCCCTTCTACCATGATGTTTTCGTCTTTGAATACCTCATCCTGTTTTGGAGATGTAATGACAGGATTGTCTACTTCATAACTTACACGAGCACGAATCATATAGTTACCGTCTTCAACAAATGCTGGATAAAATTCACCGTCAAGATATTGATAGCTTCTCTCCGTATATGGATTACCATTATCGGTTGCTAAACCAAGTGCATTTGGATAATTCAGTGTTTGGACATACACCATATAAAAATCTCCATCAACCTTGATATTGTAATCTCTTAAATCAACTACTGTCCAATTATCCAAAACTGCTTCAGCAGCTATCGGTCCAGTAAGTTTCTTACCCGGCAATCCATCGCGGCCAGAAGCATCCCATACTTCCACACTAAATTCCGTTCCAACCGTGTCTGAGTATTTTTTGTTCTTGAAGCGAAACACACCATCTGTAACAATGGCTGATTTCTTATCCTTTGGCAATGACATTTTTACTGCCCAACCAGCTCCACCGCCAAAATACATACTGGCAGCATCTACAATTCCGTTGTCATAGCCAATTTCGCCGCCCGGATACGTGAAAAAAGGCTTAAGAGCGATATCTACTTGGCTATCTCCATTAATGGTAATTTTAACATCTTGACTGTGATAACCACTTCTCATTGCCTTCATTGTATAAGTGCCTTCGTAAGCTGTAATAGTATATTTACCGTCCTTATCCGTCATCACAGGTGCAATATTGGCATCTTCCATAAGGAGTAATGTTACACCCTCCACAGCTTCCCCTGATTTTTCATCCGTAATCACACCGCTTACAGTTCCTTTAGGGATTTCATTCATTATGAAATCTGCTTGTATAGCTTTATCTTTTTCAAATGTTACTGATTGCTGTTTAGATTGATATCCATATGCTTCAGCTTGAACTGTATAATTACCGATAGCATGTAAGAGTTTAAAAGAGCCGTTTTCAGGATTTGTGTTTACGTACTGTCTGCTTTCAAGGACATTTACTTTACCTCTTATCGGCAAATCAGCATCCTCATTCTTTTGAACCACTTTTCCTTCCAAAGTCCCCAGACCTTCTCTAATAGAAGATACAGCATTGTATGCATTGACTAATCCATACCCGTACCCATCATTTGGGGATTCTGGATATTCCTTATCTGTTAAAGGCGTTGCTGTTTTTAGTAAAATGTCTTCTATTTTATCAACTGATAAACTTGCATCCACTTGATATAATAGTGCTACAATTGCTGATACAGCGGGGGCTGCCATCGATGTGCCATCCCAACCGCCTTCGTAATCACTATGAGGTACTGATGAACGAATATTCGCTCCAGGCGCTGAAATATCTGGCTTTATTTCACCATATGGTGAAGGTCCACGTAATGAAAAATCTCCAACTATATCATGACTATCAGTTGCTCCCACCGCAAATGCTTCAGGATAGTTTGCTGGATTGGCGACTGATCCAGGTCCGCCATTATTAGTCATACTCGTGTTTCCAGCTGAAAATGTAGGAAATATCCCAGCATTTCTCCACTCTCTTACTACATCTCGATACCATTCATCAAGACCGGGTCCGCCACCCCATGAGTTGTTAACAATATCTGGTGCCATATCAACCCGAGTATTCCCCTTTGAATCTGTTGGTGCTAAAATCCACTCTGCAGCCGCCAATAAATCCGCATCACTTCCGCTGGTCTCTGAGAATGCCTTAACTGCAATCCATTTTGCACCCGGTGCTATTCCTATTTGGTTTGATCCATCAGGTTCACTGCCGACCATTGTCCCGGTCACATGTGTTCCATGTGCTAAATCATCATATGGAACTGATCGTCCAGCAGTGGCATCAAACCAATTAAAGTCGTGATTAACTTCTCCAGTTGCTGCATTATAACCTCGATACTTTTCCTTTAATGCGGGATGATCCCATTGAACACCGGAATCAATACTCGCTACAACTACACCTGAACCGTCGATTCCCTTTTCCCATAAAGCCGGAGCCCCAACTCTTTCAACGTTCCACTCTACATTCGCAAGATTTACATTAGGACTTTTCTCTTTAGTTGTTGAAACAAATAATTGTCTTGTTTCGTTTGGTAATACTTTTTCAACTTCAGCAAAGGTTGCTACCTTTTCTGCTACCTCTTTCGTTGCGGTAACAGCCATACCATTGACGATAAAATAGGACTTAAAAGATTCTACATTTCCTCTATGTACTTCTTGTTCAAGAAATTTCACAACGTTTTGTTGTTCTTCATGTGCAGTAGATTTTAATTCAGATACAACTGCAGAGTGTTGCATAAACTTTTCTTTATTCGTAGATAGTTTTTCTTTCTTCGCAATCGCTTTTGTTTGCTTTATAGCATTTGTTGTATCTGCTTTTTCTTTAAATTTAATTAAAAAGGTTACTTTGTCCTCTTTTTTAAACTCTGTTAGTAAACGATTACTCATCTTTTCTTTTGCAGCAGTTTGGGAATCATTTACATAACGGTGTGAAGTTTCAATTGATTCAGCATTCGCAAATCCGGGTGTTAGTAATGAAAATACCATATGTAATGCTGCTACAATACTAAATAATCGCATGTGATATTGTTTCTTCCTCTTCAATTCGGTTTCTCCCTCTCAACTTTTAAATTTTTGCTTGTCATTTCATGAAGTTACAGCCTTTGTTTAACCATCATTTTGAAGCACAAAAACAAAAACTTAATACCTCTCCTCATTAAATTTGAATAGATATTATTATAGGATAAAATGTAATATGTTTCTAGATAATTATTTTAATAGTTCAAATAAATATTTTAATTTAAAAATTCATTATTCTACATCATTCTCCATTCCCCTCTCTAATTTGATTAAAAATTTTTACTATTTTACTAATTAAAAGACAGTATGCGGATAAAAGCTAGAGGGAATTGTAAAAAAGGTCAAACGAAAGTAGACCCACTGAGTAACAACAATGAAAAAATTCAAATAAGAAAAAACCGAATTTCGCACATACAACTCTAAGAAATTTGGCTTTAAATAGAAAAAAATTCTCCACCAAAAAGCACCCTGGATTATAACAACAATAAGCGACTTTGTTAATTCTAATCAGAATTACAAAGTCGCTTACACTATATCCATACTCACTACTTTTTTCCTTTCGGTTTACTTTACTGATTCATTTATTATTGTCTTTTTATCTGCGGAATGATCATAAAACTGATGAAACAAATAAGCAAGGTAATGGGTTAGTTCAAATCTATCATTTTTAACAAAATCAGACAACTTTAATTGATATTCTCTCGACACAATGATTTTCCCCTCCTATTAACATCTTTATTATTATGATTTCTAAACTATCACTCTTTTATACATATAATTAATAAAATAGTAGAAAAGGCCTTTCTTAGGAATTAACTCCCCCAGCGCACAGACGCTACAAGTAAGAAGTGAATAACATAAATTGCAGGAGAAAAAAGCATAATTTGATTGTTGACTGTATAAATTAATAATACAACTTAGATTTACCCCACATTAAAAGCCCCTTTTGAAGTAAGGGGTTTTTAACATTAATCATCCCAAACTTCATCCATAAGATCTTCAATCTCTTTTCTTAGTTTTTCAGTTTGGTTATTATCTATTTCATAATTACCATTTTTAAAGACGGTAACTTCTCCAACCTTTCGCTTTCTTGGGAATTTTACTTCTTTCAATGTTTTTACCTACACTGATAGCAGCATATTTAGGTTTTACTTTGTTCAAAAAAGCTGTTCTTGTTGAATATTTGGAACCATGACAAGAGGTAATCTCTTGTCTTCTCATTTTGTAATTATTTTTACGAAAATAAGGCATAAAAAGCAACTGCCACATAACAACATTGGAACAGTTGATTTTATGAAAAAAGATATTTATCTGTCCTAAAAACCCTTTTAATAGTTTTTACTATTCATCCTTAAAAGTACATCTAATTTTATCTCTATTCTTTTTAACGCATTTAAAATCAATTGATTCTCTTCTTCTTTTTTAAGAACATCTTGTTCAGATTCCTCAGCTAATTTCTTTTTGTCTAATGCAGTTTGATAATAGATACTTATTTTATTTAAATCCATGCCCCTCTCCTTTGTTCTCATGAATAAATATTTGATCAGTTTTTCGTTCTTAATAAAGAACATATTATTATTTTATATCATACTAGTAATATTTACAATTATTAAATGTTGAAAAAATATCTCTAATTCCTCTATTACGTTTTTCCACATCCGGGAAATAACCCGAATCCCGTTGCAAAATATTCTTAATTGAGAATAATCCCAAAAGATAGACTTTATTATACAAGGCTTTTTCTATATAAATATAATGATTTTTAGCCGATATAAAACGATGATTGCCTCATCTAAAAGCTTAACAGCTCATTTCTTGATTTATCTATCCTTCATACAATTTTTCTATTAAAACAGCTAAGGAGAGACATAAATGGAAAAAGTATCATCGGTTAAAAGAAAGAAAAGATTTTCTCTTCGATATAAATGGAGTTTGTTTATTTGTACAGCCATCCTTATTTCCCTTGTTTGTTCTGTCGGTTTTTCCTATATAACCATAAGCAATTTATTACAAGTGGATGATAGGACTACTAATAAAAATAGTGCTAAATTTACTGCTGGGGAAATTGATGCAGAGCTTAAAGGGTATCAAAGCTCTCTTGAACAATTAGCAGAAGTAATTTCGACCCAAATTAAAAGCAAGAATTCAATTGCGAACATCGAACGAGGAATCCAAGCTGTGCAACAGCAAAATAAGAAGCTTGCTTCAGCATATTATATGGATTGGAAAACAGGTAAGATTCATACTTCTCCGTATGTTGAGTTCAACAGGGATGTAAGGGAAACGAGAACATATAAAGAATTAACTGCCAACCCGCAAACAAAATGGATGGATGTTTATAAAGATCAAGGATCGGGAAAGATTATGACTTCAATCATTACTCCAGTCATGGTAGATGGCAAAATGGCAGGAGCGTTAGGCTATGATATTGATCTATCTACCATTGGAAATGCGAGAAAAAGTTTTGAAAAAGACTCAACCAATAAACTCGCTATTTTAGATGCAAACGGTGTTGTTGTGACTTCTTTTATGAAAAATGCCGATGGGAAAAATATGATGCCATCGAATAGTGGAAAAATCGAGGGAGTACAAGATATCGTCTCCCCTGCTCAACTCCAAGCGGACTTTAATTGGGTTGAAGACGTGTATAAAAATCAATCATCTTTTTCCAATACATTCCTCTGGGAAGGGAAATCATATCATCTTTATTCAACTACTATTCCTACAGTAAATTGGAAAGTGATATCGTTTAATCCGGACCAGGTATTTTTATCAAAAATAAATGAGTTCAAGAAAACGGGAATTATTTCAATTGCCATTGGATTAATAATCGGAGTAATATGTGCAGGTTACTTAGCGACCAAATTAACTAAAATCATTACGAATTTACGAAAGGTTTTAGGTAAAACTGCAAAAGGTGATTTGGTTACAGAATTTATTGTAGATTCCAATGATGAGATTGGGGATCTTTCAAAAAGCTATAATGAAATGCTTAGCAACATGAGAAATTTAATATCCAAGGTAAATAGCAACTTCCAGTCAGTCAATCAAGCTACTTCTGGTCTCAAGGTGATTTCTTCTGAAAATAGCGCTGCTATTACAGAGGTTTCGCGTGCCGTTGAAGAAATCGCTATGGGGGCAAGTAATCAATCCGGTGAAATTGAAAAGGGATCAAGCGCGATTTATGATCTAGGTAATGAAATTGAAATACTAATTCAGCAGTCGAATACGATCGAAGTAGAAGTCGATGAAGCATCTACACAGATACAATTAGGTACACAACAGGTTGAACATTTAGAGACTTCTTATCAAAAATTAGAGAATGCCTTCCAAAAGGTCACACGTATGATTGTTAGCTTGGATGAAAAATCAAAATCCATTTCAGAAGTGACACAGGCCATTTCTCAAATTGCTGAGCAAACGAATCTACTTTCCTTAAATGCTTCAATAGAAGCAGCAAGAGCAGGTGAACATGGAAAAGGTTTCTCTGTCGTGGCGAATGAGGTTCGCAGTTTAGCAGATGAGGCAAAGAAATCTACGAAAAATATTCAGCATATTATTAATAGCGTTCTAGAAGATACGAAAGAACTAGTACTTGTCATGAGCGAAACAAATCAAATTAGCTTTAATCAAAAAGAGGCTGTCTCATCAGTAAACCAATCGATAACAGAGCTATCAAGCTCATTAACCAAAATGTTACATTCAATTAAAGAGGAAACGAAATCCATCGATACCATCCAACAGCACAAAGAACTTGTTATTAAAATGATCGAAGAAATCTCAGCGGTATCTCAACAAACAACCGCTTCATCTGAAGAAATCGCATCATCCATGGAAGAGCAGTCAGCTTCAACCAACGAAGTGGCCCAATATACTATGCAGCTCTCCACTCTAATTGAGGATTTAGAGAAGGCAGTAGGTGAGTTTGAAATTAGGCGCTAATGTGACAAAGGTGGGACAAAGGGTCTGGTCCTTTGTCCCACCATCAATCTTATTAGTGATTCTGAGAACGATATGTTCCAAACCTAGAAAAGAAAAGCTCCATGGAGATTTTTCTCTCCACAGAGCTTTTCCAATCTGAGACAATGAACCACGTCTCAATCAAACCTGGGACAATGGACCTGACCCCGCGTCCCACCAAGGAACCAACGTCCCATTAAACCTTAAACTTACTTACATGCATTTGTAAGTCTTCTGCCATTTTGGATAGTGCGGAGGCAGAGGAAGCTATATCTTCCATTGATGCCAGTTGTTCCTCTGAAGCGGAGGCAACGTTTTGAGTATTATCGGCGGAAACTTGAGCGATACTAGCGATTTCTTCGATAGAGGCGTTCACTTGTTCTACACTGGCTGACATTTCTTCTGATACGGCTGAAGCTTCCTGGATTTGAGATGTAACCTGTTCAATTAATGTTAGAATTTTTTTGAATCCTTCTCCTGCTTCTTGGACAACTTCCATTCCTACTTTAACTTCTTGGGTTCCTTTATCCATTACTTCTACCGCATGTGTAGTGTCTCCTTGAACTTTTTGGATGATTGCTGCTATTTGATCGGCTGAATCTTTAGATTGCTCTGCTAGCTTTCTAACTTCATCGGCTACGACTGCAAAGCCTCGTCCATGTTCACCTGCACGGGCAGACTCGATAGCGGCATTGAGAGCTAACAAATTCGTTTGGTCAGCGATAGATGTAATAAATTCAATAATCTTCCTAATTTCTTTTGAATGTTCCTCTAAATTTTTAACAACAGAAGCAGAATCCTCTACAACTTCATTAATGGTATTCATTTGATGGACGACCTTTTGTAAAGATTCTCTTCCATTATCTGCTTCCTTGCTTGTTTCCATGGATAATTCCGATACTGAGGAAGTGGTCTCTGCTACTTGCTGAATACCAATCGCCATCTCTTTCATTGCAAGTGAGCTTTCGTTTGCACCTTGACCCTGAACTTCTGCTCCATTTGCGACCTCTTGAATAGATGTAGCAATTTGATTCGTTGCTTGGGTAGTTTGTTCGGCACTTGCAGTTAGTTCCTCCGCTGAGGAAGCAACCTGTACGGAACTTAATCCCACCTGCTCTATTAAATGTCTTAAATTTCTTGCCATTTGATTAAATGAATTTGCCAAATCGCCAATTTCATCTCTATTTTTAATTTTTATTTCGTCCACAGTAAGGTCGCCGTCGGAAATTTTCGTAGCTGTATTCGCTAGTGCGACAACTGGTTTTGAAATGAGACGCCCCATGTATAAAGCTATGGCAACACCGAACAAAACAGCGATCATTCCTAATACTAATATCTGAACTTTTGTATCATTTACCTGTTTAGTGGTTTCAATATTACCTGTTTCAAGCAAATCATTTTGGAATTTTGATAGTTTAGCAGCTTGTTCATCCAATCTCTTTACGATGTCAGCACCTTGGCCTGATACTAAAACTAGATACTCATCTGTTTTATTCTGTTTTTTAAGTTCAAAAACTTTATCAGTAAATCTTTGATATTCATCCTCAATTTGATTGAGATCCTTCAACATTTTTTTAGCTTTTGGGAGCTGAAATCTTTCCAATAAATTTTCGTATTTCTGCTTATATTCAGTATGCGCTTCTGAAATATCCTGTAAGGATTGTTCATCACCCTTTATTAAGTAGCTGCGCACGCTAACGATTTCTTGTTTCAAGGCAACTTGTAAATCTTTAATATCTACAGCTTTCTTTGCTTTGTCTTGGAGTAAAAAACTATATGTATTATTAACGCTATTAATTTGATAATAACTAACACCTATAGTAATGATTAAAATAAGTAAAACGACTGAAAAGCCCCCTAGCAGCTTTCTATTAATTGTCCATTTCCAATTCATAGATGATCTCCCCAAAATATATTTTTTTATATTGATTTCTTACGTTTCTTTGCTAAAGATTTTCTGGAAGCTGGCTAATATAGTTCATGATAACTAATTCGACCCAATAGTTTTTTGTTTATTCTGCCCAAACCTTAGGTTAAAATTACCAAGTCTATTGACCTATTACATTATAGAAAACTACTAAAAAATCCACAAGATGTATTTAAAAGCAATGTCGAAATATCTCGGATAAAAATAAAAAATGGTATATTTTACGCACATTACAGGAAGTTATTGGTAAACACAAAACGAAAAAGAGGTGTTCATCTTGAAATTAACCATTAGAAAGAAGCTAATCATTTCATTTTAATATCTAAACCAATTGTAAGAATGGTAAAAGTTGCTGAACAAATTGCACGTGGTGATTTATCTTCTGAATATATTAAAACCTTTCGGAAAATGGCAAAGGATTTGCAGTACATAATTGGAAAAAATTTAAGGTGTGATTATGGCTATTCAAATTTTCCATATTTCTATAAATATCCATATTCTATTACAATTCCTACTATTGGGGTGCAAGTACTCACACCATCAAAAAAAACCATCTATTCATTAATGAACAGATGGCATATTAATCGGTTAGTTCAGACTACCAAACATCAGTTGGTTTTTCCATACACAATATTTGAGAATGAGCTATATATTTTTTTCTTATTGACAGTCCGATAGGTTCGAACTTTATAGTAGTACGTTTTTCTTTTTGCTAAGCTCTTGTTGGTATAGTTTACGGTTGTACCTTTTGTAAGGGTTTTTACTTTTTTATAGGATCCCGATTTAGAGCTTGCTCGGTAGATTTCATAACCGCTAGCTTCACTTACTTTGTTCCAAGATACTTTTATTGAAGTACTGCTCACTTTCTTTGCTTTTATGCTTGTTGGTTTTGCTAATACTGGTTTTCCACTTACAATGCTTGAATATGAACTGTAAGCTTTTGTTCCATCTATTGTTCGATATGCCCTTATTTTATAGTAATAGGTCTTTCTTGTAGTTAAATTGCTGTTTAAATAATCAATGGTGCTTCCACTAGTTATTGCTGTTATCTTACTGTAGGTTCCTGTCTTCGATGTAGCACGATATATTTCATAACCCGTGGCACCGCTCACTTTTTTCCAGTAAACTTTCAATTTATTATATCCAGACGATGTCACTTTAAGATTTGTTGTTTTTTCTGGATTTTTTTCCAATCGTGCATATAAGGTTATATTTGATTTTATTGCTGTTTTAAAATTGAATTTTGTTTTAAAGTTTGAATCTTTATACCAGGAGATAAAAGTATATCCCGATTTACTAGGATTATTAGGAGCAGTTGCTAATGAACCATATTTAACGATTTGGTTATTTATTTGCCCAGCACCTTTAAATACAACAGTATATTTATTAATTTCATATTTTGCCGTAATTGTTAAATCGGATGTCACCTTATTAAAATCTTTGTCCCAGCCGGTAAACGTATATCCTTCCCTTGTTGGGTCTTCTGGTTTTACTGCCGATGAACCGTATTCGATGGTTTGCTTATTTAGTTCTCTTCCATCATAGTTCTTAAAAATAACACTATATTTGTTTATGTCATACTTTGCCGTTACCGTTAGATCGGATCTTACTTTACTGAAATCTCCATCCCAGCCGATAAAAGTGTATCCTTTTCTTGTTGGCTCGCTTGGTTCTACAGCCGATGAACCGTATTCGATGGTTTGCTTATTTAATTCTGTCCCATCGTAGTCTTTGAAAATAACATTATACTTGTTTATGTCATACTTTGCCGTTATCGTTTGATCGGATGTCACCTTATTAAAATCTCCATCCCAGCCGATAAACGTATATCCTTCCCTTGTTGGGTCTTCTGGTCTTACTGCCGATGAACCGTATTCGACAGTTTGCTTATTTAACTCTTTTCCATCGTAGTCTTTAAAAATAACACTGTATTTATTTTTGTCATACTTTGCGATTATCGTTAAATCGGATGTTATCTTACTGAAATCTCCATCCCACCCGGTAAAGGTATATCCTTCTCTCCTTGGATTGTTTGGAGCACTTGCTGGAGAACCGTAATTGACAGTTTGTGTATCTAACTCTTTTCCATCGTAATCTTTAAATGTGACCGTGTAGTGATTTATTTCATACATAGCCGTAATTGTTAAATCATATGTCACATTACTGAAATCCAAATTCCAGCCGATAAAGGTATATCCTTTTCTTGATGGATTTTCAGGTGCAATAGCAGTTGAACCTTCTTCTACCTTGTCTATTTTTAAAATTTTTCCATCAAAATCTTTAAATGTGACTGAATACGTCGGATTGACTTGCACTAGAAAAAAAGTAGTAAGATTTTTATACTCTATTCGAACCACTTGATTTCCTGTTTGATTATTGTTAAACCCACTTATCATTTCAGGTGTCACTTGGACATCAAATTCATTTCCAAAACTCGTTCTAACGGAAATAACCGCTCCAGTTAGATCCAACTTTTCTCCTTGAACATACACAAGTTTGTCAGGTTTGTTTTTTACATGAATAGTTATCATCTTGTCATCCTGAAAGCTAGGTAAATGAACTAATTGTGGAAATGAATAATGTGAATTCTCATCGAAATTCCATGTTGATTGAAAATCAAAGCCTTTATATGTTGATTTTTGCTGCATTTCTTGAAAGGAGCTTTTCGAAATTCCAGCGTAATCTTTACTTGAGTCAATAGAACTATCTAAATAATAGCTATCCTCTACTAGAATATCATTTGTTTGCGTTAATTCTTCATCAATCCCACCGAGAATACCCCCGGATTGATAAATCGGATTCTCTTGCTGATCTACTACCCTACCAATATTATAAGATCGCTTTATAATAATCTTGTCTTGCCCGCGGCCTACGATTCCACCACCACCGCTGCCATTTGAAGTGATTTTTCCATTGTTAAAACTGTCAGTAATAGTAGAGCCAAGTAACTGCCCTACTACTCCACCAGCAGATCCACCATATATTTGGCCAGTATTGTAGCAATTTGATATAGTTGATTTGTAAGAAATCGTTCCACTGATTCCCCCACTAGGATTATGGGAATGTATTGTACCGGTGTTATAGCAATCAGATATAGAAGAGCCCGAACTATTACCGACTAATCCACCGGCTTCTCTATCACCACTTATTTCACCCGAATTATAACTTTTAGTTAATGTAGAGCCATTGAAACTACCCGCTATTCCCCCTGATGTTGAGTCTCCGTGAATCTTCCCAGTATTTTCACAGTTTTTTAAAGTAGAGTCTCCATTAACAATCCCTGCTATGCCTCCAGCTTCTATGCCAATGATTTCACCATGATTTTGACAATCATTTAAGGTAGAATCCCGGACATAGCCAACTACGCCACCAACATAGACTGCATATCCATAGCTTTCATATTCAACTTGTCTTGCATCGACAGCCTCGACTTTCCCCTCATTTACTAATTGATTAAAAGTAGAATCACCGCTGCTACCAGTAATACCACCCACATTAAGTTTCAAATCTCTGCTACTTGTTTTTCCCTGTACTGTGCCGGTATTTTTGCAACCTACTAATTCAGATTGCTGACTTGCCCCCTCAATCCCACCTATATTTGCCGCATACAGTGATTCGTTTTTTGCAATTTCGGATGAAGAAGCAACGGTAACTGTCCCGGAATTGATATCATTATTCATTTTAGACAAGTAATTTTCCCCAACAATTCCACCTACACTATCACTTGATCGAATGGCTTTATCCCCGGATTTGTTCTTCGTTTCAACAATAATATCCCCCGAATTTTGGCTCTGTTCAATCGTAGACTGATCACTAAATCCAGCTATGCCCCCAATGTTCGTCTGCGTATTAATGGAATTAAACACAAAATTATTTAAAGTGGTTACGTTAATAACGCCATTAAAACTACTATTTTTAATAGTACTATTATGTAATTCTGAAGCAATGCCGCCTGCTTTAACATTTGAATATAACACGCTATTATCATCATTTTTGTTGATTTTCTCAATGCTATAAAGACTATTAACTAATTGTAAGTTTTTGATTTCAGCAGACTCACAATATCCAAATAGACCAGCATTTATATTTTGTGTGGAAGAGATCGTAATATGTAATCCTTTCAAGGCATGTCCATTCCCGTCATAAACTCCACTAAAAGGAGATTCATCACTCCCAATCGGCTCCCATCCAGCACCATTATGGGAAAATGCTCCTCCCGCAGAAGTTGCTTGGGTAAGGTCAATATCCTTCATTAAAATATATTTACCCTTTAAATTATTTCGAATTTCATTTAAATCTTCCGCAGTATAAATTCCAATGTATCCCGCTGGAACCTCATTAAGTTGATGATCCTTATTTATTGGCTCTTCAGCTTTTGCTATCCCTAGAAAGGATAACTTTTGTGGTACACATTGTAAGATTAATACAACAGCTATAAAAATTGTAAAAATCTTGATAACGATTCTACTCATCATGACCCTCCTTATCTTCGTTGCCTGGCAATCGCACATTTTTTAGTCCAAGATTAACTATAAGTCGATTAGGATTTTAAAACAACAGAAAAATATTCAAGGAGTGTCGTAACTGTTAGGGAACCCTGAGTTGTGTTGTTGCCATTTATATATAAGGTTTCACCCTGTACGCAATTATTTATCAATGGATTAGATATGATATAAAAACTCCTTTGTCCGCCGTCTGCAACCACTGCGTAGATATTATTAAAAAGCAGCATAAAAACTGTAAATTTCTTTCCCATTTTTGTCTATAAAGCCTTGTTCTTCATAACCACATTAATCAAATTATAAAAACAAAAAAGTCCTGTAGAGATTTCTCTACAGAACTTTTTCAGATCTGGGACAATGGACCAGACCCTTTGTCCCATTGGAACCTGAGTCCGCGTCCCGTATTATTTTTTTACGGTTGCTTTTTTGCTGCCACTCTTTTTACCGTTTTCTACGGCATAGACGTTGAGTGTGGTTCCGGCTTTTTGTTTTTTAATTTTAACTGAATATGTTCCTGATTTGTTTGCGGTTGCTGAGCCAAGAACTTTGCTTCCTGCTTTTACGTAAACTTTTGCGCCTGCTTTTGCTTTTCCTGTTACTTTTGTGGAGCTGGATTTTACTGTGTTTACTGTTGGTACAGTTGGCTTTACTGTTACCTTTTTAGCCTTGCTTTCATTTCCTGCTTTGTCCGTTGCGGTTGCGGATAAAGTCGTATTCGCTTTTTGTTCTTTAATGGAGATACTAAATTTTCCGTTTTTATCTGCCTTTCCAGAACCAATTTGCTTATTACCTACTTTAATAGTAACTTTTGAACCAGCTTCTGCTTTACCAGTTACTTTCTTCGAAGTGCTTGTTACTGTATTTACGCTTGGTGCAGCTGGAGCTGTTTTGTCTAGGACAACAACTTTAGTAGCTTTGCTTACATTACCTGCTTTATCTGTTGCTGTAACAGTTAATGCTGTACCAGCCTTTTGTTTGTTAATAGTAATGCTAAATTTGCCATTTTTATCTGTAGTTCCAGTGCCAAGTGTTGCTTTTCCAGCGAAGACAGTTACGGTTGAACCAGCTTCTGCAGTTCCTGTTACTTTTGTATCTTTATCAGATACAGAATTAACTTTCGGTGCTTCTGGAGCAGTTTTATCTAAAACTTCTACTTCAGTCGCCTTACTTACACCTGCTGAATTTTTTGCTGTAACTGTTAGTTTTGTTCCAGCTTTTTGCTTGCTAATGGATACACTAAATGTACCATCTTCTGCTGAAACACCTGATCCCAATTTCACTTCTTTTGCATAAACTTCGATTGTAGAGCCTTTTTCGGCAGTACCCGTTACTGTTGTATCTTTATCTGATACAGGGTTTACGACTGGTGCATCAGGTGCTTTGTCTCCTGGATTTCCCGGATCTGGATTTCCTGGTTGCTCACCATTAAGCTCTTTTTCTGTTTTATTACCTGCATAGTCAATTGCAACTACTTTAACGTTTTTACCTGCTAAATCAGGAATTTCCACCTTATATGAAGTTGCATCTGTTGCCGCGTGAGAACCAATTTCCTTCCCATCTACAAAAATGGTAATATAATTGATTCCACTGCCATCTTTATCACTAGCATTAAATGATAGAATACCTTTCTCTGAGTCATAAGCTAGATCACTTAGTTCAGGAGCTTTCGTATCCACAATCACTGGTACTTGTAGTACTTGTGGTGCTTTTCCTGGGTAATCTACTTGAGTTTTAATTTGATAGTAATATTGACCATCTGGAACCACTTCGTTGTTTTGATTTTTTCCGTCCCAAGCTGTATTTTTCATATCGAAAGTATACATATTGTTACTGCCTTGGACAGAAGTGTCAAAGTAATTCTTTCTTTCGTAATTGTCGTTATATACCTTACGAATTTCGTTATTTTTTTCATCTAAAATACTATACTCGACAATTGTACTATTTCTTAAGAAAGTTAGTACTGGAATAATTTTGTCACTCGATTTGTCTCCATTAGGAGAAAAGGCAATTTTATTTTTATTTACAGTTTTAGCTACTGGATTGTAACCTAAATAATCCCCATCTTCATTAATCATTCCTGAGACATCATAGAATGATCCTTTATCGTAAATCATTGGATCAAGAACCGGAGCCTTATTCCAATCCCCTTTAAATCCTACATATGGAACAGATAGGTTTGGTATTCCTGACTCTTCATCACTTGTGAATGTTACAAATCCTTCGACAAAGTATCCATTTTCCATTAATGCGGATAATGTAGCATCTGCCTTAGATAGGTCGATTGTTATAGTAACGTCCTCAGACTTACCACTTGCGATTGTTAACTCAGGCTTATCAATTTTCACATCTGCATCCTTAATTACTTGTGCACTTAATTGATTTTTGCCGTTTTTCACAGAATCTGTTAATGGTTTTGTATCTACATGATAAGTAACGTCCTTATCACTAAAGTTTGTTGCGGTTAATGTAAAGGAAACGGTGTTTTCATTAATTTCTTTAAGAGCAATTTTTCCTTGGTCTGTTCCTTTATTTGTTACATAAACTGGTGTTTCAACAGCAGCATCCAGCTTCATTAATCCAGCACCTTGTCTGCGTGGAGAATAGAAGTTATTTGTTGGATCCTTTACAGGAATGGCTGTATTCATCATCAATAGCTTAGCTCGACTTACTTTGTCAGCACCATCTAAGTTAGGGAAGACTTTTTGCACTCTCTGCAATACAAGTGCTGATCCTCCTGCAACGTGCGGCGCTGCCATAGATGTCCCACTCTTTAATCCATATTCATTATTATTTAATGTTGAATAGATTTGACCACCAGGAGCTGTTATTTCTGGTTTAAAATCTAAACTTGGTGTTAATCCCCATGAAGTAAAATCACTCATTTGTCCCGCACTAGGATTCACCATTTCACTTTTCTTGCCTGTAAACGAAATTTCAACCTTTTTCTGCGCATCAATGGCTTCTTTTAATTTCGCGCCATCCGTTTGTTGGAGAAATAGCTGTGGTATAGTAATCGCTGGGTCCGATGCCATACTCACGATACCACTTTGGTTATTGTAAATAATGACACCTGCGGCACCTGCTTTTTGGGCATTAAGTGCTTTTGTCACAAAATCTAATTCGCCACGTTGAACTAATGCATACTTATTTTTAAAATCTTTCCCTTCGAACTCTTCTGGCTTACCTAATCCAGCCGCTAATATCTCAAATGATTTTTGCTCTACATCATTTGGATGTGTTTTTCCTGCTGATAAAAATCCAAGTGATTCTTTTACATCACCATCAATTGCATATGTCAATCCATCTACATTCATATGAGTATTTTCAAGAGAAGCAACGGAAATCGATTCATTTGACACACTTGGTGAACCAACTACGCCGATATCAGGGTTTGAAGCAAGCGGATTTCCAAAACTTCCGGCAAAATTATTAGAGTTACCAGCAGAAATAGACATGACTACTCCATTATTTACCGCCCTTTTGATCGCCATTTGGTCTGGGCTATTTGGATCGACAAATCCAGCAGTAGAACCTAAACTCATGTTTAACACATCTGCACCTAAAATAATGGCATCGTCAATCGCTTTAATGTAAATATCACTGCTTGTTGTAGCTTTTTCTGGGTTATTGCCAAAGACTTTCAGTGCCAATAATTGTGCCTCTGGTGCAACCCCTTTTATACCGCCATTGTCCTCGTCACCATTTGCTGCAACTGTACCAGCCACATGCATACCATGCATGGATACTTTAGGATTGGTATCGATAATATCATCATTTTTATCAAAATAGTTATATCCATATGGTACTTTAGCTGTGTAGTATTTGCCTGGAAGTTCGTCTGGTTTCGCTTTCGATTTTGCCTTTAATAAAGATTCTTCTGTTAATTTTGGTTTTGTTCCTTCTGATAGAATCATATCTTTGTGAGATGGGTCAATTCCGGAGTCGATAATTCCTACAATCATCCCTTCACCTTTGTAATCTAGTAATTTCCAAGTTTCTCTTGCCCCTACTTGCTCTTTACTAGTCACCATATTTGGTGTTATCGGTGCTTCATATTCGTTAGCAAGATAAACACCTGACACATTTGGAAGCTTTTCTAGCTCTTTAATCTTCCCATATTCAATGGTTCCACTGACACCATTTACTACAGTTGTAAAAGTATTTTTTATAGAAAGATTTATTTTTTTGCTTTTTAGTGTGGAAATAAAATTATTTTGCTCTTTCTTCACCACTGACTGTATGGAATCTTTTTTAGATTCTGATAAATCTTTATAGCGAACTCCCTGATCAGTTGCAGTTTCTATTGCAGGTTTACCCTCAAGCTCTACAATAACTCGTACTTTATCACTATCTTTAAAGGTGTCTGATTCATTAGATAAAGATGAAACTTTCTTGAAATCTAACGACTTTGTCAATGATGTTATTAATTCTGATGTATGGTTAGATTCAGCCTTTGCTCCTTTTACACCTAAAAATGCGTTAGAGAAAGCTAATAAGAGAACTAGCATACTAAATACTATTCTCTTAGTATTCTTAAATCTTTTCATGTTCTTCCCCCCATTATATTAATTTTTGCAATAGATTTAGCTCGTTTCTTAAAATCCGACTTCTACTAGATGATTAATATAAAAGTAATATTTTCCAGTAAAAGAGAGTAAAAAAATAGCCAGTCAAAACATTATTCCTAGTATTAACTCTTTTGTATCTCCCCCTTTTTCCGATAAAATGATCCAATATAGGACAAATTCCCCTATATACATTGAATTTATCCTTTTTTAATCGTCGTGTAAATCTGAATATATAAAATTGAATAAATAGACCTAATATTATTTTTCCTTTTAATCTATTATTGGGACTATTTTCACGGCAATTAAATCTTTAAATTTCGCTCTTTTTAACAGAAAAAAAGCCCATGGAGATTATTTCTCCACAGGGCTATTGCAAATCTGGGACATAAAACTTATCCCTTTTTTATTTAATTTTTGCTTTCTTTACACCACTTTGTAAGCCATTTTCTACAGCGTATACAGAGATTGATGTTTTTGATTTTTGTTTCTTGATTTTAATTGAGTAATTTCCAGCTTTGTTTGCTTTTGTAGAACCGACAACCTTATTTCCAACTTTTACGTAAACTTTTGCTCCAGCTTTCGCTTTACCCGTTACTTTTGTTTGAGTAGCAGACTTTACAGTTGGGACAGTTGCTTTTACTTGGACAGATTTTTCTTTACTTACATTGCCAGCTTTATCTGTTGCTGTTACTGATAAGGTTGTTTTTGCATTTTGAGCTTTAATGGAAATACTAAACTTACCATCTTTATTTGCTGATCCGTAACCAATTTGCTTATTGCCTGCCTTGATGACAACTTTTGAACCAGCCTCAGCTTTACCAGTTACTTTCGTTGTGCTGCTTGTTACAGAATTAACGCTTGGTGCTGCTGGTGGTGTTTTATCCAATACAACGACTTTAGTTGCATTGCTTGTATTACCAGCTTTGTCTGTAGCTGTAACAGTTAATGCAGTACCAGCCTTTTGTTTTTTAATAGTGATACTAAACTTACCATCTTTATCTGCAGTTCCAGAGCCAAGTGTTGTTTTTCCAGCGAAGACAGTTACTGTTGAACCTGCTTCTGCAGTTCCTGTTACTTTTGTATCTTTATCTGATACAGCATTAACTTTCGGTGCTTCTGGAGCAGTTTTATCTAAAACAACTACTTCTGTCGCTTTACTTACACCTGTTGCATTTTTTGCTGTTACCGTTAGTTTAGTTCCAGCTTTTTGTTTGCTAATAGATATACTAAATGTACCATCTTCAGCTGTAACGCCTGAACCTAATTTCACGTCTTTTGCATAAACTTCAATAGTAGAGCCTTTTTCTGCTGTACCTGTTACTGTTATATCTTTATCAGAAACAGAATGTACAACTGGTGCATCAGGTGCGGTTGTTTCACCTGGTGTACCTGGGTCAGGTGTACCTGGGTCAGGTGTGCCTGGATCTGGTGTTCCTGGAGCTATATCTTTAAGTTCTAAAGATGATTTATTCCCAGCATAGTCAACTGCAACTACGGTTAAATTAGTACCTGCTAAACCAGGAATCTTTACTTGGTATAAAGTTGCATCTGTTGCAGCAACACCTCCGAGCAATTTACCGTTTACATAAATTTCGAAATAATTGATTCCACTACCATCTTTGTCTGATGCTTCAATTGTTAGATATTCAGAATTTGCATCATATGCTAATTTATGAATTTCAGGAGCCTTCGTATCTACAATTACAGGAATTTCTAATACTTGCGGCTCTTTGCCAGGATAATCTACCTGTGTTGTAATCTGATAGTAGTATTGACCATCTTCTACTACTTTATTATTTTCGTCTTTTCCATCCCACGATGTATAATTAGGATTTAATTCATACATATTATTAGTTGGTAGTTCATTTGCGTCAAAATAATTCTTTGTTTGATATTCGTCATCAAATATATTACGAACTTTATTCTTCTTTGCATCAACAATACTGTAGTTAACAATTTTACTATTTCTTAAGAATGTTAATACTGGTACAATTTTATTTTGATTTTTACCTGTATTTGGCGAAAACGCAATTTTACTTTTATTTACCGTATCTGTTATTGGATTATAGCCTAAATAATTAAATTTTTGATCTAACATTCCAGCAATCTCATAGAATGATCCTTCATCATATACCATCGGATCTAGTACTGGTGCCTTATTCCAATCTCCCTTAAATCCTACATATGGAACAGATAGTGTTGGGATTCCAGATTCTTCATCAGCTTTAAACGTTACAAATCCTTCTACAAAGTATCCATTCTCCATTAATGCAGATAATTCCGCATCAGCTTTTGATAAGTCAATTGTAATGGTAACGTCTTCTGAACCATTTGCTGGTATTTTTACTTCAGATTTATCAATAGACACTTGTGCTTCTTCGATTTTCTGTGCTGTTAACAAATTGTAACCATCTTCAATTAAATCTGTTAAAGGTGTTGTGTCCACATGATAAGTGACATCTTTATCACTGAAGTTTGTTGCCGTTAATGTAATGGAAACAACATTTCCATCTATTTCTTTAAGAGCTACTTTCGCTTCATTAGTTCCTTTATTTGTTACGTAAACTGGTGTTTGAACAGCAGCGTCCAGTTTCATTAAACCAGCACCCTGTCTACGAGGGGAATATAAAACCTTTTCTTCTGGATCTTCAACAGCGATTGCTGTATTCATCATCAATATCTTTGCTCTATTAACTTTGTCAGCCCCATTTAACTCTGGGAAAGTTTTTTGTACGTATTCTAACATTAGAGCTGAACCACCTGCAACATGTGGTGCTGCCATTGATGTTCCACTCATTAAACCATATTGATCTTTATTAAGAGTTGAATAGATTTGACCACCAGGAGCTGTTAATTCTGGTTTAAAATCTAAATTTGGAGTTAGTCCCCATGAAGTAAAATCACTCATTTGTCCTGAGCTTGGATTCACCATTTCACTTTTCTTGCCTGTAAATGTAATTTCCACTTTTTTACCAGAATCTATTTCTTTCTTTAATGTGTCACCATCTAATTGCTGTAAAAATAACTGTGGTATTTTGACAGCTTCATCAGATGCCATATTTACTAAACCACTTTGATTGTTATAAATGATTACACCTGCTGCACCCTCTTTCTGTGCATTCAATGCTTTTTCAGCAAAGCTGATATCCCCACGTTTAATTAATGCATATTTACCTGTAAAATCTTTGTCTGTAAAATCCTCTGGCTTACCTAATCCGGCAGCTAAAATCTCGAATGTTTTTTGCTCTACATCATTAGGATGAGTGCTTCCTGCTGATAAAAATCCTAGAGACTTTTCTTCACCGTTAACTTTATATGTCAATCCATCAACATTCATATGAGTATTTTCAAGTGAAGCTACAGAAATGGACTCATTTGTTACACTAGGTGTACCAACTAATCCAATATCTGGATTGGATGCAAATGGTGGTGTTTCAAAACCGCTAGCAAAGTTATCTTCATTTCCTGCAGAAATCGACATGATAATTCCATTATCAACTGCATTTTTAATTGCCTTTTGATCAGGATGTTCGGCTTCTACAAACCCTGCAGGGGAACCTAAACTCATGTTTAACACATCAGCGCCAAGCTTGATAGCATCATCAATCGCTTTAATATAAATGGTTGAATTAGTAGTTGCTATTTTCGGGTCGTTTCCGAATACTTTCAACGCTAATAATTGTGCTTCAGGAGCAATACCTTGTATCCCACCGTTTTTTTCATCGCCATTTGCAGCAACAGTACCAGCAACATGCATACCATGCATATGGGTACCAGGATTTGTATCAATAATGTCTTGATTTTTGTCGAAATAGTTGTATCCATAAGGTACTTTTTCTCTATGATACACACCAGATAACTTATATTTAGCAATTGCATCTGTTACTGAAGATTTCGTCAATTTAGGGTGAGTTCCTTCTGATAGAACCATATCTTTATGGGTTGGGTCAATACCAGAATCAATAATACCTACAACCATTCCTTCGCCTTTATAACCCATTAGCTTCCAGGTCTCTCCAGCGCCAACTTGTTCTTTGCTTGTCACCATATTTGGTTTTATTTCTGGTCTTTTATATTCGTTGGCAATATAAACGCCTTCTACATTTGGTAGTTTTTTTAATTCTTTAATATTCCCATATTTTATCGTTCCACTTACCCCATTCACTACGGTAGTAAATGTATCTTCGATATCAAGATTTACTTTTTTGGATTTAAGTGTAGAAATAAAATTCTTTTGTTCTTTTACTACTGTTTGTTGCAGTGATTCTTGCTTTGATTTTGTTAAATCTTTATAACGAACTCCTTGTTTAGTTGCCGTTTCAATCGCAGGAGCCCCTTCCAGTTCCACAATAACACGTACGGTATCACTATCTTTATAATTGTTGTTTTCCTCGGATGTCTTTTGGAGCTTCTTTGTATGTAATTCTTTTGTCAATGAAGCAATTTCTGCTTTATCTTCATTTGACTCTGCTTTTGCCCCTTTCAATCCAATAAATGCATTGGAAAAAACCAATAAGAAAACTAATAGTGAAAATACTACTTTTCTCATACTCTTTAATTTCTTCACAAAATTCCCCCCTAAATTTATATTTCTTTAAACTTCTTAAACCATTTATATAGTTTAAATGGTTTGTAGAATGATAAAAATCCTTAATATCCCCCCTTATACTACTTTCTTTCACAATATAGGACAAATTTCCCTATATAATTTCAATTTACCATTTATTGATTATTGTGTAAATATATAAACCTGAAATTTACTGATATTTTTTACTCATCAGAATAAATATTTTTTTTGAAATATTGTATCAAGATATCTATATTAATAAATTTATCCAGTAATTGAGCAATTACTATTTTAACTATATTTGACGAGAGGATAATTATTTCAAAATTTATCATACACAAAAAAGCTCTGCAGAGATTCTCTCCGCAGAGCTTTTCAAATCAGGAACAAGGAATCTTTCCCTGTGTCTCTTACAACAATTACTTAACAGTTACACGTACAACTGTTGAAACTCCGCCTACTACTACTGTAGCATCAAATGAATTACCTGCTTTAAGGTTTGCAACTTTAGCGCCTGTAGTTCCATTTCCAGTGATTGTAAGTGAACCAGAAACAGGAACAATTGTTAATTTAGCTTGTGAAATTGCAGTACCGTCAGCAAATGTACCATTAGCTGTTGCTACAGCACCGTATTGATCAGTTACTTTAACTGCATATTCTTCTTTAAACAAATCTGCAACTGTAAATTCAGTAGTTCCTTCTTTAAGGCTTACAGAAGTTACTGCATCTTTACCGTTATATACTTTTACAGATTTAACAGATGGAGCAGCTTTAGAGAATGTAACTTTTTGTGTGAACTGTTTACCAGTTGAATTAATAGTTACAGTAACTGATGCTTCTACTTCTGATTTATTTGTATCATATGAAAGGCCTAATTCTGAAGAAGTAATAACGCCATCTTCAAGAGCTTTTTCAACCTTTGCATTAGTTGATGTGATAGAGAAGTCTGTACCAGCTTCAAGTTTAACTTTGCTGCCATCATTTAATACACCGTATACTTCAAGTTCACTATCATAGTCATCTGAAGCTACTGTTTTACCAGCACCTTTTACATCATATACTAATCCAAGTTCATCAGCAGTATATGAAGTATATTCTTTACCGTCAGTTACACGGATTGATGCTTCAGCAGTACTGCTAGAAATTTCTTTGCCGTCCTTAGAAAGGATGAATAAAAGTTTTGAAGAACCTTTATCTTTACCAGCTTCAACTGTTGATTTATTAGTTCCAGTGATGTTGTCTCCAACTACTGTAAATACTGTGCTGTCAGCATCTGCTTTCTTAACAACTACTTTAGTGTCACCAGATAATGCTGCCTTAAGTTTATCAGCTGACATTACACGTCCATATTGGTCTTCTACAACTAGGTCACCATGACCAATTTGAGTTGATTTATTAATTAATAATGTTTTGCTGAAATCGCTATTAAGTCCACGGATTACTGCTGGTTCTGCTGCTTTTCTAACATTTAATATCAATGTAGTAGGTTTGTAAGTAGAAGATTGAGCAAATACTGTTACATACCCTTCAGATTGAAGTGCAGCACTAGGAACTTTAAGGAACAATGCACCATCTTTAGTAACAAAAGTTCCACTTTGGCTTCCAATAGAAACTTTTACTCCTTTTACAGAGTCGTTTAATAATTTTACATCTGTAATATTTTTGCCTGCTTTATCAGTTACAACTGCAGGAATAAATGCATCTTCTTTAGCAACTACTAGTTCTGGTTGAGTTAAGCTTACAGAATCTGCACGAGTTGCTTCAGCAACTTTTACAGTGTAAGAATCATGATTACCATTTGATTTTGCAATGAAATTAATAGTTGTTTCGCCAGCTTTTAGTCCTTGCTTTACACCGTTAACTTCATATTGTGTTAATTTAATTGCAGTTTTAGTTTGACCATCAACAGTAATTTTTTCAACATTAGGTACGTTATTTACAGTACCAGTTGAGATGACAGTTGGGTTAGTTTCAGAAAGAATTAATCCTGATTTAACTTTCGCTGCATCAGTAATGGTATTACCGTATTGATCTTTTGCATCAACTAGAAGATAGAATGCATCATTTGATAAGTTAGTGTCTTCAGTCAAAGTTTTACCATCTTTATTGTAAAGACCAGTAACTTTAACATCATTTACTGAAGCAGCAGCTGATAATTCAACTACTTCTGTAACAGTTTTAGTACTTTCAATATCAATTAACGTTACAGCTACTTTGTCTCCAACTTTTTTACCTTCTACATTAATGGAAACTTTTCCACCTGATGCTGAGATATTAGTATTATCGTTTGTTGTAAGGTTAACTCTGTTAGAGATATCTTCACCATATTGGTTAACTACGCGGTAACCAACTGTTGCTGATTTTGGTTCTGCAGAGTTATCTACAACTGCAACTTTTGATAGAATTTCAATTTTGCTAACCTTTTCATCTTCAACTGCTATCGTGCTTGTTAATACATTTTCAGTTAAGCCTGAAACATTAACTGTGTATTCACCTTTTGTAAGCTTAGCAGAAAGTTCTAAAGTAGCAGATTTCTTGTCATCAGCAAATGTTACTTTTGAAACGTTAACAGAGATACCCGCTTTTTTCACTTCGAATTTAGCCTTAGTATCATCAACAGCTTTGTTGAATTCAACTTTTAATGTTTTAGAGCTAGAAGCAGTAACACTCTTAATTGCAGGAGTTGCATCGTATTTAACAACTTTTGTAATTTTAGCTTGGTTACCAGCTTTATCTTTAGCTGTCACAACGATTGTGTTTTCGTTTTCTTTAAGAGTTAATTTGTAATCAGAACCAGTTCCAGTAACTTTTGCACCGTTAAGTGTAACTGTTACAGTTGCACCTTTTTCAGCAGTTACTTTCAATGTTTGTTCTGCTTCATTAACAACATCTTTAATGTCGTTGATTGAAAGTGTAGGAGCTTTTGTATCTACAGTTACTTTATAAGTTTTCTTAGCTGTGTTGCCTAGTTTGTCAGCTGCAGTTACAACTACTGTATTAGCAGCGTTAGCTTTGTAAGTTAAGGCATAAGAACCTTTGCTTCCTTTTACTGCTTTGCCATTAAGTGTAACAACCACTTTAGTAGCGTCTTTGCCAGCTGTTACTTTGATAGTTTGTTTTGTTTTGTTTGTTACATCATTGTTTGTGATACCAGTCACTTTAAGTGATGGTGGTGTAGTTTTGCCAGCTACTTTGAATGCTTTAGCAGCTTTTGCTTTTGTTCCTTTGTAAGAAACAGAAACAACTACGCTTTGAGTTTTCTTAGTTACTGCTACTTTTGGTAGTGTTACTGTAACAGTCTTTTTATCTTTACCAAGGGTAACCTTAGAAGCTTTAACTGTTTTTGCAGCTCCGCTACCGATTTTGCGAGTAACTTTGAAATCTGTAGTTTTTACTTTAGAAACTTTTTTGTTTAATTTTACAGTAACTGAACCGTCTTTAGCTGTTACGCTAGAAACGACAGTTGCTGAAGCCGCACTTGCACCTGCTGGCACGACAGCTGTTGCTACTACTGCAGCAGAAGCAGTTGCAGCTAAAAATTTACGGTAAGACTTTGGTTGATATGCCATTCCGGTATTTCCTCCCTTTTACTATCTATAAAGTTATTCAACTAGCCTAGAGACATATTTTACTAGATTGATCATTTGACGGTAACCATTAAATGATCTAAGTATTTATGAATCTAATCGATATGTCGTCTCTTAGGAACTAGCAAAATACATACTTAAGCAAATTAAAACATATCCATTAAATAATAATATAACCAGTATAAATTACCAGGTCAACTACTTTATTCATGGATTGCCATATTATCTATGCATTGGATTAATTTACTTGTTACATACATTTTACCGTATTTTGCACAAATTACAACCTTTAGACTAGAAGAATTTTTTACCAGTATTACAGAATGTGATAAATTTCACCATGTTCCTTCTTTATATCGACAATATTTATATAATTTTTATACCTATGAAACTATATTTTTCACATAATTTTACTTTACTCGTCATCGCAATATTGGCGCTCTAGATCAAAAGTTTTGTTTTGTTACTTAATATACTGAAATAATTTTAATTTCATTTGTTACTATTTTGTTATATTTGTAATAAATATTTAATATTTTTTCAATGTTCAAAAGATTGTCTAATTCGAAGGATAAAAATATCACTAAGTTAAATAATATTCAAGTGGGGGTCATTTTATTCCTATAAATAAAAAACGGGCTGGGGCCCGTTTTTTTACTTTCCAATATAATTATAGTAATCCAATACACCTTGATAAATGGACTTTGCTGCAAGATCTCGGTATTCATCGGATGCTAATTTTGCTGCATCTTCTTTATTCGATAAGAAGCCTAGCTCAACTAATACAGCAGGTAGTGGATTATATTTTATTACTTGATATTCTTGTGGTTTTACACCACGGTTGGTTGTTTCGATTGCTTTTACGAGACGCTTTTGAATAAAGTTTGCGAGCTTAATACTATCATTTGCTCGATCTTTCGTTCCACCATTATTATAGTAGGTTTCCGTTCCGTTGGCGCTTTCCTTTGAAAAGTTATTCCCATGAATACTAATAAAAGCGTCGGCATTTGCTTTTACACCGATATCAATTCGATCTTGTAGAGTAGGATATGTATCGCCTGTTCGAGTCATTACGACTTCAATTCCTGCTTTTTTCAACAGTTTTTGAACACGTAAACTGACTGAAAGTGTTACTTCCTTTTCAATTAGTTTATTGCCACTTGATCCAGGATCACTTCCACCATGACCAGGATCGATGACGATAATCCTCTCATCATCACGGGTAGTTGATTCTAGATAGGTTGTTCTAACATAGCCTTGTAATTTTCCAAAGCTAATATACGCCCAGCCATTTTTGATATCATACATCGTTACAATTGAATCTTGCTTTAATACTCCGACGACTTTGTACGATGTACTTGGACCTGTACGAACATTTAATGAAGTTGTAACAATTCGATCCCCGTTTGATTTTCCATGTCCAACCACCGGTGCGTTTTCATCATCATCAGGATCTGTTGGTTCACCAGGATTCGATGGATCTGGTTTTGGTTTTGGTTTTGGATCTGGTTTCGGTTCTGGCTTTGGATCTGGTTTTGGATCTGGTTTTGGCTTTGGATCCGGTTTTGGCGCTGGTTTCGGATTTGGTTTAGATGCTGTTGGCTTTTTCGGTGGAACCGTTTTTAAGTAGGTTTTACTTACATAGCCTTTAAGTTTCCCATCAATGATATAAACCCAGCTACCCTTTATTTCATAGATGTTGACTTTTTTGTTTTTCTTCAACGAACCAACTTTCTTGTATTTGGTCCCTGGTCCTGACCGGACATTTAAGGTTGTGGCGTTGACAATTCGTTCGCCAATCGGTTTTTTTACTGCTGATGTTTTTTTTGATTTTACCGCCTTTAAATAGGAAGCACTTACATATCCTTTTTTACTTCCGTATGTAATATACGCCCAGCCGCTCTTAATCTGGTAAACTTTAACCTTCTTATTCTTACTCACTGTTCCGACAGATTTGTATTTTGTGCTAGGTCCTTTACGAATATTGAGGCTGGTGGCTGTGACAATCCGCTCACCGATTGGTTTGACTTTCTTAATATCTGGGGCTTTAAACGATGCAGCATAGCCTTGTGTTTGAAAAGAGGTAAACATAAGTAGAAATGCTACGACAAAAAATAGTATTTTTCGAGTTTTCAACACCAATTCCGGCTCCTTTCCTATGTATAATCATGTCATAGTTTACCATATTTTGAAGAAGAAATTGGTATTTTCTTAGAAATTGTGGAGTAGTTGGTTAAAATAGTACTTTTGCACTAGATGAATGGAGGGATTTCTCATATTTATTAATACTTAGGGAGTGAAATGGGATGAATGAATCAGAAATTGGTTTGCGATAGATGTAAGAATCTTATCATTTTTCACGATGTGTTTAGAGATCATTAACTGTTAAAATGGAAATAATCCAAGACTGCTGTCGATTCGTTCACAAGCTTTCTTCTTTTTTGAAATAAATAAACAAATCACTTAAGTTTAATCATTATAGAGAATTTATACATAGCTGGTAGTTTTAAACTATTTTCATTTAGTAAGGGGGAAGAATAATTGGTAAGTACAAATTTAATCGGAAAAACTGTTCTTATCATTGAAGATGATCCTAATATTCGCCACCTTGTCAAAATCTATTTACAAAAAGAAGGCTATGAGGTGCTTGAAGCTGAAGATGGCCAAGTTGGAAAAAGGATGATTCAACAATACGATCCTTGTCTCGTCATTCTTGATCTCATACTTCCAGAAATAAGTGGAGAAGAATTATGCCACTGGCTAAGAGAAGAATTTGAAAGTTTAATTCCTGTCATCATGCTTTCTGCTAAAGCTTCTGAAAAGCAGAGAATTAAAGGCTTTAAATTAGGGGCGGATGACTATGTAGTGAAGCCTTTTAGTCCTGCAGAATTAATGGTTCGAATTGAAGCTGTTTTAAGAAGAACAGCGAGTCGATGCGGGAGGATTAGCTTTACTGGTCTAACTGTTAAGCCTGTTAAAGGGGAAGCACTTGTTAACGGAGAAATCCTTGATCTAACTAATTTTGAATTCAAACTCCTTCATATGTTCATGCAGCACCCGGAGCAGATTTTTACAAGAGAGCAAATATTAAACCATATATATGACCAACAGGAAAAAGCCGTTACTGAAAGAACGATTGATGTTCATATTAAAAACTTAAGGGATAAGCTAAAAGAAAAAGCTCCGAAGGATTATATCCAAACAGTGAGAGGAATGGGATATAAATTTGCGCCTTCATAATGCCATGGTCACATACGATAAGCAAATGTTCAGGGATAGCCCGCCCATATTAAAATCCATACTTTTTTATCTTCTTAATCATTTCTTAACAAAGACGAATCATACTGTTCATTAAAGGAGTGATCACGCATGAACTTTACGATAGAAAATGGAAAGGTCACTGGGGAATTCGAATTTGGTTCACTTTCCATTTCATCAAATGAGGAATTGGGTTTCAGACCCATTCAATTATTTATTTCTTCCTTAGCAGGATGCAGTGGTACATTACTAGGAAATATTTTACGAAAGAAACGAATTGAATGGTCAAAAATCGAGATAGATACGGATGTAGTTAGAAATCCTGATCAAGCCAATCGAATTGAGCACATTGGTTTTAAGGCGAATGTTTTTTCAGATAAACAATTAACGGAGGAGCAATCCGCTAAGTTGTCTGCACTTGTTATTCAGCATTGTGGAATGATTCAATCAGTGATTAACAGTATTCATATTAATTTTGAGATTGCCTTTGTAGTGTGAAAGCATGACATATATTGAAATTTTGAATCGTTCTATCCCTGTGGAATGGCTTGCTGTTATATTTGCTCTTTTCGTAACTGCAGGACTGTATCAAATCGCAACGAAAAAGAAAGTCGGTCATTGGTATTGGAATGGATTTTTGATTTACATATTAATATGGAAGCTAAGTTATATACTTTTTAATTTGAAAGTGTCTCTTACTAGTCCTGTATCCATATTGTATTTTCATGGTGGTGCAAGAGGGCATATACTCGCCATTATCGTTTTAAGCATCTATTTATTGATAGTAGCAAGAAAGAATTCTGATTTGTTCGATAACCATTCAACAATGGTCTTCATTTTGTTTTTCCTTGTATATGAAGCGTGTCTTCAATTTTTTGCTAATGGCTGGTTTGCGTTACTTGTCCAGTTCATTGGATTAACTGGTATCTATTTATTTTTCTTATCGCGGGTGAAGAAAAAGAAGCCTATTTCACTACAAATTTACTTATTTTTGATTTTGCTCGAGTTTTTAATCATTAGTCTTTTCCAACCACTTATATCCCTTGATACGATTACTTTTACTTGGTTGACAGTGTTCTTCATTATTATTTCTAATAAAAAGGAGGTCATGTCTTGAAGAAAAATATACTTCCCATTGCCATCCTGCTCATAGCTGTTGCGATTGTTGTGATCAATATGTGGAAGCCGGTAACCACCGGTGGAAAAAAGAAGAATTCAGAGGAAGTTGTCACTGCTAAAAATCCCGCTTCAAAAACGAACGCTACCAATAATCAAGAGGCAGATTTTGCACCAGATTTTGAATTAACAACTTTATCAGGGAAACAAGCCAAGCTATCCGATTTTAAAGGAAAAAAGGTCATTTTAAACTTTTGGGCAACTTGGTGTCCACCGTGCCGTGCAGAGATGCCACATATGCAAAGCTTTTATGAAAAGAACAAATCCAAAGGGATTGAAGTGGTTGCTATTAATTTAACTAGTAATGAGAAGAGTCTACAAAAAGTACAAAAAGTAAAAGATTTTGTAAAAGAATACAAACTCACCTTCCCCATCCTTCTTGATGAAGTGGGGATGATCGGAGCACAGTACCAAGTGTTTACGATCCCAACGAGCTATATTCTTGATGAGGAAGGGAAAATCCTTAAAAAACAGATTGGTCCGATGGATGAAGAGATGATGGAGAAATTGACAGCAGACTAAGAAAAGCGTAAGCGCCTTGCTCATCGGCGTACTGATTTTGCAATCTTCGACTGAGATAAAGGAAACACGGCGAGGGGCGAGTCGATGTTGACTTATCGTAGGGAGAAGACATAGAAATCCGCTAGCCGATAGGCGCTAGAGCTAGACAGAGCAGACACTTTTCATGCCTAATACCCTTAGTAAATTTTATAATTTCTTACCTTTTGAGGAAAATGATGTGCTTCTTTCTATGGGAGGTATGTGTGAAATTAGAGAAATCGGCGAGGTTGCCGATTTCTTAATTTATATTCTGATCCGTTTGGGATGAAGCACTTCATTCGGAAAATAGGACATTGATGTACCTCATTCGCGTTGGATGAGGTACATCTTTGAACAAAATAACCAGAGCTAGAATCAATAGGTACGATTGATGCCCTTTCACAGATCAAAATAGCCAGAACTGGAATCAATGGGATCGATTGATTCCTTTTCCCTGATCAAAGTAATCAGAACTGGAATTAATGGGATTGATTGATTCCTTTTCTCTGATCAATGTAACCAGAACTGGAA
>NZ_JBNNWS010000006.1:0-83194 GCF_050281185.1 Heyndrickxia sp. NPDC080065 | reverse complement strand
GTATCAATGGGATCGATTGATTCCTTTTCCCTGATCAAAGTAACCGGAACTGGAATCAATGGGATCGATTGATTCCTTTTCCCTGATCAAAGTAACCGGAACTGGAATCAATGGGATCGATTGATTCCTTTTCCCTGATCAAAGTAACCAGAACTGGAATCAATGGGATTGATTGATTCCTTTTCTCTGATCAATGTAACCAGAACTGGAATCAATGGGATCGATTGATTCCTTTCCCTGATCAAAGTAACCAGAACTGGAATCAATGGGATCGATTGATTCCCATCTCAGGATCCAAATCAGACACTGGTGCTTCATTCCACACCATTTGTATTCATCTATATTTTTCTTAAATTCCAGAAATTATACGGCTTCATATCGTTCGTCAGTGGTTTCATTTCATAACCGTTGTCTTTTAAATATTTTAATATTTTCGGAAGGGCATCTGCCGTTGTTGGTTTATCGTGTAATAGAATGATAGGTGTAATCCCAGCCTTTTTCATGTTTTTAATTTGATTGATGGTAAAATCGGCAGTTTTTGGACCATTCAACCATTTCCAATCGAGGCTGTCAATGTTCCAATCCCACATCTTGTATCCGTATTCATCCATTTTTTTACGATATGGTGTGGTCATATAAGGCTTGCTGCCATACGGGACACGCATCACAACCGATGTTTTACCTGATATTTTTTTCAATGTGGCGAAACAGGTTTTCATTTCTTGTGCTGCTGATGTTGGAGAATGATAAAACTTGTTTGTGTCATGGGTGACACCATGGCAGGCGAGACCGTGGCCACTCTTCGTCATTTTCTTTACAGCATTTTTGTGATACTTCATATTGTCATTAAGCATAAAGAAGGTAGCTTTAGCCTTGTATTTATCTAGTATCGATAAGATTCGGTCGATACTATTATTAGGACCGTCATCAATTGTAATGTATGCGATCTTTTTCGGATGTTCCTTTTTGATGGGTGGTTTCGGTTTTTTCTCAGATGCAATATTAGCATTTGGTATGTGGGCTTTTGTTATTTTATCGTCAACAGGAGCCCCCTTATTTATATTTTTTACAATGGAGAACCATGGATCCGATCCATAAGCTTCTTTTTTAAATTGATTTTGAACGACAATATCTGCATTAGCTGTTTTTTGGTTGAATAGTAGAATCGTTAAAAAACATGTAATGATGACAAATACAAACATTTTTTTCTTCATTATTTTTCCCCCTTTATTCTTGACCTACTCCTTTTGAATACCTGTTTTACTACCATTGTTGCTATTTTATACAGGGTGTAAAGTCCTAACATTCTGCATATTCAGAGCAACTTTTCATATGTAATGAGACTTTTGTAACAAAAATGTAACCAAAATTTTGAAAGGATTTTGTCAAATTTTCGTGAAATATATAGTATATTTATGTAAGTACATTTCGAAACTCGAAATCTACTAGTTTATTGTATTACGATTTTCCTTTCCCCTCTATAAAATATATGCTCTTTTTATGAAAATGATTTAGGATGTCGGAAAATTATCTTTTTGTATAACTAATAATGCGATTAACAGTTTGTTTCATCCAAATGTCCGAGGAACAGGTACAGACATAATAAAATTGTAGGTCTATATGTAGTAATTACTGGATAATCTTAATAAGAACGACATTTTTTCATGAATCTTTTTTTCCAGTGGCTCTTTTCATAAAGTCTAAGTCAATGCAAAAAATAAGAAAAGATGCCCTGAAATCAATTTAATATTGGGATATTTCATAATGTACAAAATTGAAAATAATTTTTAAGAAACCACCCTGTCATAGAAATCGTCTATACATTTGTAATGGAAGTTTACTGAAAAAGAAAAGTGGAAGCGCCTTAGTCTGCCCCGAAAAACTCGAGGGCCGGCTGCTTGCGCTGGACAGAAAGGAATACGCAAATGAGGAGTCAAAAGAAAAAAACAATAAAGAGAAAAAAGTGGCTTGTTGCCATGTTAACAGTATTGATTGTCATGTTAGTAGGAGGAGGAGCTTACGCTTACTCTGTCTATCATTCTTTTAATAGTGCCGTTAATTCGATTCATAAACCTGTTGAGCGTAAACAGCCAGTGAAACGAACAGAAGAAGTAGCCGTCAAAAATGGGGATCCATTTTCAGTTCTTATGCTTGGTGTAGATGAACGTAAAAATGATAAGGGTCGTTCAGATACAATGATTCTAATGACGATCAATCCACACTTACAGTCGATTAAGATGCTAAGTATTCCGCGTGACACTCGAACGGAAATTGTCGGACATGGAACGGTTGATAAAATTAACCATGCCTATGCATATGGTGATGTTGAAATGTCAATGGACACCGTTGAGAACTTTTTAAATATTCCGATTGATTACTATATTAAAGTAAATATGGAAGGCTTCCAAGACCTGGTAGATGCTGTTGGCGGTGTTACCGTCCATAATGATTTAGCCTTTTCTGCTGGCGGTACAGATTTTCAAGAAGGTGATATAAAACTTAATGGAAAAGATGCACTTAAATTTTCCAGAATGCGTAAAGAGGATCCAGAAGGTGACTTCGGACGCCAAAAAAGACAACGGGAAATTATTGAATCCATTTTAGATGAAGGAGCCAGTATCTCTTCCTTATGGAATTATGACAATATTTTCGATGCTTTAGCGAAAAATGTGAAAACGAACCTTACTTTTAAGGAAATGATGAGCATCCAATCAAAATATAAGGATATCAGAAAAAATATTGAAGAACTAAAAATTGAAGGTGATGGTAAATTAATGCCTACTCAATCTGGTGATAACATCTGGTACTACCTCGTTACTGATGATGAAAGACAAAAGGTTTCTGACGTACTAAGGGAGCATCTTGAATTGAGTAAAGCAACAGTAACCGCATCACAATCTTAATGGGAAACGCAGTGACAATGATGAAAAATCATTGGAGCTGCGGTTTTTATTTTATGCCGCTTTCTTAAAGATTGTTGTTTTTAACGGTAACAGATCAGTTTTCTGATAAAATTTAATTTATAGACACCTTAAATGAAATAGATTTTTATTAAAGGGGAAATGATTATGACCAAAAAGCAAAAAATTATTTTTAGGAGTTCTATTATTGCAAATACTATATTTGTCCTTCTGATTGGGTGGTTTTTTATAAACATCAATTTTACAAGCGAGCAATTATTCTTTACTGAAGTACAAGAAAACTTAGTTGAGTTAGAAGGTTTGATTGCCCAACAAAAAGATAATAATTGGTCTGAACCTAACTTAGTTACAACTAAATTAGGTGATGTTTTGAATGGAATAGATCTTAGTTTAAGTAATGCAAAACATTTAATGTCAGTAACTAATGGGGATAGAGAAATTTTAGTAAAACTAGCCTCAAAGCTTAGGCAGCATCCATAAGATGAGCTATATAAATTTTCAATATTGACCAAAGAAGATAAGGAAAATTTTGAATTACTACGAACAAATCTGCGAAAAGCTGGATTAGGACTAAATATTACTATACACAATGATTGGGATTCATTTATGAGTAAATCAAAAGCATTAGAAGAAAGTATTGAAGTCCCGTTAAATAAATAGTATGACCTCATATAAGGGGTCTTTTTTTGTACCCCAAAGACTATATGAAAACAGACCATATTTAAAAGAAGAGGACCAATTTTTTTTATGGCCATATTTTAGACTTTCTGAGTCATAATTTTCTTTTTCAGGACATATTTCGGAATTTCAAGGGCATTTCACTTTCCTAATTCATTCACTTTCTTTCCAAGGACATTGATTATAACTTTTTGTTTCTGTTAGGGTAAGATTGTTCTCTGAATTTTTCCTCCTACTACCTATCCCCTACCTTTCGACATATTCATAAAAAAATCGTTGGACCATCACTTTCTTTGCCGAAGTGATACTAGTTTTGTCACATGCAAAGGAATTCGTCATCTAGAGATAGAATAAGTGATTAATAAAGGAGGGATTAGTTTGAACACTGCTAGTGCGGCAAATTTACTGGGTGTTTCCCAACGTACCATTCAGCGATGGATCAAACAGCTTGACCTTGACATGCATCGTAATGAACTTGGCCATTTCCATTTTAATGAAGAAGATATTTCTGTGTTAAAACATATTCAAGAAGAAATCCAGAATGGAATACTCCTTCAGGATATAGTCGTGGCACCCAAAAACAGTCGGAAAGGAAAAGCTCTGATGCATAAAAAGGAACCGATAGTGGATACACTTCTTGAAAAGGTAAATGAATTAGAAAGAAGTTTGAATGAAAAGGCTGATGATGTTGTTTCTTATCAGCTTTTAACCCACAGAAGTGAGCTGGAAGAATTGAAGAATGAAGTGACTCAACTTAATATGCGCGTAGAATTTCTAGAAAATGAATTAAAAGAAAAAAACAATAATGAAAAAATAGTCAACCTCAATCAAATGAGAGAGAAAAAGAAAGTCAAAAGGAAAAATATTTTTACAATGTTATTTAGTTTATAGCACCTAGTGTGTTATTTTTTTTTGCCTTGATCGCTGTATCTGGATTTTTTCAGGAAAAGAAGCAGTGAATGAAACCTAAGATTTACTTCAAAACGACATGTCAAAGTAGTACTCGGCATGTCGTTTTGCTGTTACTTATTAGAGCCTCAGAAAGCTTAACATATTCTTTGAAGGCAGCTCTTTCCAAAGTTTCTCCATTTATGAAAGTATCTTATTTTACAGAAATGCATAATATATTTGAGAACAAAGGCACATCTGACCTAAGGGTGTAGCTCAAAATTTTTAAGATAAAATAACCACCTAGCTTGCCAGGCATATAGGGTGGTTATTGTTTTTTCTGAAATGCCAGCATGCCTACAATCAGTAAACCAAACGTTAACATCGCTTGAATCGCTTCATACACTGACATCTTCCACACCTCCCTTCCTGCGGAATCTGGAGGTGAGCTATCGCCCCTTATTGCACCCTTACAATACAATATTTAAAATGTTGAAAGAATGTGCTAATGTCCTGTAAAAACGTTGAGAAAATATTAAAACTTTGTTGAGAATTACTCAACAAAGTGAAGGGTTATTTTGGTACAGAGGTAGAGGGTATACATCATACTCCTCTGTAACTGAATAAATGGACTACTCTGCTTGAATTGGTCCTTTGATCTTAGAAATTAGGTCCCACTTCTCAAATAATTGGTCCGATCATTTGGAAAAATGAGCCCCTTATCTGAATATACGATCCCCTCTGGAAATGGTCCTTCGTGCCGAGTTAATAGGCTCTTTTCTCATTTTTATAGTCCATATTTCCGTAGGTTATAGCCCTGCATCCAGCATCACTGCACACTTTGATAGCCATACACCCTCATGTAAAACTGTTGAATTTTCCTCAATTTAATTTGCCAAACTTACACTTTTTTCAACACCGTTACATAGCATGCTACAAAGGCACTCCAGAAAAACAAAATAAGATAAAGAGAATCATCATTCTGTTGGGCTGAATGTATCGCAACAAATTATGATTGGTTAAATAGATTAAAATTATCGAGGAGGAATTGTCAATGTATTACTGTGTTGCTTGTTCGCGGCTTCACAAGGAAAAGGTAGGTAAAAGCAAGATATTTGAGAATGGATTTTATATAGATCCATTATTAGGACAAAAAATTCATTTAGGGATGTGTGATAAGGAAGATTGTGTTGGAAGTAAGCAGAATAGAATTAGGCAAAGCGTCATCCAAAGGGAGTTTCCTAAAATAGTAAGTATCATGGATTATTTACCTGCTCACCACCGTAAGGAGAGTAATAACATAATATCATAGAAAAATGTGAAAGAAGCCAAGTGCTTTTTATAAATGCCTTGGCTTCTTTCATACGTTTTTCCATAACAAGTATAAGGTACTCATTCTTCATCGCTTTTTTGCGTTATGTCTTCCTTGTTAATGTATCCGATTCTGCCAAGATAGTTGATAACATAGCAATCTTCTAGAATTTGATAATATTCTACTGTTTGTCCGCTAAAAATTTCTCCAAATGAATCGTTGAAGGAATTGTCTTGATAAACATTCGTGTTCTGCTGAAGTTGAATGGTACCTTCAGAATCCTTATTTTTTGGCAAGTCAAAAACAGCTTGGTAAATCGGAGTGGTTGCTGATTCTAGTACATACACTTTTTTCTCACCGAATTGAAGTTCACTGTATTTTCCGTTCTCCTTTATTCTCGGGTAAATAAGTCCTTTTTTTAACAAACCGATTTTAACTAGCTTTCCTTCGGTGTTACTGTATATAGGTGTTCCATCATTATTGATTTGAATATATTTCACTTCCGGTGAAAATTCCAGAGTGACAGTATTTTAATGAATATATGCGATCCGATCACCAAACGATATTTTATAATAATCGTGACTTATCGAAGTTGCCGGTAGTTGTGTGTCTTTATTAATAGTTGCTATTGGTTTTCCTTTAGTGGAATCCTTATTTAAAATGGATGTAGTCTTTTTCACCTTAATCACATAATTATTTTTGTAGGAATCGTTGGCAAATCCGGTAATAGGTGCTTTCGAATAGGCAGTAACCCACTTTTTCTGAATATAGCCTTTGTTTGTACCTGCTTGAATTGCTAGCCATTCTCCTTGATTCGATGTTACTTTAAATGCTTCACCCTTTTTTAGGATACCGATTTTCTTTTTTGCTTCTTTGTTTTGATACACTGCTACATCTGACTTTGCTGTAAAAAATGAGAAATTATTTTTTTCTTTATGGTGCTTATAGATAATAGAAGCCAGTGTAGAAATGACCTTTTTTGATTTTTCATAGGACATTTTATTCGTCATTACTGCAAGAACGAAAGGATTCTTGTCATAGATGATTCCGACATCATTAGACACTTGGTTCATTGGAATCATTCCAACTTTATGGGCGACATTTGCCCCTTTTATCCCTTTTGGAATGGTTTCATTATAAATGGTATTTTGCAAATAATTTACAAGCTTTTTTCCATTGGAACTGTTTTTCGAGTACTCGTAAAGATGTTTTGCGTATAGAGTCAAATCGTGTGATGATGTTTTATTTTGACCATTAGGATACGTATAGGTTGCTCCAAGCTTTTTCATATATTTTATAAAATTGCCTTGTCCCACTTTTTCTTTGTGCATGATAAATGCGATATTGTCACTGTAAACCATTGCTTTTTTGAGAAGGTCCATTATTGTATATTTCGTCCCGATTTTATCCTTTTGAATCACACCACTTCCGCCATAATAGTGATGGCTTTTGTAAGTCAACTTTTGATTCAGGTCGAGTTTTTTTCATCTGCCAGCTCCATCACATACATAGCAAGGGGAAGTTTAATTGTGCTAGCTGCTGAGCGGGAGATCCCGCTATTCATTTGAAAGCTCTCCCCTGTAATTAAATCCAAATATTCAAGTGTAATTTCTCCACCAGTGCTTTTTATGTATTGACCTAGATCTTTTGATACATTTCTCTTAAAAACTTGATAGGAATTATCAATCGTTGCTGCTTGCGAATGAGGGCCAACGATTGATAACAAATAGATTAATAGAATGAAAACGAATAAAATGGTTTTATTAAATTTCACCATTTATACTTCCTAGTGCTTTTCTACTATTTTAAAGAAAGGAGGTATTCGTTTTTGTCATTTTATGTCGAATGAATAAGGGATATTATTTTTTTGTTATTTTTCCAGCCTTTATCGTAACACCGAACGAGATGGATTGAAGGTTTTTCCAGACCTTTTTTCGTTCTGTACTGCTTTGTGAAATGATTTGGTCTTTGTAAATTTTATATGGTGTTATACTCATCGTAAGTTTATTTTGATTGATATCAATGTGAAGTAAGCCGGTTTGGGCTTTATCTCCAGTGACATAGTCCGGGAATAAAAAGTTACCAAGAGAGTAGGCAATTGGTTTGCCTTTATAGTATTCAAACCCTTGAAGTACGTGTGGATGGCTTCCGATGACTCCATCGGCACCTGCATCAATCATTTTTTTCGCCCATGTTCGTTGAAACGCTTCTGGTCTTTTGTTGCGTTCAACTCCCCAATGAAGAAAGACAAACAGATAATCTGACTTTGCCTTTGCTTTTTTAATAGTTGTTGTCATCAGATTTAAGTCATAGCCGTTTGCTAAACCTGCACGGTTTGATTGGGCCACCCAGCTTAAATCGGGAAGGACCCGTGAAAAAGCAAGAAAGGTAACTTTTTTCCCCTTTAATTTATAGGTTTTTGCTGTGTAGGCTTCCTTTGAATTGTAGCCGGCACCTATATATGGGAGCTGGTATTTTTTTAATGCCGCCATCGTGTCGATTAACCCTTCTCGTTTAAAATCCATTGAATGATTATTGGCAAGGGAGACCATATCAAAGCCAGCATTTTTCACTCCCTTTAATGCGCTTGGATTTGATTTAAAGTTGTATTCCTTTGGAAATTTTGACGTTCTTGTTGTAACAGCAGTTTCTAAATTAACAACGGCAAAATCACTGTTTGTAATCTCTTTTTTCACCTGTTGAAAGGGGTAGTCAACGCCTTTCTTGTTTATCGTTTCTTTTACAGACCAGTCCATCATCAAATCACCAGCAAAGGTAATGCGGATAGGTGATGTGACTGCTTTTGATTGAGGCGAACTAAGTGAAAACAGCAAGATTAGTAGAAGAGTAATTTTGATAAATATCTTCATCCCTTATTCCCCCTAGAACTTTTATACTATTGTAATAGAATGGGGATGTCGATGTTGGTCGATTTGTGGTGGAAATATTACTTAATTTTTAGGCGTAAGACCTTGGTTTCTCGCTCTTTTTCAACCTAATCTTTTCATTCGTTTTTCCTTATGTTTTTGAAAATCCCAGTTCATTAAAAAATTTTTGGCCGAAGTATAGCCTGATTGATAGAGAAATTCAATTTCATTGTCTTTCAATTCAAAATCTGTTGCATTGATGTATCCAGTTGGAATCTGTATGGTCCGTTCAATCGTTTCGTCGTTCATATATCGTAAATCATGGGCTTGAAGCATCGTTTTGAATATGTTTTTAAAAAGATGGATCGGTGTTGGTATGACAGGATCGATGTTCACTTCATCTTTCACGAAATGAAATCCAAAGGTTGGAAAACGAGGGTTATCTGTATCAAATATCCATATTGGAAAGTTACTTAGTAATCCACCATCTAGAATATAAGATTTGTTAAGGTCTTTTGATTTCCAAATCACAGGGCGGAAGAAAAATGGCAGAGAGGCACTCATCATAACGGCGGTTGATACTTTTAAATCAGCTGGAGTCATCCCATATCGCTCCAAATCATCTGGTAAAATGAGCATTTGCCCATTCGAAACATCTGAGGCAATAACTTTTAACTTTCCTTCTGGAAGATCTGCAAATGTTCGAATGCCTTTTTCCAATAAAAGTGAATCCACCCATGCCTCTAAATGATCGTTCTTATATATTCCTAGATGAATCATTAGTTCCAGAAAAGTACCAATAAGAGGAATGCTATTTAGGATTGTCTTACCTCGAAGCTTTGAGAAATTGATTTCACTTATCCGTTCTCTAATTTCCTTGCTCTTATAGCCACTTGCCAAAAGTGCAGCAATAACGGCTCCAGCTGATGTTCCAGCTAATCTTTGCCATTCTACGTTTGCCTCTTCCATCGCTTGAATCGCTCCAACAAATGCAATTCCTCTAACGCCGCCACCCTCAAAAACCGCATCTGCCTTCATTATTTTCCACCTCTCGATCAGAGTTATTGGTGTTTACTTACAATTATTGCAAATAGATTAAATTTTCACAATCATACAAAAGAACCTGTTTTATTAGTTTTTGTGGGGTTTGGCGGACACCAGTTCCGTTATTTGTACAAAAATGGGTTAATTTATTATATTTGCGGACATAGGTTCCTCTATTTTGTATAAAAGCAGTAGTTTCCTTGTATTTTTTCATAAATAACGTACTCAGTGTCCGTTTAGCCCTTAAATTATGGTCATTTAATAAGGCTCTTTTCATATAAATTGTTGTTTTTAGACTATAAACTTAGTCCGTTGATTTCCGCTCCAGACACTTGCTTTCCGCGGGGAGGGATGGGAGCCTCCTCAGCGTTACCGCCTGCGGGGTCTCCCACTTCCCTCTTTTTCCCGCAGGAGTCAAGTGCCCTCCGCTACAATCAACTCAGATTGTTAATACAATATCAAAAAAAAAGCAACAAACTTTACGAAAACAGCCTTTAATAAAAATAACGGATTCAATGTCCGCTTATGATAGCCCTCTTCGCGATTTATCTATAACAAACCTTCTTTCTAACATAGATGTAAATTCTTATCTTTCAAGAAAAAACACCCTGAACCTCATAAGAGTTCAGGGTGTTCGTGGCACTCATTTAAATACATTGGCAACTTTTTGAACGACGATTTTGCTGCCACCTTTTTGGACTCCTTCGATCAGCATAGCGACGAGTAGGTCTTTCTTTTTCGAATCGTAAGCGACGAAGACTCCATTTTCTTTTCCTTCTTCATTTTTCGAGCTTTTTAATTCGGCTGTTCCCGTTTTCCCAGCAAGGGCTACATTTGGCAGATTCGCTCCGTGTCCAGTGCCGCGTGGGTCAGCGACCACTTGACGCATCATACCTGCAATCGATTTTGCATTATCTGCACTGATAATATTTTTCTTCCATATTCCTGTGTTTTTCTCATCAAGCAGGAGATATGGTTTCAACAGATTACCGCTATTTAAAAACGGTGTGTAGGCCGTTGCCAGCTGCAGGATATTTGTCAGCATTTGACCTTGCCCATAGCCTGTGTCAGCAAGCAAGATTTCTCTATTTAATGTTCCGTCCGATGAGATCTGTGACTTTTTCAATGGATAAGTGAACGGAATTTCTTCATTAAAGCCAAAATCCTTTAATCCTTTGACAAATTTATCAGCACCCATATCTAGTGCTGCTTGGGCGAAGAATATGTTGTCGGAGTACATTAATGCTGTTTGTATATTAATTGGTCCACTCGTTTCATGAACCCGGGTTATTTGATATCCACCCCAGCTTCCACCTTTTCCCCAAGACTTTCCGTTAATGGTTTTCGTATCGGTCGTTTTTAATGAGCCATTTTGCAAGGCAATGGCACCTGTAATCGGTTTGATGACAGATCCTGGTGCATAAGACAGTGCAAATCGGTTAATTAAAGGCTGAAGCGGGTCTTTTTCAAGTTTGGTATATTCTTCTCCAGATATTCCTTGAGCAAAATCATTAGGATCAAATGAAGGCGTACTTACTAAGGAAAGAACCTCACCAGTAAGCGGATGTATCGCTGCTGCTGTTCCAGCATTGTCCTTCATTTCGTTATAAATTTTATTTTGGAGATCTCCATCAATGGTCACTGAAATATTTTTACCATTTTGAACTTCCGTTTCTGCCACAACTGTTTCCGTTCCATCCGGTTTGATAATTGAAATTTTTTCTCCTGGTGTTCCACGGAGTTTTTCCTCAAACAACTGCTCCAAACCTCGTTTTCCAACGACACTGTTTGATGTATAACCTTTGTCCTTCTCTTTTTCCAGCTGTTCAGCCGTAATCGAACCAATATAGCCAACTAAATGAGCTGTTGCTGCTCCAAATGGGTATACTCTACCTTCCGTGTCTTGTTTATCGACACCAGGAAGATCTAATAGCTTCTGAACAAGTCCTTCATTTTCCGGAGATACTTTTTTGATTGGCACAAATAAGTTTGGCTTTACCCATGATGCCTTCAACTTTTGATCAATTTCTGAAACAGACATATTTAGTAAGGATGCTAGCTTTTGTTTCACTTCTGCTTCATGGCCAGCCATTTTTTCCGGGACAATTCCAAATTGATAAATCTGACCATTAATCGCCAGGCCGCTTCCATTTCGGTCACGGATTTCTCCACGCTTTGGATCAATCGTAACAGGTTTGATTTTATCCCCTTTTTCTAAGCCTGGTAAAATTAACTCTGGGCTCCAATCAATATACCAATTGGTTTTCTTGTCTTTTTCCTCTTTTTCCAATGTGACTTTCTTTTCATATTTCACTTTGCCTGCCACTGTATTGAAGGAAATATTGATTGGGACAGACACTTTATCTTTCTTTTTAAAATCGTCTTCCTTTAATTGTTTAAAGGAGACTTTTAAATCACGAATTTCAAGATCTTCGTATATTTTAGGATAACGCTCAACAAAGTCTTCGGATTTGAATTCTTTTTTTGAACTTGTCGAAAGATAATTGTTGTACATTTTTTCAAAATTACTTTTATCCCAAAGCTTCACATATTCATTTAATCTATCATTCGGTGAAGGTTCTTTTTCGCAACCCGCTAAAATTAATAAGAACAAACCAACAATAAAGATAACCTTTTTCAAAATAAAGCCTCCTTTTCTTGTCCTTAAGTATATTATACAAAAGAATAGGACAACTATTCTAAGACTTTCGTCACCTTTTCACAAAAAAGGGGTACAATTGTCGAATATTTTGATAGAATAATAGGTGAATTAGTAAAGTCTTGTTGCTTTTTAAGAAAATTTTAATCATAAACTAATCCCAGTATTAGAATTTTACCTACTATACGAAACTAGCAACAATTTTTGCGAAAGGCTCTTTTTTTCAAAAGTCCAAATGATACGGTACCAAACATTGAAGAAAGATGCCATCATTAAAATCGATTTTAATATTTGAAAAACAACCTTTTGAAACCAACTAAAAAAATGGGGGGGAAATTTGTTTTGAAGAAAGCGATTATGTCGATTGCTGCAACGACAATTATCACATCTGCCTTTGCCCCACAAGCATTTGCAGATACGTATAAAGTTAAAAAGGGCGATTCCCTGTGGTCAATTGCCAATAAATATAGCACGTCCACAACCAAATTAAAAGAACTGAATAAATTAAAGAGTGATATGATTTATCCTAACCAAGTATTAACGGTTAAAAAATCAAACAAAACGATTTCCGCAGTAACGAAAAAACCTTCTTCGACTACTGCTAGTAAAACCTCAACCTATAAAGTAAAAGCTGGCGATAATCTTAGTAAAATTGCCAGTAAATATAAAGTTACTGTAACCCAACTGAAAAGCTGGAACAAACTTAAAACCACTGTTATTTACCCTGGTGATGTCCTTAAAGTTTCAAAACCGACGTTGGCTTCAACTACTGGCCAAAAAACACCGGCAGCAAAGCCAGCAACTCCGAGTCCGAGCGTACCAGCAAAACCTAGTACACCGACAAAACCAGTTGCTACTCCACAAGGTACATATATTGTCAAATCAGGCGATACTTTAGGAAAAATCAGCTTAAACTTCGGGATGTCTGTAGCCGATTTGAAAAAGCTTAACAAATTAACATCAGATATGATTTACATAGGGCAAAGCCTGATTGTAAAAGCCCAATCAGGACAAACGAATCCACCTAAGGTAGAAACTCCAGCACCAGATTTACAATTTTCTGTAAAAAAATTAGTTGATGAAGCTACCAAATTATTAGGCACCCCATATGAATGGGGCGGGTCTACCATAAAAGGTTTTGATTGCAGCGGATTCATTTATTACGTTTTTGGAAAAGCTGGTGTCAATTTACCACGTACATCTAGTGAAGGATATTACAGCCGTTCCTATTATGTGAAATCTCCACAAATTGGGGATCTTGTCTTTTTTGCAGATACTTATAAATCCGGTATCTCCCACTTAGGTATATACGTCGGAAATAATCAATTTATTCATGCAGGCGATAATGGTGTACAGCTCTCATCCTTAAATAATTCTTATTGGAAATCCCATTTTGATGGATATAAGAGATTGTATGAATTAGATTAATCGTGTACGGACCAAGTTCAATGTTCGAATTGGACTTGGTTTTTTTTTCGGAAATTGAAGGTAAATCTTCATTTGGAACGTATTCACAAATTCTTGGGTCATTCCTCGAAACTTTTTGGTCATTCTCTCAATTTTTAGGATTCCTTGTAATTATTAGGACGTTATTCTCCGATCAGGACATTTTCTCTATTTTTAGAATCACGCTTCAAAATATATAGGTCATACCCAAAATTTTTTGGGACATTTTTCAAAATTCCTATGATATTCTTCGGAATTTTTAGATAATCCATTTGATTATTAGTTCCTTCTTTTGAAATTAATGGGATATCTAGGACTTCCGCTCAACTATATAATCTAAATATCATTATTTGACCTAAAAATACCCATTTATTAAGGACTTTTCTCACTTATCACAAACCTATTATTCTGATAATATACGCTTGTACGAAAAGGCAAAACCATTGAAAGATGGTGACGCAAAACTACAGGGACTAAGGCTCAGTGAGCTAATGTCAGCCAGTTATCGAATCGGAGGGTCGGAAGTTGAGTAAATTTTTAACACCAGAAGAAATGTACATGAAGAAACAAAGGCAAAAAAAGCTTAACTATATATTAATTGGAGTTGTCGTAGCTGCTGTTTTTTGTGCCATTCCTATATTGGCCTATCATATGTAAGAAGAGGATTTTTCTCCTCTTCTTTTTAAAAAGGTAAGAAAGTATAAAATTTACTAAGGGTATTAGACATGAAAAGTGTCTACTATGTCTAGCTCCAGCGCCTATCGGCTAGCGGATTTCTCCGTCTCCTCCCTACGATAAGTCAACATCGACTCGTCCCTCGCCGTGTTTCCTTTATCTCAGTCGAAGACTACAAAATCCGTACGCCGATGAGCAAGGCGCTTGCGCTTTTCTAACTCGGGGTACAAACTTCAATGTTCTCCCTCCGCAAGGCATCATGAATATTCCTCGCTATTTCCACTGCATGTATACCGTCACCATGGATGCATATCGTATCTGCTTTTATCAAAATTTCTTCACCATGAATCGTTTTTACTTTTTGATCTTTGATCATCTTTAAAATTTGAGCAATGGAATCCTCGATTGAAGTGATTATTGAATTCGGTTGATTTCGAGGTGTTAATGTTCCGTCAGATTGATAGGTTCGATCGGCAAATACTTCATGAGCAACTTTTAAGCCACGTTTTTCTCCTGCTTTTGTTAACTCGCTATCTGCAAGTCCATATAATATTAATTCTGAATCAAGATCATAGATGGCCTTAGCAATCGCTTCTGCTAAACTTGGTTGAACTGCTGCCATATTATAAAGGGCTCCATGCGGCTTGACATGCTTTACTTTCCCGCCGTGTATGTTTGCAAAGGCCTGGAGGGCACCAACCTGATATATAATAAGATGATAGGCTTCATCAGGAGAAATGTTCATATTTCGTCTGCCAAACCCTTGAAGATCTGCGAAACCAGGATGGGCACCAATTTGAACTCCGTGTTTAATAGCCTGTTTAACCGTTTCATTCATCACATTTGGATCTCCTGCATGGAAGCCGCACGCAATGTTAGCGGATGAAATATATTTCATCATTTCTTTATCGTTTCCGATTGTATATTGCCCAAAGCTTTCACCTAAGTCACAGTTAAGGTCGATTTGGAGCATGAATGTTCACCCTTTCATTTTAAGTAGCTTTTGCAGTATATTGATTGTTTTCGAGTTTTCTCTATAAATTTGTTGGGCCTCACGAAGGGTGACTTTCTTGAACCGAATTGTATCCCCTGGCTTACATTGTGCCAGCTTCGGGAAATCGGCTGTGATTACTTCTCCTATTTTCGGATAGCCCCCTGTCGGCTGCCGGTCTGCCATAAGTACGATAGGCTGACCATTAGGCGGAACCTGAATCGTACCAAATACGGTTCCCTCGGTAATCACTTCATTTTTCACGTTCGTACGAATTGGTTGACCGGTTAATCGGTAGCCCATGCGGTTAGACTCTGAACTGATTTTATATTCGTTCCCTTCTAGGTTATTGGAAAACCAATGGGCATGTCTTCCCTCAGTATACCGAATAGTTTTGTCATTTATATATGAAAATAGATTTGGATCTAGTCTTTGTTTTATAGTAGATATTTTATTTGGTTGATTAATAGAAACATAATCTCCTGCTTCTATTCTTTTTCCAATATCAGCATTTATGTATGTACTTTTGCTGTTTAAAACTTGTTCACAAGCAAAACCGCCACTAATCGCAAGATAGATTCGACAGCCTTTTGCTGTATTTTTAAAGGTGAGAACATCTCCTTTTTTTACAAAAATCGACTGACCATTCTGAACAGAAATGTCGTTTATTGTCGGCTTCATGTCGGCACCACACATACAAATCGTTGTATCCGTGTCGAATTCGAAGGTAGCACCAATCATTGTCATTTCTATGACTCCCTCATTTGGATGATTCCCAAGCAGAAGGTTAGCAAGCTTCATCGCCCATGTATCCATGGCACCACCGACAACAAATCCATATTCCTGAAAACCTTGTCGACCACTATCTTGAATGGTCGACAATAATCCCCCTTTTAATACTTTTATTCCCATGACTGTTCCTCCATTGCATAAAATTCTTCCCGCGTGATCGACACGAATTGAACTTGGTCACCTGGTTGAAGTAATGTTGGTGGAAATTTGTCCAAAGAAAATAATGGGATTGGTGTTCTACCGATAATTTGCCAGCCGCCTGGTGTTTCAAGTGGATAAATACCTGTTTGCTTCCCTGCAATTCCAACAGATCCTTTAGGAATTATTAACCGAGGCGAGGATTTTCGTGGTGTGGCAATTTTCGTATTCATTCCCCCTAGAAAAGGAAAGCCCGGCGAGAATCCTAAAAAATACACATCATAAATGGTCGAAGTATGGATATCAATCACTTCTTTTTCACTCAATCCATTGGATTCTGCAACATATGACAAATCTAAAGCAAACTCTTTGTCATAGCAAACAGGAATTTGAATAGTCTGCCCCTTTATTCCATTTTCCGATTGTGCTTTTTCGAGTCTGCTGCTTATTTCCTGACAAACTTTATCGTAGGGAAAAACCGATTTTATCTGCAGCGGGTCATAATGGACCGTTAACGTTGTGTATGCTGGGACGACTTCAATCATTCCTGGAAATGGATGGTCTTTCAAATACCTTGCTGCCGTTAGAACGGATTGGTTAATTTTCCGATCAATTTCCCCTCCAAATTCTATCAAAACCGCGGAATCCCCTAGTGGAAACATCATGTCTCACGCCCTTTGTTGGTAGTTGTTAGAATTGTATCACAAATTGAATGAACGATGTCTAACATTTGAGGATTGCTGACAAACTTTCCCGGGAAATGTCGAACTAGTGGGAAACAAAAAAATTCGTTGTAATATGTCGACAAAAATGCAATAAATGTCTAAAAACGCTAAACAAAAAACGCCATCATTCGAGGATTTTTGCACTGTGCAAGGATAAAAGATTTTTATAGAAAATAATTCCAAGTTGTATTATAATTTTGGAAATATTTAAAAAGGGGGAAACCACATGTGAGAGGATTGTTTTAAACAAACAAAAGGGGAACATTCAGACTACCGGGGTAACGATCTATGAGGATGAGTTTGTGTATGTAGGTCATATCGATAATAATGGAGAGCCCTGTTATTTAGGACATTTGATGATCGATTTGAAAAGACAGTACAACGATTATTTTTTGGAAAATTCTTAATGGAAAGGATGCGAGTATACCTAGTGATTTTGGGAAATAAAGGAGAAATTAGTTTGTTAAAAGATAAACTCTATGAAATTATGAATAATGATTATGCTTTACCAGAAGGATTAAATGAGTTTGAAGCAGTACAACAGGTTATTGCTGTGCTTGGTTCCACAGATGCTGAACTTCGAGATAATTTGGGATATCATGTCCTTGCAAAATGGTTGTTAGATAAGAAATTCCTAACAAATGAACAGTTAGAAAAAGTATTGGAGCAAGCCATCTCAAAGGACTTGCTTCTCCATAAAATTGGAGAAGTTGATTCAGATAGTGTTTTCCAACGTACCTTTTCGTCTCTCCTAATTGCATTAATTTTAATTCGGGATAATCGGGATCCATTTTTAAGTGAGATATCTTTTCGAAATGCAATGGATAGGATCATCATATACTGTGAATTAGAAAAAGATTACCGAAGTTATATAGAGGGTAAAGGCTGGGCACACGGGCCTGCACACATTTCCGACGCAATTGATGAATGTGTACAAAGTAGATTTACTGGGATGGCCGATTGCGAAAGTTTGTGGAATAGTCTTATGAAGTTACTAATAAATGCTCCTCAAGTATTTGATGCCGAAGAGGACGAACGAATAGCAACTGCAGTTACTACAATGGTTGAGACTGGGAAAGTATCCATTCCAACATTATGTCATTGGCTGGGAAAAGTGGTTTTACCTGAAAAGAAGGACATACCATCGATGAATCAACGTATTAATTTCAAGCATTTCCTACGCTCTTTGATAATAAGGTTACAGACAAAAGGTTTAATAAGTAGAGAGGAGCATAGTCTTATTGAGATTGAACGTACATTTAATACCTTTTTATAGAAGTAGTTTATCAATTAATGCTTGAAAATATAGCGATTCTCGGTCATCAATGTGCTGTATTGAAATCAATTCCAAATTTTATATGTAAAAACGTAACAGACATACCCTATTAAAAATCAAAATGATAGAAATTGTATAGTTTATTTACGTATACTTTTATTTCACTAATATGTTCATAGTATTTAGGAGAGTATACCGTGGAACTATATCCGATTTCATTCGACCAAAACAATAAAATAACCAGGATAATACATAGTTTATATCTAAAAAAAATAATTACATTAAATGAAAAAATTAAATTATCGAGATTATTTGATCTCATGCTTTATGGTGATTTATTAAAGGCAAAAATTCTATTGATGAGTTACGATCATTATCTATCCTATCAGGCAAGAAAAATATTGGATGATTTATATCTAAGAAGTTCCTCATAGCTACCCTCTGTTTTAGAAAATGAAATTTGCAAACATATTGGAACAATTGCAAATGTTAAGTTGTTAAAGTAAATATTTTTGATGATTTATCTATTAACTTAAAAAATTTTTAGAAATGGCTCTTTCCTGAATAGAAAAGAGCCTTTTTAAAAACATTGGAAGCTTACTAATTTAAATCCAACTGTTCCTTAATTTCCTTTTGGACTCTTTGTTTTTCTTCTTTTGAGACAAGCCCATAATAAATACGATCAATGATTTTTCCTTCTTCTTGAATTTCTAACTGCTGAATATCCTTTGCTGCATCCCTATAGTTTTTTTGAATATCGACCATTTGATCAAATGTTAAATTCGTTTTAATATTTTTCCCAAGTGCATTGAGTATGTTTGAATAATTGGCTAAGGTTGAAAGGCTAGTTCCTTTCTTAATAATCGCCTGAATAATCTCTCGCTGCCTCGATTGCCGACCGAAGTCACCTCTTGGATCCTCGTACCTCATTCTGGAATAACTTAATGCTCTTTTTCCATCAAGCTTGATTTCTCCTTTTGGAAAATGAAATCCACTATCCGTAAAATCGAAATCATTTTGGACAGTCACTCCACCAACAGCATCGACAATATCTTTGAAGCCTTTCATGTTAATCTTTACATAATAATCAATCGGGATATCAAGAAAGTTTTCAACGGTATCCATGGCCATCGGAACTCCGCCAAAAGCATAGGCATGATTAATTTTATCTACTGTTCCTTTTCCGATAATCTTTGTACGGGTATCTCGGGGAATGCTTAGAAGTTTTACAGATTGGTTGTTAGGATTTACCCCAACCACAATGATTGAGTCTGAGCGGCCACGATCTCCTTCTCGTTCATCAATCCCTAACAATAGGACGGAAAAAGGATCTTTTTTTGTCAAAACTACAGGCACCACACGTTTTTCTGATTGCTTTCGTTGAATCGGCTCATGCATCGTCACTACCGCATTTTTAACAGATTGATAGACTGAAATACTATACACTCCGCCACTAATGAGGATGATTAGAAGAATGATGCCGGTTATTTTCAACCATTTTCGATTCTTTTTTTTAGCTTTCATATGAAAAATCCCTCCAAAAAACCATCCTATACTTTATGTAATGAATGACTTCACTAGGAACGTAATATTCCTCGTTTTCAGCGATTCACCAAATTTTCCCTTATAGGATGAATTCATAGTTAAGGTTTAGGAAAAAACTAATCTGTGACTAAACTATTTTTGAAGGCCTAATAGTACCTATTGTTTTTATTAAAGTTAGTTCCATTTAACGAACAGGCAATCAAAAAAAATAATTATTGTGTCAATTCATATTTAACATCCAAATAATTTTTCACTAGTAGATCGTAATCTGTTTCACTCTTTAAAATAAAGTCAATCATTTCTCTTACTGCACCTTCCCCACCTTTTGCATTTGTAATATATGTAACGTTCTTTTTCACAAATTCAACTGCATCATGTGGAGCAAAGGAGAGGGCTGAATGTTGAATGACCGGTAAATCATTTAGATCATCACCAATTGTACAAACATGACAATAATCAAGATTTAAGTCAATCAACAACTTATCAAAAACTGCCTTTTTATCACTTACTCCTTGGTAAACATAATCTATCTTTAGCTCTCTCGCCCGGTTCAATACGGCTTCCGACCTGCGACCTGTAATCATCGCAAATTTGATCCCATAGTATTTTGCAAGGCTTATTCCCATCCCATCTTTTACATGAAAGCTTTTCATCTCAATCCCATCGGAACCAATAGTTATTTTTCCATCTGTTAACACTCCATCAACATCTAAAATGATTAATTTGATTTTCATTTCCTTATAACCCCATTTTGGTCAAGTCTTGTATATGGATCATGGCAATTGGACGCCCATCTTCATTAACTACAGGAAGGACATTTATCTTATTCACTTCCATTAGCTTCAATGCTTCAACAGCTAACCTATCTGAAGTGATGGTAATGGGGGAGCAATTGTACAAACCTTCAATCGTTTTATCCATCATTTCGATTCCAGATGTTAGTGCCCTCCTTAAATCACCATCCGTTAGAATTCCAATAAGCAAGCCATTCTCATCCACTACACTGACCGCACCTATTCCGGACTCAGTCATTTTAAATAGAACTTCTTTAAATCCTAAACGATTACTAGCTATAGGATTTTTCCGATTCTTTTGGATGATATCCTCTACCGTTAATAATAGCTTTCTTCCCAAAGAGCCGCCTGGATGATAAAGAGCAAATGTTTCAGGGGTGAAATTTCTAGCTTTTAACAGTGCAATGGCAAGTGCATCACCTATTGCCAATGTTAATGTGGTGCTAGTTGTAGGTGCTAAACCTAGTGGACAAGCCTCATCTATTTTCCCAATACTAATGGTTATATCTGATTTTTCAGATAGCGTAGAATAAGTGTTTCCAACTAAGGCAATCATTTTTGCACCAATTCTTTTTATAGAAGGAATTAGTTTAATGAGTTCTTCCGTTTCCCCACTATTGGAAATCGCGATAATAATATCTTTTTCTGTAACCATTCCTAAATCACCATGAAGTCCTTCTGCGGGATGTAAAAAAAAGCTTGGTGTTCCAGTACTAGCCAGAGTAGCTGAAATCTTTTTCCCCACTATCCCTGATTTCCCCATACCTGTTACAATCACATGACTAGAGCAGTTTAATAACAATTCAATCGCTTGGATGATTTCATCACCTAGCAATTCTTTATAATGAAGGATGGCCTTCGCCTCTGTCTCCAATACTTCTCCTACACTAGCAATATAATTTTCTTTCGTATGAACAAAAGATGGCACGGTCAAACTCCTCCTTTGACGATTTGATCAATCACTTTCACTTGTTTTAACATAGACTCCAATTGATCAAGTCTAACCATGTTAGGCCCATCAGACATAGCATGGTCAGGATCAGGATGTACTTCTGCAAATAAAGCGTCCATCCCAACAGCTGCAGCCGCCCGTGCTAAAACGGGTACATACTCCCGGTTTCCACCTGTAGTTGTCCCTTGACCCCCAGGAATTTGTACACTGTGGGTAGCATCAAAAACGACTGGAACCCCTAATTCTTGCATGATTGGAAGGGATCGCATATCAACAATTAACTGATTATAACCAAATGTAGTGCCTCTTTCGGTTAAGAGGATTTTTTCGGTTCCAGATTCTCTAAGCTTAACCACTACATTCTTCATATCCCAAGGAGCTATAAATTGTCCTTTCTTCACATTCACTATTTTCCCCGTTTTTGCCGCTGCCACAAGTAAATCAGTTTGACGACATAAAAATGCCGGGATTTGAATGATATCAAGAACCTCACCAGCTAACTCTGCTTGATACGGTTCATGAATATCCGATGTTACCGGAATAGAATATTTCTCCTTTACATAAGCCAACATCTCTAATCCATGTTCAATCCCTGGTCCTCTGTCAGAAAAAATAGACGATCGATTGGCTTTATCAAATGAAGCCTTAAAAACAAATGGCATATTTAGCTTTCCCGTGATTTCTTTCAGAGCTGCGGCTGTTTCATCAATTAATTGTTTGCTTTCGATTAAGCAAGGGCCTGCGATTAAAACACACGGACTGTTTCCACCGAAAATTATATGATCATTTAGTTTCACTTCATTCACCATAGGCTTTTCCTCCAGCTTCTATTAATAAATATAAATCCCTTATTCTACCTGTTGTTAACCTGTTCAAGCAAAATCATTATTTATTTCCTGAATTAAGCAACATGATCGATGTTTTTATTTCCTTTAGTTGCTAACCTTTTCTTCGCAAAAAACTCTATTTTTGAAATGACATATTTCCCATATCTTATCGAAGGTCTTTCGAATAAATACCAAGCGATTGTTGCCATAATAATAGACAAAAGCAGGGTTAGTAAATAAATAACCCACACAGAAATCACATCATAAAAACAGTAAATTAAACTATAAAGGATTGGTAAATGATAAAGAAATAGACTGTAGGAAATTTTCCCTAAAAACAGTAATGGTTTATTGAATAAAAAACGATGCACCCGCCTTGAAAATAACGCAAACACAATGATGGTAACAGACCCTAGTGCCACACAATAGTTGCTGGCAAGGTCTCCATAAAAATATAGTCCTATTTTATTCATTATCATTGACGCAATGAAATTATAATTGGCAGAAATAAATGCAAATAATAAAATGATAATTTTCTTTGCCAATGTTAGATTTTCATATGTTTTTCTAATGTCATTTAAATGTTTGGCAATGATCCCCCCAATGATAAACATATTCATATATTGGAAGGTGTAGAAAATTGAGGTATGATAACCAGCGTTCAGTTGCCAATGAAATATTTGATTAAGCCCCCCTATTAAAGATAAACATAGTCCAAACAGCAAAGATATTTTCCAATTAATACGCATGATAATAAAAGCGATTATTGGAAAAATGATCGAAATCCGTATGTCTTGTACGATATACCAAATAACATTATTGAATATATTTGAATTAAAGTTTCCAATCACCAACACATGATTAAGCACGTTTTTTACTGTAACTGGCTCAGTCCAAGAATTATTAAACCAACCACTTAGTTCGTTAATTCCCTCTTTTGAAAAGAGCATACAGGATGCGATTGATAGGACAATTGCGATTAAATAAGGGATATATACACGAAAAAATCTTTTGGCCAAAAATATTCCATAGGTGGATTGGATCCCATAACAATATGGTAGATACAATACAAAACCACTTAATATAAAAAAGCAATTGACTGCCGAATCCCCCTGAAACAACATATTAAGTGGAAAATAAAATGAAAATAAAGAGGATAAAAGAGGGATTGCGGTAACTAAAGAAATATGACTTGTCATGACTAACATTACTGCAATCCCGCGAAGTGAATCTATTTGATCATAACGTTTAAGCATAGCCCCTCCAATCTTAGGTTCAAATTTTCTAAAACCCATTTTTAATTGTTAATATAAGCTCTTTGTTTTACTTGTTCATATACTTGTATGGCAAATTCATAATCTTCCTTTGTATCAATATCAATGGCTTCTACATCATCTACTTCTTGAAGAAAAGGCTTAAATCCAATTCTTCGCCTATACCCTTCAAAAATATTCTTTCTGAACATAAAAAAACCACTTGTTTCTATAAAAACAGGTGTGATATCTTGGGTGCGTGGAATATTATTCAGCTCATAATTTAATGGTTTTTCTTCAAACCAGGCGAATGTTTGCTTTTTTTGGACACTTAATGCGGAATCATAGTCTTCGAGTAACATTTTCGATAGGGCCTTCTCTATGGTATTTGCCGCTAAAAATGGAGAAGTTGTATGGGATAGAATATAAATATCACTATCTACTGATTCAATAAATGATTGATATATTTCCTGTCCCTTAACCAAATCTCCATCCAAATACCTGTCTCTTTTCAAAAATTTTACTTGAGAAGGTATATGTTTTTTTATTTCCTCATCACTACAAAACACATACACATCATCAATATCTTTTACCTTTAATAAAGAATCAAATATATACCATGATAAAGAATACTCTCCTAATGGGAGTATATTTTTCATGGGCAGTCTTTGGCTATTCAACTTGATCGGTACAAATGCAACAACTCTCTGTTTTTTCACTACACAACAGCCTCCCTTTATTAAACTAAGACATTAACCTATTCCCGCTTCTAACAATTCCGTATTCTGACTACTATTCGATAGCACAGCTTCCAGATGGACTCTTTCAAATACTTCGAGCATGCCTCCTCTAGTTGCGTTATATATTTTTATTTGATGTCGATCAGCATATTTCTTTGCTTCTTCGTAGGCGCAAATCATTTTGTCACCTGCTGATAAGTAGGATGGATCCACATGATCGTAATTTACAAAATGATGATTCATATTGCTAGAGTAATTACAATCAGTACCAAGCAAATAAATTTCCTTAAATCCCATAAATACGGCAAGTTGAATGAGAGAATAAGTGACTGTATATCCGTCGTATACGACAGCAAAGGCATCATTGCTAAATTTCGTATGGTACTTATGATGGACTATATTATGATTAAGCATATTCATAGGATAGATATAATAATCGTCTGGGATATGTTTTTGATTAGCAATCGTTTCACCTATGAATTTACAATCGACTTCCAATGTTTCAATAGATTTTTCAAATTTATTGAAGACACCAACATCCTGAATCCCATAATAGGTTGGCCTCCAATTGGTTTCTTCAAAGGCTAAGCAGATGGAATTCATGCTAAAGGTCACTTCATTTTTTAGTTTTTCAAGATCTTCAATGGTTAAGCTTGGTCCTGTAGCTACAATAAAACATCTTTCGCCTTTATGTTTATTTTTTAATTGCCTTAACTTTTCGTATCGACTTTTTTTATTTAAACGTGCGACTCTTAAAAACTTTTTTACGTTAAAAAGAATAATAGAAGTAATAGTTGGTATAATGTTGTACTGTATATTTCTTATTTTTGTTATCAAATAATATGTAAATTTATTACTTTTCAGCATGGTTTTAATTGTCATTTGATATTACCCCATTTTTGAATTCAGTTAGTCAGTTCATTATAAAGAACATTGAATACAAAAAAATAACACCTTCCCCTGTGTTAATTACTTACTAAAATCGATATTTCTTTTTTCTTATTATGTTCATATACCCCGAATAATTTTATCCAATTTTCAAAAAAATCTACATGCTTTTGATCTCTTTTAGGATACTCCTGCAATCTAAGGAGAATAAATTCTAAATAAAACAGATACCTATATGTATCCGATTGGTTTATTAATTCTTGTGTTATCACTGAATTAAAATTAGTATTTTCTATTAAATGCTTTTGAAAACATGTAAATGCTTGATCTATTTCTTCGACAATATGAACCCTTTCAGCATCTTTTCTTTTTGCAACTTTATCAAACACGATAAAGTAAAAATCAAAATAACAGCTTCGTCTATCAAGTGTATGCCAATCAATAACCCATGATTTTGTGTTGTCTGTAAGAACATTTCCTTCCCAAAAATCACCATGTGAAAATACCAAAAGTACATCTTTTATCGAGGCATCCAATTTCATTTTCCTTTTTATGAATGAGAAAAATTCCAGTATACCAGGATCAAATACTTCGGAATGAGGATTTTCATTTATATAAGCCTCTTTCAATTGATGAATCCTGTTTATCAAGTTTTGTTGATACTGTCTCAATATCATAACTTGAGGAGTTGTGCTCATCATGATAATCCCTAGTAATGGAAAGACCTCTAAATTAAAATTGTGATTATTATCATAATCAAAAGAAGAAGTCTTTAAATTTACATAACATTCCTTAACATAACGTCTATTTATATCCATCTCAGTAATTTCAGGTGCTAAGTTACACTTTCGAGCCTCTACTAATTTATGAATGTTTGATTCAACTTCCGTCGTTGTATCATCATCAGAAAAAACAGTGGTTATTTCTTTTTTCTTGAAATTGATAATTTTGTATTCTCCTAGACGTGATACCATTAAACAATGTCCATAAAATTTTGATGTAATAATTGGCAAGGAATCTTTTGACCTATAGTATAATTGTCTTCTTCTATAAAATAGGTAGGTAAATTCCAATACTCGTTTAATTCTTACCAAAGGTTTAAAAAAATTCAACAGTTTATTATTTGTTTTTCTTTCGAGAAAGTTAAATGGTTTAGCCATAAACAACAAATAGTATATAAGATCTATTAAATTTATATCTATATTAATAAATAATGAATGATCAATTAATAAATATGCATATTCCATGTTATCTCCTTTTTTATTCAATGTGTGTTCTTTTTAAAGAACATTCTTTGAATAAAAAAATATCATCTTTTTGTTATAGTGTCAATCACTTACTTGATATAAGTATTTATTTTTGTGCCCTGTCTTCAGAGATTTATTAAAATCATCAACTATCCGTATTAATTCCCTTTTTGGAAATTGACAGTGTTCAAATAATTCCATTTCCAAATGAGAAATATCAGCTTTCCGAATGGCCTCTCCTTGCAAAAAGAACTGCTCAACATCTTGGGATTGGTGACAAGCTAACATTTTTCTTTTCACCCTACGCTCTTCTACTGAAATATTAATTTTTATTTCTTTTCCTACAGCAGATTGAGTTGGCAAAAAGTTTACATCGTGAGCTCCTAATGGCTGCATTGGATTATATTCAGTCCATTCAAATACTTTTGAATATCCTACTTTATTACATACAGTCTTAACAACAAAACTTGTTAAATCATGATCCCGATGCCCCCCCTCCATACAATGAACATATATACGACCTGGATCCAGCTTTTGCACTAGCTGTTGAATGTCCATTGACATATTTTTCAAATATCGTTGTGTTCCTCCATCTGGAAAACCTAGACAATAAATATTTTCCTTTGGGATATTAATTAATGATAATGCCTGAACAGCCTCTCGATATCTTATATTTGATTTCCGAATGGATTCACTTACTTTAACATTCCAGCTCTCTCCTCCCCGCCCCGTTCCATTCGTTATAAAAACAACTTTTATGTTATCCTCCTCTAAACTGTGTCTATATAATGCAGTACCTAAACCTAATACATCATCATCCGGATGAGCGGCAAAAACTAAAACATCTGTATCATCATCTACGTCAATTACCGGAAACTTTCGCCCGAGCATTCGACTTGGATATCTATATAATCCTCTTATAAATTCTATCTGTTTAATGAATCTTTCTCTCCCCTGTACATATTCAATAACATGTCCTCGTATATATTGTCTTAATTTTAAAAAGAGCATTTTCTTATTTTTATATTTTCCTAACAAAAGCCTCACCACTTCATTATTTTTCGAAAAATTGCTTTAGTAGACACAATCTAGTACCTTTTTTATTTCATTTGCCATCTCTACATTGTTCTTTTTTAAATTATTTTCAAACTTTGTACGTAATGTTTGATTATTTATTAAGGTTTTAAGTGCTTGATACATTTCATTTTCATCAAAATTTACAATTAGTCCATTCTGTTCGTTTTCAATCTGTTCTCTAGCAGCAAAGAAATCTGTTGTTATAATTGGTTTATTGAATGTTCTTGCCTCTGCTAGTGAAAGACAATATCCTTCATGTCTTGATGGTTGGACATAGATATCACATTGTCTAATATAGGGATACGGATTTGTTTTTGTTCCCAGCAGGATGAAATACTCTTCTAAACCATATTGCTTGATCGAATGTTCCAGCTCCAAGCGACGATCACCGTCACCGATACAATACCACCTGACACGGTACCCCTCCTCCTTTAGCTTTATGAGAATGCTAGGGATCAAGTCATGCCCTTTCTCCTTCGTTAGTCTTCCTACTGTTAAAATACGAATTCCATTAAACGAATCATCAAAACCATTATTTTCTGCGACTAATTTTTCCATTTGTTCTCTGTCCATTAAGTTATAAAAAATAGATGTTTTTTCTTTCAAATGAGGATAAAGATCATTAAATTGTTTCTTTGCGTTTTCTGAAACACAAAAGATTTTATCGTATTTTTCATAAAACTTGTTATAAGGTTTTAGTTCCTCTACATATTGAGAAACATCTGCATGTATCCAAGCAATCTTTGACTTTGCTTTTATATTGTTCATCACAAAAACAACTGGAAAAGATGCAGGAACATGATAGGCAATGGCTAAATCATATTCAGATTTCACCTTTGGGATGAATTTAGAGTGATACCATTCTTGTTTAAATACATTTTTAGTTTTTTTTGCCAAAATTGTATACCAACCAGTTTTAACAGCAAGGATGAATTTACCGTTTTTTGTATAATTCCATATTTTGTCTACCGTCGTATTTTCATAACCATATATACACTCAACCTTTACATGGTCAGGTATCTCATTCTCAAGCTCGCCACCCATCCCCATAACCAAAACAGTGACATCGTACTTATCTTTTGGAATAGAATTTAGCATAGAAATCAATGCCTTTTCTATTCCTCCCATCACCATTCTTCTAGTAACAATGACTATTTTTTTCATTTTCCATCCTTCCTTTAATGTAATTACATAACCGATTGTTTTAATTTATTTTCTATCGCTACTAATCTACCTTTGTTTATTTTGAATACAATGTCACAATTTTCGATTGTACTTAATCTATGCGCAATAATAATTAACGTTTTTTCACCTTTTAAGCCATCAAAAGCTCTCATTATTTCCTTTTCTGTTTCATTATCTAAAGCTGATGTTGCTTCATCCATGAATAATATTTCAGGATTATGATATAAAGCCCGTGCGATACCAATCCGTTGCCTTTGACCTCCTGATAGCCTAACTCCTCGTTCGCCTACCCTTGACTCCAATTGATCTGGCAATGCTTCGACAAATTCCTTTAACTGGGCTTGCTCTAAGGCTCTCCAAACCTCTTCATCCGTAATCTGTTCATCTTCAATCCCAAACGCTACATTAGCACGAATGGTATCATCAGATAAAAAGATTGATTGTGGGATATAGCCTATCTTCTTCTTCCATAATTCTTCTTGTTCATCTAAATTTTTTCCATCTATAAGAATAGCCCCCTTTTCTGGTCGAAATAATCCTAGGATGATATCAACAAGCGTTGTTTTGCCAGCACCCGATTCACCAATAAACGCAACGGACTGACCAATTGGAATTGTTAAAGATATATCTTTTACTGCAAATTCTTTTTGGTTAGGATAACGAAAAGAAACTTCATTTAATTTTATTGAATCATTAAACATTCTTTTTCCTTTATACTCTCGTACTAGTTTATTTTTTGAAATAATACTCCTATTCAGGACTCCCTGATCTTTATTTAGAAATAAATCTCTATAAACAACTGATAGAGCTGGTTGGCTATAGCGAATCGTTGTTATTAATGCAACCACACGAGTGATTGACGGCATTAAGCGGAAAGCAGCCATCGCAAAAAGTGCCATTGTTGATACTAAGTGGGTCGTGCTCATTCCTTGAAAAACGATGATGAGCATGGTAATAAGAACAACAGATACTAATAATGTTTCAATAAAAAGCCTTGGTACTTGATCTAACATACTCATATATCGGTTGTTATTTGCGCTAATTTGACTATGCTTTGTGTATTCATTAATAAAGAAATCTTCCTTCCCTGAAACTTTTACTTCTTTACTTGCTCCTAACCCTTGATTCACCCATTTAATCATAGAGCTGCTTAGCCTTTGCTGTTCGGTCCCTAAGTAACTAATCTTTTTTCGAAAAAATTTAAAAAATATAAAAACACTTCCACCTAATATAATGGAAGCTATAATTGTTGCTAAAGGCGCAGTTTTCAGAAGTAATAATAATATTAATGTTGTAACAAGAAGTTCCGTAAACAACTGAAATCCTGATATAATCATTCCATTAAACACTCTAGATACTTCACTATTTACATTCCGAAGTAATTCTGCAGTATTTCGTTGTAAATGGAACGCGTATGATTTAGTTAAATATTCTTTAAACAATCTTCGTGATAATTTAACTTGTTGATTTAGGATGACTCTAATTTGTGTATAGTTAAAAAGAAGTAAATATAGATTCTTAAGAACAAATACTAAAAGCAGCATGATAACAGCAAATACAATAAATGATGATGTGGATCGAAAGCTGAATAAATTATATACATAAGCTAAAATCGCCTGCTTTTGGATGATATCGGGATTAGTTAGGACCCCAACAATCGGAACGATCATCCCGATTCCTACCGTTTCAAATACGGCAGCAATAATCATCATAAAAAATAAAACTACTAATACTTTCTTTTCTCTTTTATTGAAAAGCATTAATAGTTTTTTGATTGAATCGATCAATTCCATAACCTCTTTCAACTTAATTTTTTGTTAAGTCCTGATCTATATTTGAAGCATTCAACTCCACTCTGGAAAATGAAAAACTTTCACGAATGGTGTTACCTTAAGTGCTAAAAGAAGAAAGCTGCTTTTTACTAGAGAAGAGTACCTTTTTACGTTTTTACTATGATCAAGAGAATTATTTTCAGTGTTTACATGTTTAAGCTTTGGAAGTTTCTTTAACAACCTAAAATCAGAAATAGAATTGTTGCTTAAATTTAACTTTTCTACATTTAAGAAATACTCTAGCCCATCTAAATTTGAAATTCCCTTATTACTTAAATCGAGTTCCTTTACTTTGGTTAAATCTGCAATGTCTATCCATCTATCCGGATTTGAAATTTTTTCTCTAACCGCCCTTTCAAAATTGTAATCGATAAACGTAGCGATACCTGCGATTTCTGATGTCGTGTAAAATTCCATATCATATTTCCGTCCGATATCAATAATCCTCTGAATAAGCTCAGGAGATACTCTCCAATTTCCCCATTTTTCAGCCTTTTTCCCTTTGCCAATATGATCCCTATTAACATTTTCTGGTAATATCGAATGGCAAGTTAATATTAAATTTTTTCCTGTTTTCTTTGCTAATTTGATCATTTTTTTTAGATAGTTAACATTACAAGCATAATAGGTATCTAAACAAATGGATGGAGCAAATCCACTATGATTAAATGATGTTAAATTATCTTTATCCAAGTGTCCTCTAGCAATTTTAAAATACTTAGGAATTAACTTTCGTAAAGTAAGATCATTACATTTAAAGTGTGGGAATGCAAAGATTACAGGCTTTTTGAATCTTTCCTTTGTCTTAGAATGTGATTGTTTTTCCATCCAATTAAAAAGTGTAATGATTTCCTCTTCCATCCATCTGTCATATCCATATGCAGCTGAATACTCTGTAGCATCTTTATGTCTGAAACTATGATGAGCAAGTTCATGACCGTTTGCTTGCAATTCTAATAATTTATCTATTTCCTGCTGTATATGTTCTCTATTTTCTTCTAGCGGATGAACACCATTCATATTGAATGTCACCTTCACATCATAATACCCGAATATATTTTTTCCGTATTTATACCAATCATTGACTCGATAACTATCATCAAAAGAAAGGGCAATTCCTGGTTTGTTCATATATGGAATCAATTCTTTATTTAATTGTTCATTATTGCTTTTTACTTGTTTAACCATATTTCTATATAAATGACTCCAGTATCTCCATTGAAAGTATTTCTTCATTAGTAAATGAATCAACTGCCTAAGCTTATTTTGCATATTCATCTACCTCCATTAATGATCCCTCCCACAATTTGTGTTCGTGAATTGTGCTTACAATAAAGGATTGTTAACATTTAAACATCATCCATTGTTCCACTAAAGGATTTTATTCTCGCAAAATTCTTTGCGAATACTCGGTCAATCTTCCATAAAAAATAATTTTTATTTGCTAATTTATGTCCATCCACAGCTATTAGCCATCGGTTTTCTGCAATTTTTAATTGATCGATCGTATGCATACCATCTTTGTTCCAATCAATTTCCCTTTTAGTTCCTCTTAACACAACATTAAGTTCTACTTCTTCATATTCAAATTCTGACAATCGGGTTATTTTAAATACCCGAACGGCACTCCCATAGCTTGGCTTTCCATCTTGGGTATACCGATAAATATTCCCCCTATCTACAATTACCCTGCCTCCAGGTCTAGTGATACTAACATTATTAGATATCAAGGGGCTTTTGGGATGTTCTAACCAATCCCCTTCAAGTTTATTAGAGTAAAATAAATGCAATTTCCCGCTCTTTCCTGCTAGCATCCACCATTTATTGTTATATTGAAATATACTAGAATCTACATATTTTCCTTGGATGAGTTCACAAGCTATCTCCCATTCATATGGGAAGTTTTTTGCCTTATATAACAAGACTTTGTTTGCTTCACAGGATTCAGGAATCATGTAGAAATCTTCATTAAATTTAAATACATATGGATAAGATAAATGGAAATTTTCTCTTAGGACAGCTCGATCATAAGCCCAATTCTCTCCATCAATACTTGTAGCTAACCCGATAATCCCCTTACCCGTCGATTTATCAAGAATCTCAAAAAACATATAAAACTTGGATTCATCAGAAATAATAAACGGATCCGCAACAAACTCCGCTGGCACATCTGAAACATCTGAAGCTTGTAAAGTTGGATCCTTTATCTTTTTTCCATTTGGTTGCTTAGAGATAATCGTATTAGAATGAAACACCGTTATGGACCATATACCTAACATTATTTTTCTATTGAATAACTTACTCAACAATAAAAGTAAAATTAAAAAAACAGCTATTAATATATACATATAGCTACCATTCATTTTAGACTCCTTCCAAATCCAAGCAATTATCCTACAAAATCGAATATTTTTATCATTTCATGTTTACAGTCATCGGTTTCTTCAGCCAAATTTTTAGAAAAACTTTCTCGTAAATCATTATCATTTATTAATTTCACTAATGCTTGAAAGATTTCATCTTCATTCATTCCAACAATGAGTCCGTTTACTCCATTCTTTATCTGTTCTTTTGCCCCGGTAAAACAAGTTGTTATAATCGGTTTTCTTAATAACCTAGCTTCCATTAATGTAAGGCAATACCCTTCATGTCTAGATGGCTGAACATATATATTACATTGGTCTATATATGGATAGGGATTCGGGTCCGTACCTAATAAGATAAATTTATCTTCTAAGTTATACTTCTTGATCAAACGTTCATATTCCCCTCTACAGTTTCCATCCCCTACGCAATACCATCGCACTTTATATCCATCTTTTACAAGCTTAGAAAATGCTCGGATCGCTAAATCCTGCCCTTTTTCAGCCGACAATCTCCCAACTGTCAAAATCCTCAATCCATCAAATCGATCGGTAAACCCTTCCCCATCTCTCGACTGACTTTTAATCATTTGTAGAGACGAGATATTTATAAAAGTGTCTGTTTTCTCCTTTAAAATGGGTACTTTTCCCAACAATTTCTTTCTCGCTTCATTTGATACAACAAAAACCTTATCAAATTTGGAATACACTTCCGAAGCAAACTTTGGATTAAACCCGGTCTTTGTAATATCAAAATGAATCCATTGGATTTTCGTTTTCGATTTCATTTTTTTCAAAACAAAATAGCTTATGAAATCCATTGGACCATCATAAGCTACAGCAACATCATATTCTTCATTAAGAGGTGGATATTTTCTTAATAGATATTTATAGAAAAGGCTTCTGTTTTTTACTATTTTCGTAATAATGTGTAGAAATAAAATGGTAACAGCTTTAAAAACTCTCCCCTTTTTTAATAAATGTAACGAAACAAATTGTGGAGGCTTATTTAATAAATCTTTCATGCTTTGATACCCTGTAAAATATTTGACTCTTACTTCTGAAGGGATAAATTTAAGAAATCCTCCGTATTCTTCTAACATTAAAATAGTAATATCATATTTATCTTTTGGCATTTCATTGATCATGTTGAGTAAAGCTTTTTCCGTCCCACCTATGTTCATATTGATTAACATGAAAACGATCTTTTTTCTCATTCTCATTCACCCTATCAATTGATAGAATTTATCTAATTCCTCAAGATTTCCTTTTTTCTCCTGTTTTAAATAGTTAACAATATTCTCTTTGAGATCCTTATTATGAATTAATTTTACTATTCCTTCACAAACAGCATCAGCATTCATATCAACAACTAGCCCATTTTTCCCATCTATCATTTGATTAAATACGGCATCAAACCTTGTTGTAACTACTGGAATATTAAGCATCCGTGCTTCAGCAATCGCAAGACCGAAACCTTCGAATCGTGATGTTTGCACATAGATGTCACAGTTTTTTATAAACGGATACGGATTTGTAGTCACTCCTAATAATACAAAATGATCAGATAATCCATTTTCTTCAATAAAATGCTGTATGTCTCCTAAAAGAGGACCTTTCCCAAGTACGTACCACTTGAATTTAATTCCCTTTTCTTTTAGCTTTTTACATGTATTTAACGCAATATCATAGCCTTTTTGATGTGCTAATCTCCCTATTGTAAGGATTCTTAATCCATCAAAATGGTCTGTGTAATTCTCTCCGAGATCCGCCATACTAGAAATAAAATGGGGGTCATTAATATCATAAATGATTTCGATTTTATGATCATATGATGGAAAGGTTTCTAATAGAACTTCTTTCGTTGAATCAGATACGGCGATTATTTTATTATATTGATCGTAAAACTGTTTTTGAAAATCTGCTTCTTTATGATCTAATCTATATGTTACATTGACCCAAGCAAATTTTTTCTTCGCTTTTACCTTTTCAGCTACATAAAAAGTTGGTACTCCTTGTGCATAGCTAATAGCTATATCATATGATTCAGGATTTTCCTCAATGACGCCTGAAACATTCTCCCAGTATAATCTGGCTTTCTGAGGATTACTATATTTCCCCATACGTATGTTTAACGAATATTTTAGCCTTGATTTAAACATTTTAAAGTCGGTTCTCTTCAAAGAATATAGAAGGGCACTCTTTAAATTTAACTTTGTAAAATCCGTATACTTTAATGGCTGTAAAATATTCACTTCTTTTGGAACGAGTTCTTCAAGAATTTCACCATATGCAAACAACATTAAGTCTACCGAATACTTGTCATAATCCAGTAATGATAGCAACGTAATTAAACTTTTTTCTGCTCCCGCTCCGACTAATGAGTCTATAACAAATAATAAAGATTTTTTCATTTTGAAAGATCTCCAATAATTTTATGTGGCTTTTAAAAACCATTTTCCTTTTTCATTTGAAACATACACATATATAGAAGGACTTATGATTAACAATGCCACCATTACTTTTTGTTTCCAGCTAATATAGGGATTTTTAATGAGCGTTTTCATATCTTTTTTTATAGATTTCTTAAGGTGGATTAATTCATTATCAACACCCTTAAGTTGTGACCTAGCCACAAGATAATTCCAGATAAATACTTCTATATAGCACTTGAATGCTTTTTCGTGCAATTTTTTTTGCCTTATTGTTTTAAAGAATTCAGCACGATCTTTTAAGGCATATACCCTATCAAACTTCTTTATAGAGAAAGGGGAATATACGATACTATTTGGCCTTTGAACATAGTAATATAATTTTGCTGAAATAGAAGTAACTTTCGTACTTTGATAATAAATTTTATGTACGATAAGTTCATCTTCGTATATCCTCCCTTCCTTATATTGTAAAGTTTGAAAGATGGACCTTTTATATAATTTATTAACTGCGAAGATCCACCTTTCAGCGCTTCTTCCCATTGGATCAAATGTACTTCTACTCCCATTCGGAAGATATAATTTATTTAACGCTTCGATATTCGTATAGTTTTCTAAACAATACTCCTTATTCCCCCATTCTTTTAAGACAGTCTTTTTGTCTGCATCTACTTTAACAACATCACAAACGACAACATCTGAAGAATGTAATTTAGCACTGGTATATAAAATTTCATACATTTTCTTATCAATATAATCATCACTATCAACAAAGCCAATATATTGACCTTTAGCCATCTTTAACCCGGCATTTCTTGCAGATGATAATCCGCCGTTTTCTTTGTGTATAACTTTTACTCGTGGATCACTTTTTGCATAATGATCACAAATTTCACCACACCGATCAGGTGAACCATCATCCACAAGGATCAGCTCAAAATATGAAAAGGTCTGCGCTAAAATTGAATCGATACACTTGTGTAAATAAGGTTCGACCTTATATACAGGTACTATCACGCTAATTTTTGGATCCATCATCTTAAACCCTTTCAACTCTTATCTTGTTCCTTAAATTATTGATTGCATGCGATATAATAAATAATCCAACACTGTAATTTACGAGTGTAATAAGATTTTTATATTTCATCGTTAATACATCATTCTTAACAATGTCTTTATAAAACTTTCTGACAGAGGATTGAATAAAAAGTAAGTACTTCTTTCTTTCTTTTTTGTCGGCCACTTGATTTACAATATAATAACTATTATCCACACAAGCATATGCAAAGCATGCATAAACTACATTAGACAGCTGCGGATAGTTTTGTTTCATGAACGGTAGGATTTCTTCCCATCCTGTAAAGGCGTCCAACCTCCTTTTATTGAATGTGGAGGTTAAGATGCTATTCTCTCTTTTTACATACATGTATCCTACATAATTTGTAAAAACAACTTTATTTGCATTAGAAAATAGTTTATAAGTTGTTGATAAATCTTCATGGATTCGACCTTCTGGGAATAGAATATTCTCAAAGCAAGTTTTCTTAAACAGCTTATTACATACAGAAAATCTGTATAAAACACCTTTAAAAAGCTGTCTCATTCCCTCGATATGATCCATTTCCTTTATAATCTTTTCCTCATCGTCACTTATAAGCTCACCATCTATCTCTCTTCCAAATCGGCAAATCGATATATCACTATTGGTTTCCTGACAAAGCTGGTAAAGATTTTTGTACATATTTTCATCTATAAAATCATCACTATCGATAAAGCCAATATATTCACCTTCTGCCTCCTTTATCCCTGCGTTTCTTGCAGAGCTTAGCCCGCCATTGTTTTTATGAATTACCCTAACCCTACTATTCTTGCTCTCATATTCATCACAAATGTCACCACTGCAGTCCGTCGATCCATCATTCACAAGAATTAATTCAAAGTTGGTGAAGGTTTGCGCAAGAATACTATCTATGCATTGCTTTAAATATAATTCTTCATTATATACAGGGACGATAATACTTATTGCAGGATTCATCATGTTTTACTTCCATTCCTTATATAATAATTTTGTCCTTTACTAAAGTGGATGAAACACCCGGAGTATATGGAAAATAGACCAGGTCTACTCCTACCTCACTAAACCTTCTCTCTACTTCATTAAAGAGAGGATTTCCTTTCCAATCGTCTCCGACAAACATGGCATCGAATTTTAACTTCTCCCAGGCTGCATACTTATCTCTATTGGTCTGAAAGACAACTTTATCAACGTATTTGATGCCTTCAACGATTTCAATTCTTTCATGAAAGGGAATGACGGGCTTTTTACTTTTGTATTCCATTACTAGCTCATCAGTACTGACGCCGACAATTAGGTAGTCACATCTTTCTTTCGCCCTTTTAAAAATATTTAGATGTCCTACATGAAATAAGTCGAACACACCTGTCGTATAACCAATGTTATAGTGCTTCTCTTGCATACACTTTCCTCCTCTTCCGACTAAAAGCTACTTCATAAATTTTATGAAGCAATTTCTCACTTGCTTTTCCATCTTCATAAGAACCGACCGTTAGTAAAAATTCATTCAAATCCTTCTTGTACTTTTCCTTATCAAAGTTTTCAATTTTCTCGATTAAATCTTTATTACTGAAAGCACTGATAAAAGGAAGCTCTTTTATATCAAAATATAAATCTCGCTCATTTTTCATATAATCCATTAAATCTGGAATAAATAAAAAGCAAGGCCTGAGTGTAATACTAAAGTCAAACATGAGTGATGAGTAATCTGAAATTAAAATATCTGCAATACTAAGTAGCTCCTGTGTATCATCATAAGAGGTGACATCCATTACATTCGGCCCAACAGCTAATTGATTTGATTTGAGTATAAGGTGAGGGTGCAGCTTCACAAGAATGACCCATTTGCCACCGATTTGATTCTTGAGTTTTTCTAAAATTGATTGAAAGTCTAGATTGTATACATCTAAGTTGTGGTTTTTTCGAAAGGTTGGAGCATATAAGATAATTCGAGATTCTTTTGGGATGTTAAGTTGTTGAAAAATTCTAGTCTTCATTTCAGGATCAGTATGAAAAAGAACATCATTTCTAGGAGTACCACATTCGAATATTTCCCCTTCATACCAAAAGGCTCTTTTAAAAGTTTGAGTACTATAGTCACATCCGGATAATAATAGGTCACATTTCCCGGAATCCTTTATCGCATTTTGCACATAATGTAGTGGCAATGACTCTTCAGCATCTTTTTCAATTTGCTTTAATCTGAGAGAGCTATGCCATGTTTGTATGTAATATTGATTTTTTCTTTTTACAAATAACTCAGTTGTACGAAAATTGGTAATGATTACTTTTGATGTGCATAATTCATAGAAGTATTTGATTGACATGGTTCTTACTTTTCTAATCCCTTTTCTATCGGGCTTCGAGCTAGGATCTGTATATGCCCAAACAATATCAAATGTATTTCCAGGGTAGTTTTTTAAAATATATTCTGTAATGTATTTAGGATTACATCCATATTGGCTTCCATAATAACTAAAAAAGATGATTTTATTTTTCTTTACTGGCAATAGGTTGAAAAAATATATCATCACGAAAGCAAGATATTTTTTTACACTCCCTTTTGGTTTATCCATAACGATCCTGAACTCCTTTTTAGCTTTTAAATTCTAGCCGCTGCAATCCGACTGGTTGGCGATTAATTTTTAGTTTTCTAACAATCTTTTGTACAAAAAGATAGAGAACATTTAAGTAGGGATGGATAGAAAACAAAATAAGCTGCCTATTTAATGTTTTTTCATGTTTAACTGATTTTTTGAATTGACGATAATTACTTTTTATATAAGTTTTAATATCTTTTCTATACGTAGCCCCTTTATCTTTTTTTCGATTCGCTAATAAGAGGTTATAGTGTATTAAACTTGTTTTTAAAATACCTTTAAGCGATTCTTCTGTTAAATCTTGATAGTATTCTTCCAAGAAACAATGCCTTTCCTTCAAGCCCCTAATGATATCTAGATTCCTCGGGGAGTAAGTAGCAACAATGCTGTCATTTCTTTGAAAATAGTAACAAAGGGGGTCGTTTAAGATCACATATTTATGGACTCGGTGCATAACCTTATGTGCCCAAAATACATCCTCGAACAAAACACCTTTTTCAAAAGGAATATCTTGGATGAAATTGGATTTAAACAGCTTCCCCCACGCAAAATTTTTCACTTTTTCATTAATCACAAGCTCTTTCATTAACTCTTTATTACTTAAAACTAGTGGCGGACAAGTTTTGTCAAAATACCTATTATCAAAAAGCAAATGGTCTTCGTAGGCATAATAAAAAGCCGATTGAACAACATCAGCTTTGTACTCTAGGATTGTATTCACCATTTTCTCGATCATATTTGGTTCTAACCAGTCGTCACTATCAACAAATAAAATACACTCCCCCGTAATTTGCTTGATTCCAAAATTTCTAGCATCGGATAAGCCTCCATTCTGTTTGTGGAACGCTTTTACACGGTTGTCTATTTTTTTATATTCCTCAGCAATTCTACCGCTGTTATCCAATGATCCATCATTGACTAAAATAATCTCTAAGTTTTCATAAGTTTGATTGATAATCGAATCAACACATCTTTCCAAATATTTTTCCACATTATAAATCGGAACAATCACACTCACTTTTTGATCGTTCATTTTTATTGCTCCTTAATTCGCATTTTTCCATTTTATAAACTCAATTAATGTTTTGTATTCTTGAATTTGATCTTTATCCACACCGGATTCCTTTAATTCCATGACAAGATCCAGCCATTCTTTCTCAAGCGGCTCTGCCTGTGTATCACTCGTTAATAATGTAATAAGTTCCACCTTTAGAACGGAGGCTATTTTTGACATTACTTGAATGGATGGATTTTGATTTAAATTTCTTTCCATATTGCTTAAATATGATTTAGAAATGCCTGCACGTTCTGCAAGCTCTGATAATGTTAATCCTCTTTGTTTTCGTAATTCGTAAATTCTTGTTCCTATCATTCGTTTTACCCCATCTATATTAAATTTTGTAATTCAAATAAATCTGCTCCTTTGCACAAATGGTGTTTTTGATAGAATTAATCACTCTCAGTTGATCTTCCTTCGTTAAGCTCGAACCTGATGGTAAACAGATTCCTGTTCGAAATAATTTTTCACTAATATTTTCATTCTCGCTATGTTGATAGTAACGATACCCTTTGAACAGTGGCTGCATATGAAGCGGTTTCCAAACTGGACGGGCTTCAATGTTCTCCTCCGCAAGTGATTGTAAAAGTGTAATTGTAGAAATGCCTGTTTCTTGTTCATCGATGGTTATGACTGAAAGCCAACGGTTAGAAAAGGTATTTTCCAATTCAGGCATGAAGGAGATTCCATGGATCATATCCAGCTCCTTCTTATATCTTTCAAAAATGAATCGCCTTGTTTTCACTCGATCCTCTAACATTTTTAGCTGCCCTCTGCCAATCCCAGCCAATACATTGCTCATCCGATAGTTAAATCCCATTATGCTATGTTGGTAATGGGGGGCTGGATCTCTTGCTTGTGTCGCTAAAAAACGTGCCTTTTTTATGGCATCAGTATCATTTGATACGAGCATCCCCCCACCTGAAGTGGTGATAATTTTGTTTCCATTGAAAGAGTAGATTCCAAACCTCCCGAATGTACCGCTTGCTTTCCCCTTGTATGTCGAGCCAAGCGATTCAGCCGCATCCTCAATAACTGGAACACCATATTTATTGCATAAGGAAAGAATTTCATCCATTTTGGCACTTTGTCCGTACAGGTTGACGACTATGACTGCTTTCGGCAGCTTTCCTTCAAATGAAGCAATTTTAAATGCTTTTTCAAGTGCTTGGGGAGACATATTCCACGTCTCCGGCTCCGAGTCGATAAAAACAGGCTCTGCCCCTTGATAAATAATTGGATTAGCACTTGCCACAAAAGTGAGGCTGGAACAAAAAACGGTATCTCCTCTTTTCACTTCTAATAAAGAAAGAGCCAAATGAATCGCTGCGGTCCCTGAACTGACGGCAATTGCATCATCGGCTCTTACATACTGGCATATCTCTTTTTCAAAAGCATCCACATTCGGTCCTAATGGAGCAATCCAATTCGTTTTAAATGCTTCATTAATATACTTTTCTTCATGGCCGCTCAAATGTGGAGGAGATAATAATATCCTATTCTTATTCACCAAACTCATTCTCTCCTTTTTTACTCTGGCTGGAACTCCTACAGCTGTACAGTTAGCTGGGATATGATTGGTTACCGCCGCTCCCGCTCCAATAATAGACCATTCGCCAATTGTTTTGTTTGGGATCACTGTTGCGCCTGCTCCGATATGTACTCCATCTGAAATTTTGACAGAGCCTGTTAATGTTGCATTTGGTGACACGTGTACAAAGTCTCCTAATTGGTTATCATGCTCAATCACAGAACCTGTATTAATGATCGAATGCTGACCAATTTGAGCATCCGCATGAATCACTGCATTTGCCATTATCACAGTTCCTACGCCTACCTTAGCACTCGGACTCATAATAGCTGATTGGTGTACCAATGTTACAAAATACTCTTCTGGAAGACTTAATCTTTCCACGACGGATTTTCTAACTTTATTATCCCCAATGGCGACAATGAACTTAATATCTTTAAAGTAATCGATAAAAAATAGAACGGATGAAACCGGGCCGTAATAGAGTTGATTCGTCATTGCTATCTCTTCATATTGATCATCTAAATACCCAACAATTTGAACGCCTTTTTTAGACTTAATTAGATCTTGAATGACTTTGCTATGACCGCCTTGACCAATAATTGCAATCTTCATCCATGTCCCTCTTTTACAGTAGAGTTTGATCCTTTAAAGCTTTCCATTGTTTCATTCCCCGGTTGATTAATACCTTCCGAATGAATGACCTTCATTATAGTCATAAATATTATTTTCATATCTAGTAAAAACGACTGATTATTTACATACCAAACATCTAAATTAAATTTTTCATCCCAGCTAATTGAATTTCGGCCATTTATTTGTGCCCACCCTGTTATTCCAGGCTTAACATTGTGACGTTTTGCTTGTTCTGCTGTATATAACGGCAAATACTCCATTAATAATGGTCTTGGTCCAACTAAACTGATATCTCCTTTCATAACATTTAGGAGCTGTGGCAATTCATCTAAACTATATTTTCTTAAAAATTTGCCAAAGGAAGTCAATCTTATTTGATCTGATAGATAATTTCCATTTTTATCTCTTTCATCTGTCATTGTTCGAAATTTATAAAGGTAAAAGGGTTTTCCGTTTAATCCTGGACGTAATTGCTTAAAAAAAATAGGTGACCCTAGCTTGTATCTTACTAAAAAAGGTATAATAACCATCAATGGAGAGAAGCAGATAAATAATAGAAAGGAAATGATTAAATCAAAAAGTCGCTTCAATTTCCTCGTCCTTCTTCCCTTTTTTGTTATCCCCTACCCGATTATTGGATTGCCATCGCCATGAATCTACACACATTTCCTCGATACTTCGTGATGCACTCCAGTTAAGTTCTTTTTCTGCTTTTGCAGGGTCAGCAAAGCTGATAGCTATATCACCTGGCCTTCGTTTACTAATGGAATGGGGGATTTTTATCCCGCAAGTTTTTTCAAATGCTTGAATGATCTCCATGACACTATACCCTTTCCCTGTTCCAAGATTGTACGTATGAAGTCCTGTAGTGGACAAATTCCACTCAAGTGCTTTTACATGCCCTAAGGCAAGATCAACCACATGGATATAATCCCTCACCCCTGTCCCGTCTTTTGTTGGATAATCTGCCCCAAACACCTTTAGTTCGTCTAGTTCTCCAACTGCAACCTTCGTAATATATGGGACCAGGTTATTCGGAATATCGGCCGGATCTTCTCCAATCATACCGCTTGGGTGTGCCCCAATCGGATTAAAATACCTTAAAATAGAAATGCTCCAATCGTTATCAGATTGATAGAGGTCGTGAAGAATTTCTTCAACCATTAGCTTTGTGCGGCCATAAGGATTGGTTGCTTTGAGTGGGAAATCCTCTTTAATTGGCACTGTTTTCGGAGTACCATACACTGTTGCTGATGAACTAAACACTAGCTTTTTCACACTATATTTTTGCATAGCTTGAAAGAGTGCGAGTGTACCAGATAGATTATTTTGATAATATTTGAGTGGCTTTTCTACGGATTCCCCAACCGCCTTCATTCCCGCTAAATGAATGACCGCCTGAATCTTATTTTCGGAAAACACCTCCTCAAGTCCATCCTTTTCAAGAAGATTTATTGCATAAACCTTCATATCTCTTCCAGTAATCTCATGAACCCGTTTCAGCGATTCAGGATAACTATTGGAAAAATTGTCTAACACGATGATTTCATACCCGGCATTGAGAAGCTCTATGATCGTATGACTACCGATATACCCTGCTCCTCCTGTAACCAAAATTGACATTTTTCTAACCTCCCATCTTCATTTATCCTTCAATTAGCTGATAAAATTTGTGTAAGTGTTCCTGGTCTCTTTCACAGGTATTCAACAGATGATCCGTTAACTTTTCTCTTAATTCATATGAATGGATTAGTCTCTTTACTCCTTCTGCTATTCCTGTAGCACTTAGTTCGACAATGAGTCCAGTTTTCTCATCTTGAATTTGATTTTGGAATGATGGAATATCTGTCACAACAATAGGCCGCGAAAGGACAATTGCCTCTTCCACTGCCACGCAATGTGCCTCTGTTTTCGATGGCTGAACATAAATATCACAAAGCCCCATATAAGGATATGGATTTTCTTTTTCCCCAAGTAAAATAAAATGTTGATTGATCCCCATTTCATTTGCCTTCTGCTGAAGGTTTTCATACAAAGGACCATTTCCTATAAGTAACCAGCTGATATCATAGCCTTCCCGAACCAAAATCTTACACGCCTCTAACGCAAAAAAGACTCCTTTTTCATCAACGAGTCTAGCCACTGTAACAATGTTTATGTGGTAGGAGGCTTTTTCTTCTGTAAAAACTGGGGCTTCCTTAGATAAAGATCTTACGGTTTCAGCAGAAATTCGGTTGTGGATTACCTGCATTTTCGTTGAAAACTCAGGAAAATAGGATGCTAATGTATGTTTGGCAGAATCAGCAACACTAACAATATAATCACATTCAGAGAATGTTCTCCTTTCAAGCTCTGGACATGGCCAGCCATTTATTTGGCTATAAGCATAATCCATATGATTATAGACAATTTTTTTATCTGCACTCACCTTTTCCGTTACATAGTAATTACAGAAGAAATCAATATAACTGATGGCTACATCATAATGCTTAGGCTGCCTTTGTAAAATTTGCCGATAGACTCTCCATCTGATTCCTGTCCCCATACCTTTTGAAAGTTTCGATAAAGTAGCAGCAAGAGATTTCCCAATTAGCAGTCGGTACTTTTTCTTTTTGATGAGTTCTGGTACTGCCTGCAGTAATGGTGTAGAGAACGTCTCAAACAATGGCGGCAGGATATTGATTTGTTGCGGTATCCATTTAAACAACACACCACTATGATCAAACAAGAGAAGGTCTACATCGTACTTCTCGTAATCTATATCAGAAAGAAGTGTGAGCAAACTTTTCTCGATTCCACCTGTTTGCATGTACTGGGTAACAAATAGCAATTGTTTTTTCACTGGCAATTGACTCCTTATGTCACATAGTAGTAGAAGGAAAATTGCGACTATTCCCGAGATATAATAACATCCATTTCGGAACATTCTCTTGGATGCTGAAGCCACGCGTTCGTAAGTTGTTAAAAATGGTATTGGGCTCCGGCCTAGTAATGGTGATTGCCTTTACTATCTGATCTGTCCAAGCTTTCAGATCTCCTTCAAGACTGACACAGGACATTAATCCAAGACCCATATCCGTCGTTTTCGGAACGCTGTCTGATACTACACAGGGTGTACCTGAACATTGAGCCTCTAACAAGGCAATCCCAAATCCTTCAAACAATGAAGGAAAGAGAAAAACATCAAATGCTTTCATTAATCTTGGAATATCTGTTCTAACTCCTAAAAACCGGATATTTTCTAATACTCCAAGAGCTTTCGCTTCTTCTTCAATCGATTCTTTTAATGGCCCATCCCCTATTAGAAGAACGACAAAGCTGGGGTCATTATCTAGCAATTTTATTAAAACCTTAAGAATGAAGAAGTGATTTTTAGAATAAGAAAAACGTCCAACATGGCCAATGATTTTTGTTTGTTTCGAAAGATTCAGTTCCTCAATTACATGATCACGAATACATGAATCCATCCCATGAAATTGATTAAGATCGATTCCGTTTTTTAGAATATTGACCTTGTACCTCCTCACCATTTTTTTCCCAAACAAAAATTCCGCCGCTTCCGTACTACAACTGCAATAATCGGTGGCAGATAACTTGATTAGTAGTTTCAAGATTTTCAAGGTGAGCTGATCACGAAATCGTTCTCCTTTTTGCCAATCATTACTATGTGAATGGCTAATGCGTTTCTTAATCCCACACATTTTTGCCGCTAATGCAGGAAATCCACTTTGAAAATCTGTATGAGAGTGGATAGCGGTATATTTTGTTGATCTCATAATTTTTATCAATTCTTTTAAATAGTTCATCGGGCCTTGTCTCCCAAGACTATTTACTTTATAGACTTTTCCCCCTAGGGAAGTAATTTCGTCATAAAAGTCATCCTTTGTATTAGAATGACTGACGAAATCAAATTGGATTTTCGTTCGATCGATGTTTCTGTAAATATTCATCAGCAAGGTTTCCGCTCCGCCACGGTCCATGGAGCTAACAATTTGTAATACTCGTTTCGGATCATTGCTAGACATCTCTTCACCCCATTTCTTATTGGAATAATGTAAAAAAATCACTTCTATAATAGATATTTAAACTAATTACCTCTTCATAATAGAAGTAAATAAAATAACAAACTAATATTCCAAAATAAATAAGCCTTTGATAATTTTCTTTAAATAGCTTCACCACCCACGAAATCAAAATAATTTGGTATAAGGTAAAATAAAGCGAAAACCGAGCAAATATCCAACTTTGAGTAGAAATAATCATAAACATCAATCCGATCAAGGAAAGATTCACAATATAGTCGCTATTCGGCATAATACTTCTAAGCTTATGCCGGCCAAGGAAGGCTATCAATAAAGGCACACTATCAACTGCCACTCGAAGGATATTTGCACCACCTTCAGAAAAATTGCTGTATCCTCCATATTGGGTATCCTTTAAAGCCGAAAATAACACACCTGTAAATTGATTAAATCCAATGACAATCAAAACCGCCAGCAAAAGCAAGGAAAATGTAGTACCAGTCCACGCCTTCCTCCTAACGATAAAATAGATTGGAATTAGGATGAGTGCTGTTTGATGGATGGTGGAAGCTAATAATACGACTAAAAAAAACTTTTTCCACCTGCCTTCAAGGAGAAATTTTGTTGCCGCAAAAACAATGGCAGCAGCCAGGCATTGTCGAATACCATTCATGGATGTTAAAAACCAACCGTTAGCAATAAACACATATACGCTAAGCTCAAACAATCTAGAATATTTATATAATGTAAGAATAATAAGGACATTTGTTATTAAAGCAGTGATCAAAAGCATGATCTGGGGATCGCTCGAAATATTTTTTAATATCATTTGGAGAATCCCAAATCCATAATCCTTCTGAGATAAAATATAATCCCAGGTGAAATCATTTATTATATAGATATGTTTATAAGCACCTGTATCACCAATATTTGCTCTAAGACCTGAAACTAGCACTAACGAAAGTAAAGCACCGCCAATCAACCATTTATTCGGTTTGAAAATAACCATGGAATTTGGTGTGATAAAGGCTGTTGAGAAATACCTTGCAAAAAATGATAAAGTAAACACGATGGCAAGATTGATCCAAAGTATTGTCATTTTATATATCCTTTCAGGTGGTTAAGGCTAAAGAAACAAAAAAAGACTATCCCTTTAACTTAAGAAGTCCTTGTTTTTTTGTTGAAGCTGTTTACGAATGATAGTTGCTTTTCGGATAAATTCTCAGTTTAGTATAATTTTGGAGACGTGCTCTTTTCCCTATATAATAAGTTTTAAATTCATATGGGACGCTAAATTAGAATCGTAAAAATCCTAATGCTGATTTTCACTTGATTTTTAAAACAAAAAGTTTACGAAAAGAGCTTTGTTGAATATATACATATAATAGATAGCCAAATGGTATCGCTAAGAAGGTGAGGCTTTTTATGGGTGATTCACTTAAAAACTTGCGATTTTTAAGCATTAAGCTGCTTGATACATAATGAATGGCCTGCCGAAATTTAAAAGCTAGGCTTGCAAATGGCAATTTCATTAATTCTTTTCGGTAAAAAGCAAAACCTTTTGGGTTTTTACGATATTGATTAAACATATTTAATGATGAACCATCTAGAAGATATTCTACACAGCATAATACTTCATTTAATAAGAGCATTTCATATTGTTGATCAAGCTTATAATATTTGTAAGCTAATCCAACATACTTTTCATTATCAAAAATCGGATATGGATATTGCCTCGTTAATTCTGAACGGTACACCAGCTTCTTATCACCTGTCACACCATGCTTGTAATATAAGTCAAATAATGTAGAGGTTTGCAGGTTTTCAGGTAGTTTCGTACCAATGATTGCTTGATCGGTATATGCGTCAAGACCGATGATTCCACTCACCTTAGCAGATCCATGCTTTTTCCAAAAGGCAACAATCTTTTCAACTGCATCATCTGGCATATAATCATCTGAATCAATACATATATTCAACTCGGTATCGATGATTTTATATGCGGTATTATGTGCTCCATGCATCCCTTTGTTTTCCTGCCAAATATACTTAATTTCAATTAAATTCTCTTCAATCCAACTATTTACTAATGTTTTCGTCCCATCTGTTGATCCATCATCAATAACTAACCAAATAAAGTCCATACTAGTTTGGCGAAGGAGGCTTTGATAACATTTTTCTAGGCAGTAGGCCCGATTAAAGGTAGGTGTAAATACGGTTAACGTTTTCAAAGAATATCACCTCACTGTCGCTAAATAAAATTTTTCTAGATCATTTACTGATCGTTTAATATTATAATCATCATTAAAAACTTGACTGCGGTTCACTTGTCGGACTTTTAAGGCTTTCATTTTTTCTACCCAGTCCTCACCATTTTTCAATGACGCATAGCGAACTAAATTCATGCCCATATCGACTTCTTGGGAAATATGGTCCGATATTAAACAAGGCAATCCTGCTCCTTGTGCCTCAATAAGTGAAACAGGCAGGCCTTCATGGAGCGATGGAAATAAAAATAAATCAAAAGCCTGCAATAAACGGTGAATATCACTTCGTATTCCAAGGAAATGCACATGATTTTGCAAATGTAACTCGCTGATTTTCTTTTCCATTTCCCCGCGTAAAGGACCATCCCCTACCAAAATCAACTTAGAATCCTCTTCTACTTTATGAAACTGTGAAAATAAATCGATAAGGAATGTATGATTCTTTTGATAATTAAATCTCCCAACATGCCCAATAACAAAGGTATGTTGACTAATTCCTAATTCCTCTCTTACTTGATTCCTTATCACAGGTGAAAAACGGAACTTTTCTTCATCAATCCCATTTTTTACTATTTTTGTTACTGGATATTTTTTATGAAACAGCCATTTAGCCGCCTCAGTCGAGCATGCTAATAAATGAGTCGCATTCGGAGTGATTGATTTGCCTGCATACCATTTATATATTCTTGCCGCTAATCCTCCCTCACTTCTTGTATTATGACTATGGGAAATTCGTATCGGAATGCCTGCTTTTTTAGCTGCACGAAGAACAATCCCGCCCATTTTATCCATATGTGAATGAACAATTTTATAATGATTGTTTGCTGTAAAAAAAGAATGTAACTCTTTTATATATTGAGAGTGGCCAACATCAGATATATAAGGGATACGATGGACAATCCCACCCATTTCTCTTATTTCTGAATCGAAAGTACCTTCTTTACAAGTTAGAAAATCAAATTGTACTTCCCGACGGTCCACATTCCTGTATAAATTTATGATGAAGGTTTCTGCCCCTCCTCGGTTCATATTTACCACCACGTGAAGGACTCTTAATGGACTGCCCACTGATATTCCTCCCTTTTCTCCATATGCGATTCATAGAGATTCATCATTTCTTGTAAAACTTTTTCCGTCGAATAATGAGCCTCAATCATCCGACGACCAGTTTGACCGAGCTTCCATTTCAAAGCTTGGTTTTGTTCCAAAGCTTTTATTTTGTCAGACATACACTTGTTTTCGTCCAAATGAATTAAATAACCATTCTCCTCATTGTGGATGAGCTCTCTATGGCCTCTATTATCACTTGCGATCACCGGTAATCCACAGGCCATCGCCTCCATAATATTCACTGGTAATCCCTCTCTAACACTTGACGCAACAGCAATATCGGACATTTTTAATAACAGATCCATGTCATTCCGATGTCCTAAAAAATTGATCATTTTTTCTACCCCTAGATGAATAGCGAGCTTCCTGCACTCCTCTAATAATGGCCCATTTCCAGCTAATAATAGCTTTGCATTTGGTACTTCATCTTTTATGAGAGCTAATGACTTAATAAGAAGTTGTTGATTTTTATTTTTATTAAATTCTGCAGCGTAAACTATTAAGAAATCGTCTTGTTTGTATCCATGCATAGCACGAAGTAGTAACTGATTATTTCTTTTGACTGGTTGGAACAGTTTAGTATTTACTCCGACCCCATGAACATGTTTAATTTCCTTTGCCTTAAATCGATGATTTTTTGCCAGCTTATGATCTTCTTCATTAATTGTAATGAGGCAATCCGTTATATGAGCGAGTATTTTCTCGATTGGATAGTATAGAATCCAGTTGATGAGCGGTGCACCTTTGCAAAAATGAAACCCATGAGCCGTATAAAGTACTTTTGTTCCTTTTTTTCTCGCTTGACGTGCTGCTAAACGTGTAATAACACCACCCATCGGTGTATGGCAGTGAATGATTTGATATTCGTTATTATTGATCACCTTTTTTAGTTCTTTATATGCGAGTATATTTGTTTTACTCACGGGTGAGCGTTGAAAGGGAAAATTATATTTTTCATCTACATACGGAAGATTTAAATCACCTCGTGCAGCAACATGTACCTCCCACCCTTGTTCTTTAAACCATTTTAAATAAGGTAAATGAAAGGCTCGAAAATGAATATCAACGGTTGCACAGAATAATACTTTTTTATTCATGGGGTATCACCTCGCTTTAGGAATATTTTTTCTATACGGAAATTGATAATAATTGTTTTTCAACGATTCTATTATTCGCCAGATCTAAAAGTCTCTTCCTAATCTCTTCTCTGTCCATATTTACATAACCTTTGATGAGTTCCTCAATTTCATTTTGATAAAGTTCAGCCGTTTTACCGATATATATTTTTGGATGGATTTGCTGTTCATGTACTTCATCCTCTTTTAATAGCTCCTCAAACAATTTTTCGCCCGATCTGATTCCAGTGAATTCAATGCCTATATCTTCAATCGAATTGCCAGAAAGTTTGATTAAGTTTTTAGCAAGATCCACAATTTTAACAGGTTCACCCATGTCTAAAACAAAAATCTCTCCCCCTTTAGCAAGTGCACCTGCTTGAATGACCAGTCTTGATGCTTCCGGAATTGTCATAAAGTAGCGGATCATATCAGGATGTGTTACGGTAACAGGTCCTCCCTTTTCAATTTGTTTTTTAAATAATGGAACGACACTTCCTCGACTTCCTAATACGTTTCCAAACCGAACGGCAACGAATTTTGTTTCACTTTCCCGATCCATATGCTGGATCATCATTTCTGCGAGCCTTTTTGTCGCTCCCATTACACTAGTTGGGTTAACGGCTTTATCAGTGGAAATCATGACAAAAATCTTTACTCCGTTCCAGCTTGCTGCTTTTGCAGCATTTCTCGTACCAATAAGATTATTTTTGACTGCCTCTTCTGGGTTTCTTTCCATTAATGGTACATGCTTATGTGCAGCCGCATGATAGACCACATCTGGTTGATATCTATTCATCACCGTCATCATTTTCTTACTATCCTGTATGTCAGCAATAACTGGTATGTACTCAATTTCTGATAATGGATAGGTTTCCTTAAGCTCCATTTCGATGGAATATATGCTATTTTCACCATGACCTAATAGAATCATTTGCTTCGGGTTAAATTTTGAAATTTGCCGGCAAATCTCTGAACCAATCGATCCACCTGCACCTGTGACTAAAACCTTCTTATTCGTTACGTACTCCGAAATACTGTCAATATTTAATTCAACGGGTTCCCTTCCTAATAAATCTTCAACCTTAACATCACGAAATTGATTAATCGATACCTTTCCAGTCACTAAATCTTCAAGCATTGGTATAATTTTTGTTTTCGCATTTGTTTTTGCACATTCCTGAAAAATGGTATTTAATTGTTTTTTACTTAGTGAAGGGATGGCAATCACAATATTGTCGATATCTAGCTCCTTAACCGTTCTTTCAATTTTTCCAACACCCCCAAGTACTGGAATTCCTAATATATCAAGGCTATGCTTCCTTTTGTCATCATCAATAAAGCCGACGGGTATTAGGTTTGCATCATTCGATCGTTTTAGTTGCCTCGCGACCATTATTCCAGCAGATCCTGCACCAACGATCAGTGTCCTTTTTTTGTTATCTGTTTTATTTAGAACGGAATCGCGAAAGATTCTCCAGCAAAACCTTGATCCGCCAATGAACAGTATATTAAGTAACCACGTGACAACAAGCATACGAAAATATACCTCTTGGATAATGAACAGCTTAACAATTGCTGTAATTAGAATAGACAAGGTAACCGATTTTAGAATAATAAGAAGTTCCCCTACACTGGCATACTCCCACGCTTTTTTATATAAGTGAAATTTTATTGCAAATATGTGATGACAAAACAAAATGATGAGTGAACTTATAATGATGGGTAAAGTTATAATGTAATCTGATTCAGTTACTAAAAACCTACTAATAAAAACAGCAGACAATACAAAACATGAATCAACTATGAGAAATAAAGATAATCTTTGGCGATAGGTCATATTTCCCCCTCCTTTTCATATAAAAAGATCAATCAAACCATTCTTTATTAAGAACAATTTGATTGATCTTCTTATTATTAGAAAAGCGCAAGCGCGTAGCTCTAGTGTACGGATTTCGTAGTCTTCGACTGAGATAAAGGATACACGGCGAGGAACGAGTCATATTGACTTATCGTAGGGAGAAGACGGAGAAATCCGCTAGCCGATAGGCGCTGGAGCTAGACACATCAGACACTTTTCAAGCCTAATATCCTTAGTAAATTTTATACTTTCTTACCTTTAAAATATAGGGCATCTAACCCCCCCTCACACCACACTATCGACGACTAGCGTCTAAGGTCCACGGGACCCACAGCATGACCGAGTGCCTCCATTGATAATGATAAGGAGACATCACCATTCCAGGTTACAGCCAGAAGTTGGATTTGAGGAAATTGGCGAGAGAGCTAATTTCTTTTTCATTCCCCCTTGACCCTAACCTATAATTTATCTGGTTCTCAATAAAGAACGATGTGTTAAAAAAAGAAACCTGAATAGAATATAGGTATATTGGCTAATAAAAAGATTGTATGAATGATATTTATATTTATTCGTTTAAAATTACTCCAACAAGTTTTGCCTTAGCAAATTCCAATACCTTTTTGGATTCTGCCGCCTTTTCGAGCAAGGTTTTTCCTTTTTTTATGACCAAAACAACTCCGTCACATTGACTTGCCAAAATTTTGGTTTCCGTTAACTCTAGTATCGAGTGTGAATCTATTATGACCACATCATAGGATTGATAAGCTTTATTCAGTATTTCTTGCATTTTATAGGAATCTAGTAATTTTCCATGGTTAATCGGAGCATAACCAGAGGCTAGAATATCTAAGTTTTCAATATCTGTATGACAAACTGCCTCATCAAAGGTTGATTGATCTATCAACACATCTGCTAACCCACTTGAGTTGGATATTTTAAAAATAGAATGAAGGATCGGACTTCTAAAATTTGCATCAATTAAAAGGACTTTTTTCTGCTTCTGTGCCATCGTTGCTGCTAAGTTAGAAGCGCTTGTCGATTTCCCCTCACCTGTACTAGGAGATGTGATTAAGAAGGAACGGCTTTTTTGGTCAGCCATTGAAAATTTAATGTTTGCTTCAATCATTCGATATTGTTCTGAAATCATTGAATCCGGATGGGAATAGGCTACTAGTGTTCGTTTTTTGTTCACCTTCTTTTGATTTCCATTCAATTATCTCCGCCCCTTAATTCAAATCGTTTGATTAGCTTCTTTTTAACATTCTTTTTACTCATTTTTGACACCTTTCCTAATACGGGAAGCCCTAATATTTCTTCAATATCGAGTTCCTTTCTGATTGTGTCATCCAAGGAGTCAAGTAATAATACCAGCCCAATTCCAAGTACTACACCTACAATAAATAATATAAGTATGAAACGATATTGATTTTGGTTAATGGGCCATGGATTTACTTTTGCCTCTGATAAAAAACGGACATCTTTAAAATCAACAATATTTGAGATCTCTTTCTTGAACACCTTTGCCGTTGTATTGGCTATTTTCGCAGCTTGATTAGGATCTCTGTCTGTTACGCTAATACTAAATACCTGAGTATTATCAATACTTTGAACGGTTATTTGACTAGCAAGTGCCTCTGGCGAAGTTTGCAAATTTAAATCCTTAATTACTATATCCAACACTGTTGAATCTTTAATGATAACTTGCAATGTATTTCGGTCATCTGGATTAGCTCCAATGATTATTCTCGCAGAGGACTGATATAATGGAGTATTTTTTGAGTAGCTGTAAACTGCTCCTAGCAAAGTGGTAATCGCCGTTATGACAATAATTATCCAAAATCGCCGCTTGATGACAGAAAATAATTCTTTTAGATTGATTTCTTTCACTTTCCTTGGATTTATATTGTTCGGTTGATAGTAACTATTCATTCATCCACCTCATCGTTAGAACTTTTCATCATAGTATTACAACATATATTCATTCGTTCTAAATAAAGAACATTTTATTTAAAAAAAATGCCTAGTTACCTAGAAATGACTTAATTATGTACGGTATATATAATTATACCATTGATAATATAAGTATATTTTACTACATTGTAGTTCTTTATAAAGAATATGTCAATGGAGTATTTTAATAATTTCAATAATAGTTCCCAACTTCTTACTATCAAGCTTTATTATATGATTGATCAGATGTTGATATGCTTCATTTTTCTTCTTTGAATAACATCTTTTGCTGATTTACTGGATAATGTGGCTTTATTCTTCTCCTTTGAAGAACATCTTTGGCTAATTTGCCGGTTGATGTGCTTCTTTCCGCTCTTTTGAGGTACATCATTAACCGATTTTACAGATGATGTGCTTCATCCCTCTCCTTTGAAGCACATCTTTGTCTTTTTTTCCGGATGATGTGCTTCTTTCCGCTTCTTTAAAACACACCTTTTCCCAATTAACGAAAACACCCATTATAAATAAAATTTAAATCGGCTGCCGGCATATTGTGAACGAACGTATTCGAATGGAGAGCCGGTTTTTAGAATGGCGACACGTTCAATTTGCAGAATGGGGGAGTCGATGTCAAGATCGAGTAATTCTGCGACACGTTTGCTGGCGCCAATGGCTTCGATAGATTGTTTCGCTTCCCCTAAGGCTTGACCTTTTTTTACTTCGATAAATTCATATAGTGAATTCTGGATGTCTTCATTAGTTAAGCCCTCTGCCAATTTACAAGGGACGATCGATGTTTCAATGGCAATCGGAATTTGATCTCCTAAGCGAATTCTTTCGATATGATATACATCTTCACTCATGTTGATTTCCAATTGTTCCGCTTCTACTTCGTTTGGTTTCCTAATCGAAAAAACGGTAATGTTACTGGATGCTTTCATTCCTCTTTGCTCCATCAATTTGGTGAAGCTTGTGATTTCCTTTAAGGGTTGCTGTACCTTTTCATTGCTTACATAGGTTCCGCTCCCTCGTTTTCTCATTAAAATTCCTTCATCTACCAATCCCTGAACCGCCTGTCGGATGGTCATTCGACTCACACCAAATTGTTCTGTAAGTATACGTTCAGAAGGAATGGCTTCCCCCATTAGCCACTTTTTTTGTTTAATGTTTTCACGAATATGTTCTTGAATCTGATAATACATCGGTATCGGCGATTCTTTATTTATCACGAACTATCCCCTCTTTTAGCATGGATGCAGCCTTGGTATCTGCCAGCACAACAACATTCGGATGTTTTTGCAAAATGGATGCTGGACAGCTTTCGTCAACCTTTCCTTCTAGCATATGTTTAACAGCGTCTGCCTTGTTATCACCGAATGCTAATAAAATGATTTTTTTCGCTGCCAAAATTGATTGTATTCCCATTGAAATAGCATGGGTCGGTACATCCTCTTCGTTGTCAAAAAAACGTTTATTCGCTTCACGAGTCGATTCAGTTAATTCAACAACATGTGTTAAAGAGTCAAAGGGTGTACCCGGTTCATTGAAACCGATATGCCCATTTGAACCAATCCCCAAAATTTGTACATCAACAGGATGTTTCTGCAAAATAGATTCATAATGCAGGCACTCTGCCTCTAAAACATCTGCCATACCGTTAGGCAAAAACGACTGTTTAAAATTCAAATGAGAAAATAGCTCTTTATTCATATAATAATGATAGCTATTTTCATCTTCATCCTTTAATCCAACATATTCATCTAAATTCACAGTTGAAACGTTTGAGACATCTACCTGTGAATCACGAAATATTTTATAAAAAGGTAATGGAGTTCCGCCAGTAGCTAAGCCTAATGTATGGATATTTCCATTTTCAATTCCTTCTTTTATTATATCAAATGCTTTGGCTGCTGCCTCATCTGGAGTTTTGTATGTTAAAAGTTCCATAAATTATTCCCCTCTGCTAAATTTTTTTCCTAATCGATAGGTTTCTTCCACTTCAAGATGTTGATTCATAATGACAAAATCGGCATCCATTCCTTTTTTTAAATAGCCCTTTGTCTGGAGTTTGAATTCTTTCGCTTGATTGACAGAGGTCATTTGGACAGCCTCTGCTACCGAACAGCCTGTAAACTTAATGATGTTTCGAAATGCTTGATCCATCGTTAATATGCTGCCTGCGAGAGAACCATTTGCGAGGCGGCATTCTCCACTTTTAACAAATACTTTTTGTCCACCAAGTTCAGACTCTCCATCTGGCAATCCCTTTGCCCGCATCGCATCAGAAATCACAACGATTCCTTCCGCACCTTTTAGCTTATAAGTGAGATTCACCATATCAGGATGAACATGAATTCCATCTGCAATAATTTCCGCTTGAATATGCGGGGATAAAAGTGCATGCCCTGCGACACCTGCCTCACGGTGGTGCAGCCCACGCATTCCATTAAATAAATGGGTCGCATGTGTCGTTTTGCTTTCTAAAAGTTCCTCGCGGACCGCATCAGAATGTCCCATTGAAGGAACAATCCCGTTTTCATGCATGATTTTTTCAAATTCACGAGCTCCTTCTTTTTCCGGAGCATAGGTTACTAATTTAATTTGATCCCCAGATGCCTTATGCCATCTTAAAAATAAATCGATATCTGGTGCAGAAATGTACTCGAGCGGCTGAGCACCAGCTCTTTTTTCAGAAATGAATGGTCCTTCTAAATGGACACCTTCGATTGTTGTTTTCCCTGTTTCTTTTGCCGCTTTAACAGATTTTAATGCTGCTTCAATAGCGGGATAATCCTGTGTGATCGTTGTGGCAAAAAAGGAAGTAACTCCTTCTTGGAGAAGCTGCTCACTTAAAAAAGCCAGTTTTTCTGGATCCGCATCCATGACATCTACACCGTATCCGCCATGAATATGCACATCAATCATCCCTGGAATAACAATTTTCCCGTTCATATCAAATACTTCATCACCGGCTTGATGCTCGAAATCATTCATTAACCCTGTAGCGACTATTTTTTCACCATCAAAACGTAAAAATCCATTAGGAAGATTTTCTTCACCTGTATACAAATTTGCATTGATTATCACCTTTTGTCCCAATGCAATCACCTCATTTTTTTATGATATTAAGGATATACTAAACATAAACTTAATCATTTTTATATAGTTGTCTATACCAATTATCATATCCAATCATGTGGTTGTCAATCAAAATTTCTTATACACATTTCCTATTTTATTTGATACTCTAATTGTAATGATTTGAAAAAATTCCCTTTGGAGGAAAGTGATTATGCGTTCAGATCGAGCGAATCAAAGAAAGAAGAAGAAAAAGTGGAAAATAATAGGGATTATTCTTCTATTATTAATCATTGGTGCTGGATCATATGTATATGCGGTTTATCATTCTTTAACAAAGGCTGTTGACACGATGCATAAACCGGTTGACATGCAAAATTTAAGGGAAAAGGAAATTAATTTTAAAAATAGAGATCCGATTTCTATACTATTGCTTGGGGTTGATGAACGAAAGGGAGACCGCGGCCGATCAGATACGATGATTGTAATGACGGTGAATCCTAGCCTTCAATCTGTACAAATGTTGAGTATTCCTCGCGATACACGAACAGAAATCGTTGGAAAAGGAACACAGGATAAAATTAACCATGCCTATGCGTTTGGCGGAGTCGCTATGTCGGTGAATACGGTACAAAAATTTCTTGATATTCCGATTGATTATTATATCAAGGTCAATATGCAAGGCTTTGAGGGCATTGTGGATGCCATGGACGGTGTTACTGTCAATAATACGCTTGATTTTAGCTACGGAGGCTACCATTTTCCTAAAGGGAAGCTCGATTTAAACGGCAAAAAAGCTCTTCAGTTTGTTCGTATGAGAAAAGAGGATCCTCGTGGGGATTTTGGTCGTCAAGAACGCCAGCGTCAAGTAATTCAAGGAATAATTAATAAAGGTGCCAGCTTCTCATCATTAACAAGATTCAGCAATATATTTGAAGCACTCGGTAAAAGCATAGAAACGAATCTAACCTTTGATGAAATGATGTCCATTCAAAAATATTACAAAGACGCCAGACATAAAATTGATCCATTCGAGTTAAAGGGCGATGGAACAAAAATTAACGGTATTTACTACTTTATCGTCCCTGAAGCAGAAAGACAAAAAGCCCAAAATCGACTAAAAGAACATTTGGGATTGAAGTAAACTTGGTGTCAGGCACCGTTTATTCATTTTTCTCATATTTATTCATTTTTTGCATAAATGGTGCCTGACACCGTTTATGCAATTGTTGTATAACTAGTGGTATTACAGAAAGAGCATCGGATTTTCGATGCTCTTTTTGTAGTTTTAAAAAACAGAATCAAATTGGTTTTAAACATCAGTATCATCCGGCAATACCAAGTATGCGAGAAAATAACCTATTAAACAAGGAAATATAGCTGTTGCAAGGGCTAAAACAATAAATCCAAGTCTGATTAGAGTAGGATCAACATTAAAATACTTCGCAATCCCTGCTAGCACTCCACAAACCTTTTTATCCGTTGTTGATTTCGATAATCTTTTATCACTCAAATGATCACCCCTTAAACTGGATTCAGTCTTAATACAATTTTACAAAACATAGTAAAATTTATTAACAAATTTTTTCAACAAAAAATATTTATATAATTTTAACAATCTTCCAAATTTTATCATTGTTCAATTTTCTTAATTATCTTATAATTTGATTGATGGGAGATTTTTTTAGGTTCTTTTCGTAATATATTGTTGCTATTTAAAAGTAACAAGTCAATGAAAAGTGCCTTTCCTAAAAACAGTCAAGGGGGAATTGGATGGATAAGTTTGTTGGGTGGCTTAATGATGTTCTTTGGAGTCCGCCGCTAATTATTATCTGTATTTTGGTAGGGTTGTTTTTCTCAATTGCAACTCGCTTTTTACAGCTGCGGCTCATTCCAGACATGCTGAAGCAAATGTTCAGAGGGAAAAGCTCTGAGGCTGGAATTTCATCATTTCAAGCATTATCAGTAGCTTTATCGGGACGTGTAGGAACTGGGAATATTGCTGGTGTCGCTACAGCAATAGGTTTAGGAGGACCCGGAGCAGTATTCTGGATGTGGTTAATCGCCTTTGTTGGTGCAGCAACAGCATATGTTGAATCAACTCTTGCTCAAATCTATAAAGTAAAGCAGGACGGAGAATATCGCGGGGGACCTGCCTACTACATTGAAAAAGGGACAGGCATGAGATGGTATGGAGTTGTCTTCGCTATTGCTACGATTATTTCGCTTACCTTTTTAATGCCGGGTGTTCAAGCAAATGCAATTGCAGAGGGTTTAAATAATGCCTTTGGTATGAACAATATGTTGACAGCTACGATTATTGCTCTTTTACTTGGAATTATTATTTTCGGTGGTGTTAAAAGGATTGCCAATGTTGCACAGTTTGTTGTTCCTTTCATGGCGCTTGGTTACATCATCGTTGCATTAATTGTTGTTTTAATGAATATTTCAGAAATACCAGCAGTATTCGGACTTATTTTTAAAAGCGCATTTGGAGCTGATTCCGTTTTTGGCGGATTAATTGGTTCCGCGATTGCATGGGGAGTTAAGCGTGGAATCTATTCAAACGAAGCAGGACAAGGAACAGGGCCACATGCAGCTGGTGCCGCTGAAGTATCCCACCCTGCAAAGCAAGGTTTAGTACAAGCATTTTCTGTTTATATTGATACATGGTTCGTTTGTACCGCAACAGCATTTATGATTCTTTTTACTAAAATGTACAGTACAAAAACTCCAGATGGGGAATATCTTGTTAAAACGATGGGAACTGATAAGCCAGGACCTCAATATACACAGGCTGCCGTTGAATCCGTATTACCAGGTTTTGGATCTGGATTTGTTGCCATTTCTTTATTCTTCTTTGCCTTTACGACGATTATGGCCTATTACTATATGTCTGAAACGAATGTCGCTTATTTAACACGTGGAAAAAATAATCGCTGGGCCATTTTCGCGATAAAAATTGTAAGTATGGCGGCTGTATTCTATGGCTGTGTTAAAACATCCGATGTAGCATGGGCATTCGGTGATACTGGACTTGGTCTAATGGTTTGGCTGAATATTATCGCCATACTGATCCTGATGAAACCAGCCCTTGTCGCCTTGAAGGATTACGAACGTCAGAAAAGAGAAGGAAAAGATCCTGTATTCGACCCTGAACCACTTGGGATTAAAAATGCTGATTATTGGGTTGAGGCGAAAAAGGAAAATAAGAAGAAAGTTATTTAAACCTGTGAAAGTCTGTACCTTTGTGGGTGCAGACTTTTTTAATTTGCTCTTCTTTCGCATTTTTTACGTTTATAAAAATCCACAACTAACATTTGAAATTCTATATTGAATCAGCCAAAATGAAACTATCTAAATCAACTGTAGAAGGTGTTTTTCATGATACATATTTTAGTTGCTGATGATGATGCACATATTCGTGAGCTATTGGTACATACACTTCAAGCAGAGGGATATGCTGTTTTTGAAGCGGCAGATGGAAAAGAGGCTTCCATTTTACTTACCAAACAACAAATTCATTTAGCAGTTGTCGATGTGATGATGCCAAATATGGATGGATGGCAGCTTTGTGAAGAAATAAGAAAATATTATGATTTTCCGGTTATACTTTTGACCGCAAAGGATCAGCTCGCTGATAAAGAAAGAGGATTTTCTGTTGGAACAGATGATTATTTAACAAAACCATTTGAGCCAAAAGAATTGCTGTTTCGTATAAAAGCATTGCTTCGCCGTTACCAAATGGTAAATGCAGAAAAAATAACGTTAGGTGAAACAGTGATTGATCGTAAAAGCTATGAGGTTCATTGCAATGGAAAGCTATTAATGCTTCCGATGAAGGAATTTGAATTACTTGCGCAGTTAGCTAGCTATCCTGAGCGAATTTTTACCCGTGAGGAATTAATTCAATTGATTTGGGGAGCTGATTTTGAAGGGGATGAACGAACAGTAGACGTGCATATTAAACGATTACGTGAACGCTTTTCCAATCGAATCGATGATTTCAGCATCAAAACCGTTCGCGGGGTCGGATATAAATTGGAGGTTACCAAGAAGTGAAAACCCTCTATTTACGAATTGTGGTTACGATTCTCTTTGTGATGCTTCTTAGTGGTTTACTTGCATTTTTCTCATCAAACCTTTTTTACCATTATTATTTAAAACCAAAAAATGATCAAAAGATAACAGAGATGACTACGGACATCCAAAGGTTTTATGAAGACCATCCAACCTTAAATATAGATGATTACTTGAAGCATATTGGAAATTTAGGTTACCAAATATATTTAGTGAATGAAAAGAAGCAAGGTTCTTTTTATGGCGGAGCTTTTAGAGAAAAAGAGATTGATTCAAAAGTGATCCAGGATGTTCTACACGGTGAAGTCTACCATGGAATCATTCAATTCCCTTCTAAATTATTTGTTACTGGATTTTTTGATAATGTGGCCGTTAATACCATTGGTGTACCTGTTACAGTAAATGGTACACGTTACGCACTATTCATGCGGCCGAATCTCGAAGTTCAATTTGGTGAAATGCGGATCTTTTTTGCAGTTCTTCTCACTTTCACCATTTTATTAAGTATTCTTTTCGTTATTGTCAGCACTCGATATTTAGTTAGGCCGATTGTCAAACTGACAGAAGCAACGAAAAAAATTACAAAAGGCAACTACAATATCGATTTAAATGTAAAGCGTCGAGATGAAATCGGAAAACTTGCCAGTCATTTTTCGCAAATGACGAAAAACTTGGAGCAGCTGGAGGAAATGCGTCAAGAATTTGTTTCCAATGTTTCGCATGAAATCCAATCTCCCCTTGCCTCCATTCAAGGATTTTCACAAACATTGCGTTCCGAAAATCTATCTGAGGAGCAGCGAAAAAATTATTTGTCGATTATCGAGGATGAAAGCCGCCGAATGTCGCAGTTAAGCAAACAATTACTTACACTTGCCTCCTTAGATAAAGAGGAAGGAATATTGGAAAGAGAAACCTTTGATATTGCGGCTCAAATCAAACAAGTGATCTTTATGACAGAGTGGAGCTGGCGTGAAAAAGATATCGCAATTGATATGGAACTTCCCGCTACCTTTATTCATGCGGATCAAAAGCTGCTTCATCAAGTTTGGACGAATCTTATTACAAATTGCATTAAATATACAGAACCAGGTGGTACGATTTCCATGCGGATAAGTCAAAAGGATGATGAATGCCATATCGAAATTCAAGATTCGGGAATCGGGATTTCCGAAGAAGATCTTCCTCATATCTTCAATCGCTTTTATAGAGCTGACAAGTCACGGAATCGTAAAGAAGGCAGCAGCGGTTTAGGACTTGCTATTACGAAAAAGATTATTGACCTGCACGGCGGGAAAATTTATGCCCGAAGCCAAATAGGAAAAGGAACAACCTTTTATATTCAATTTCCGCTTTTATAACAGTTATCGTCAAAGTTTCCCAATTTTCCGAATTAATTAAAGGAGTTTGATGGAATTTAGACGAATATATGATTTAAATATATAGTTTTCGAAAAGATTGTTGCTATTTCGTAATGCATCTAAAGTTCTAATAAGCATGATTTCGGGGCATCATTTCTTAAACGTAGCCCCCTTCTTAGTTGAATGTAGTAATATTTAAGTTTTCGGTTGAAAAAGAAAACTGCCTTTAAATTTATTCGTGGGAGTGATAACGATGAACCCATTTGTTTTTGCTTGTATTGCTCCGCATGGGGGTGAGATTATTCCCGAATTATGTGGAGCTTTGCCGGATCGAATGAAGTTAACACGGGATAGTATGGTGAAGCTCGGTACTAAGATGAGGGAAGCAAATCCTGATACGATTATTGTTTTGACCCCGCATGGGACAAGAATTGACGGTTTCTTCTCTGTATCAAATAGTGAAAGAATGTATGGATTTGTTGAAGAAAATGATGGTTTTTATGAGCTTGAACGTTTTGTAGATCGCGAACTAGCTCTTTCCATTACCCAAGCTGCAGCAGAACAAGACATCCCAATTGCATCGATTAATTATGGAACAGCCGCAGGTCCAATTTCATGTCTTCCTTTAGATTGGGGTGCTATCGTCCCACTTTCATTTATGCCGGATATTCCGATTGTTGTGATCAACCCCTCACGTGAGCTTTCATTTGAATCGCACGTTAGGCTTGGACAAGTGATGAATCAAGTCGTGCAAAATAGTGGGAAACGAGTCGCACTTATCGCTAGCTGCGATTGGGCACATGCCCATGATGAAAGAGGTCCTTATGGTTATGATCCCGCTGCAGAATTGCTGGATGAAGAAGTGGTAGGATTCATCCGATCGAACGAACTGGAAAAAATGGCTGAATTTGATCCGGAATATATTGAAGCTGCAAAGCCTGATGGAATTTGGCAAACACTAATATTAGCCGGATCCATTCCAAAGGAATCACGGAAAATTCATCTATATTCCTACCAAGTCCCCACCTACTTTGGTCTTATATGTGCAGAAGTTACTACTTCAATCGACGATGAATAAATTGGTGTCAGGCACCGTCCATGGACAAACAGGATATTTTTCCACCCCATATGGACACTATATGATATATTTACAAATTATAGGTGTCCGCCAGGGATGGAAAAAAACATTATATGTCCATGGAAGGTGTCAGGCACCGACAATGCCTGACACCAATCTTTTTTAATAGGAATCCTAATATCGATTCTAGTTTGTTGTTTTTAAAACCTTTAGATAATATTGATAACTATTGGCTAAACCGATATTCAAGAAGATGATGAGAGGCCATGGTTACTTTTTTTATTAAGATATAAATAGTCCAATATGTAAAATGGTAAGAATAGAGTACATAATTGTGTTTTTTTCATATTGTTCCTCTTCGGTAATGCTCCACTGCTTCTTTTTCTTTTTTCACAATCCATTTATAATAACTTCTTAAAATAATGAATAGTATAGGATTTATAATCAGTGTATGCCATACATTCCACCATCCGTAATGAAAATAACCCCATGGCTCTGGAAGCAAGGCCACTAGCTCATATAACAGAGTTACTATTTCCCATAAAACGTAATATAGAAATAGCTTCCAAAACTTAGAACGGAATGGATACCATTTAAGAAACATCAAATTGACGGGTGGAACAACAAAAAGATGGGCAATAAGATCTGAATACTCTATCCCTTTCGAAAAATACCAATAGCCATGATATTTCATCTCAATAAAAATATCAAAGGACGTTTGAAAGGCGATAGTAAATACACAAATATGGATAATTTGATTGGTGGTTAGCCTTTTCTTGATATTTTTAAATGCTATAAAATTAAAAATAATGATTGCAATAATTAAACCTACCATATCTTTGCTCCTTTTTTATAACTTCTCCATTTTTCCCATTAACATACCTCCCAGATAAGCTTTGTTAAATAAAAAATGTTGGTCCTAATGAATTCTATGGTGCACTGTTACTACTAAGAAACGCGCCCTCACATTACCACGGATTAATAGAAAAAGGACTGATAATGTCAGCCCCCCGCTAGATGGATTTACTATATAAAACCGCTTGTGCGATACCTACAAAATATTCCGATTCGCGAATGATGTGCTTCAGAACTACTTTCGCTGTTGGATTATCTTTAATCGGTTCACTCTCTTCAATCAGTTTATTGCAAAAATCAATGAACTGAACACTTTGTTCCAAACAATAAGACACTAGCTTCGTCAAGTCCCGATACAATTCATAAGTGAAGGTTCCCGTTGTGCGAATGGTCGTTTCGATAAACCGAACTACCCGATTATGAGCTTCAGTAAAGGATTTTTCCCACTCTAACAATGCCTCAACATTTTCCGTTTCTAACTCTTTTACCAGCTCCCGGATCACGATCGTATGCTCTTCTTCTTGCTGCTTCCAAAACTCGCACTCATCTAATACCCTAAGAGGCATCTGAGTTCCATAATAATATTGCATGCAATCATCCCTTTCACTTATTTTCCTTATATAAAGCTTATTAAGAAAAATGTTTGAAAAGAACTCATCCTGTTGTGATTTTAGTTTTTCCTTATTACACATGTGATCTAGAACTTTAGTCCTTCCATTGAATTGAGAGTACACCTCCAAAGTCACCTGTAAAACGAAAATTCTTTGATATATATAGGATTATTCTACTGACTATTATTACTTTTAAAGGAGATTCCCTTAATAAGATCAAACTATAAAAATAACGACATAAGGGAGGGAAATATATATGCAAGTGGGGGAAATCATCAAATATTACCGAGAAAGGAATGGTCTTACACAAGCGCAATTAGGTATTGGAATTTGTACAGCCACACATGTAAGTAAGATTGAACATGGGAAAACTGCTTATTCATCCGAAATTATTGCGATGTTTTCAGATCGCCTACAAATTGATATTCAAAAAGAAATTGAATCTTTTCATAATATTGAGAAACAGCTCCATTACTGGCATAATGCGATGATTATGCAAAGAATGGAGACTGTTGAAAAAATCAAAGAAACGATTGAATCATTCCCTTTCATCAGTGCCTCCAAATTTGCTGCATTTTTTCATCTATTAGAGGCTAGATATTACCTTTTGCATCAAGATGGAAAAAAAGCATACCAAATTGTGCAGCATGTCAAAAACAATCATCCAGATCTTCCACCATATGAAAAAAACTTACTATGGCACATTATGGGTATCCATTATCTATTTCATCAACCAAATAGCGAAAACCAGCTAAAAGCGATTGAGGTCTTAAAAAAAATCGATATAGATATCTATGGAAATCCGGAATATTATTATGATTTAGCCGTTGCCTATCATTATTAATGAATCAGAACTTATGGCCTATGTTTATGCAGAAAAAGCACTAAAACATTTCAAGAAAACGAACAATTTTCTACAAGCTTTTAACGCAGAATCTCTTATACTTCTACAGATTGGAAAGGATACAAACCTTGATTTCCAATGGATAGAAGAACGTTATCAAAATCTAATTCATGACAGTGAAATATTAGGCGCTCTCAATAAAAAAGGGATGTTTCTGAATAACCTCGGGTTAGAGTACTATAAAAGAAAGGAATATGCAAAAGCTCAGAAATATTATGATGAAGCGCTTCGTATAGCAGAAAAGTCATCGATGCTCTATCTCAAGCGTCTATATAACTATGTAAATACTTCATTTGAAGGCAATCTATTAAAGAAATCGGTTTTGTTAAAAAAAGCTCGTGAAGGGATATCACTTGCTAAAAAACTGGATAATCGGATGTACAATATAGTATTTAAACTTCTTTTATTAAATATTGAAAATAAACTAGATGAATATTACAGCTATCTAGAAAAAAGAGCTCTCCCCTATTTCAAATTAAACAACCATGTTCGATGGATCAACATTTTTGGAAAAAAGATGTATAACCATTATGTAGAGACGGAACAACCTTTAAAGGCTTTTCATATTTCAAATACTTTTATGAGGATGATTTAATTGGGAACAATTCAAGTAAAAATACTTTTTACCAAGGAAGTTTCACTCCATGGCATAATTATATAGCCTCCAAGGTAAAGCTTGTTAAAACTTAAATAAGTGAAGGATTACATTTTAACGTAAATCAAAGCCAGGTAAAAATGGCTTCTATGTATGAATGCCATTTTACCTGGCCAATTTCCTACCAATATAAGTAGCCCTTATAACTACTTAACAACTTTCATATTAGCCTTCACTTAAAGAACCTGCTTCTTGTTCAGCATTGAACTTCCATTCAACCTGCAGAGAATCTCCTTGGAACTGATTTTGGTCTTGTCCGTTATCCTTAAATTCAAAGAGAACAATCATCTTATTTTTCTCTCCTGGAGTAAGTCCATCTGGCTTCGGTCCTGTTAGTGTATCAATTTGGGTCAGATCTGGAGTTTGATTTTGCAAATCATATAATGTTGTCTCAATCACTGGTGCACTTGCAGTATTTTGGTTATAAAGAATCGTTACTTTTATATGCTTCGCCATATCCTCTGTATTATCTTTTCCATCCAGCTTCGCATCATTTACAGTATACTTCGTATTCAATAATACTTTTGAAATATTTAACGTTCCATTATTCGTCAACATAAATTCACGCTTAATTTCATCCCCTGGTTTAATGTTGTTAATATTCACTACAGCCTCAGGATTCACAGATAAATCTAATGTACCTGCTGCAAAGGTGTTATTTGTGGCTACGCTATCACTAAAGTACGCAAATGTTCCCCCTCCAATTAATGAAAAACCTAATGCTGCTGTCATTAAACCTTTTGTTACCTTCTTTGTTAAACTCATTTGAATTCCTCCCCAATATATATTTTGAAAAATATCTATTCATCTCTTACCTATCCTTCATTTGATACATAAGAGTAAATACTAAATTGATTACGCATTCTTTGTTTCTATCTCTTTCATCGTACCGATTAAGGAACGAGCTGCAGAAAGTACTAATAATAGGCCAGGTATTATTAATAAAAGTGCCGATCCTGCTTTAGACGTTGCATAGTTTACTAAATATCCTGCGTATGGAACTGTGAAGCTTGTATATTTTCCAACCACATTTTGTGCAACAACAGGATTTGTATCAGGAGCGTTATTATTATCTCCCTTCGTTTTGTACAAGACTTGTCCATTCACTTTCTTCACTTCTATAATTCTGTGTGTAATGAGTTTTTCTTCATCGCGAAAAGTAATGACATCCCCCTTCGTGTATGTAGCCCCACTGTCTGCCAGTTTAATAGCAATGATCGAACCTGTTTGAAAGGTTGGTTCCATTGAACCTGATAGGACTACCTTCACTTGACAACCCAAAATGGTTGGCTCACCTCCAGAAGCTTTAGAAGAGAGAACTAGAATAACTAAGCAGCATAATAATAGTAAGACAAACCCACTTATAGCCTTACTTACCAGGCGAATCACTTTCTTCACTTTTTTTCACCCCCTGCTCATCATCTTGTAGAATTGGCGTTTCCTGATTCTTTTTTTCTTCTTGTGAATCCTGCGGTTTCCTCTTTTTTTGCGGAACTTGTGTTTCCTGTTTTTCTAGTTTTTCAATCTGTTCCCTTAAGGAAACACTTATTGCTTCAATACGACGAGAGTAACTCGATAACTTTTTGTCCCTTTTCAGCATATCCACGTTTTTAAAGCCATCACTCACATAATTGAATGTATGATTACCATCTTTTTGTTTTTGAACTTGTTGATAATAACGACTCAGTTCATCATATATTTTGTAAAACTCTTCAATTTGACCCTTGGTTTGTGAAATTCTAGCAAGCTTTTCTTTTATTTCTTTTATGGAAAGATTCTTAGAAGTCAGGTCGATTCTTTCAAAGCTTTGTTGGATTTGTTTGACTGTTTTCTTTGCTCGATTCTTTAGATCTTTAATAGTGGATGGAAACACAAAAGCCGTCGTAATGGTTATTTTTTCTAAAGATGTTTGACTTGAAAACGATGCTTCTGTTTCCCCTATTATTTGTGTTCCTAAATAAAACGAAAGACAGCATAGGCAAGGAAATACAACTTTATGATATTTTCTACTCATCCCCACTCTCCTTTATACAACTTCTAATTTGTGTCCATACTACTGAATAATCCGAATATTGTAAATTGGGTTATTTTCTATGAAAATAGTTAAAATTACGGCCTTAATTTTTCCAAAAATGAAAGAAAGTCATGAAAAATATAGATAAAAATAACCCAATTGACTGTTCGTAGAAAATTCAGAATAATGATGGAGAATTCAAAAAATTACGGAGAGGTGATTAGGTTGAAAAAGAAAAAGAAAAAAATGAAGAAGGTCATTCCTGCTGTATTAGCTGCTTCACTTACATTCGGGGGATTAGCTTTCCCATTGAACCATACTTTTGCTGCAGAAAAAGTAAAGTATGATCAACAATTAAAAACTCCATCATCCATCATTGGATTATGGAAGGCTCCTGAGGGGGTGAGCAAACAGGAAGCTTTATATGCATTCCTGCAATCAAAAGCGAGTCTGTTTAAATCAACTGGCAATGCAAAAGACCAGTTTAAAATTGTTAAAGAACAAGTGGATAGTAACACAAATACCACCCATTTCCGAACGGTCGAACAATACAATGGGATTCCGATTTATGGATCTGCTCAAACGACCGCACTAGATAAAGACAATAATGTCTTTGCCTTTTTCGGTAAAGTAACACCTAACTTAGCACGCGCTGTCATTCCAACAACTGCTACAGTATCAAAGGATGAAGCGATCCAAGTAGCAAAGCAAAACATTGAGGAACAAATTGGGGAAGTTAATTACTATGATGGAGATATCGATTCAGATTTAATGATTTATCCATATAAGGGGAAAAATTATCTAGCTTATGTAATCAAAGCATCTACGTCTAAACCAGAACCTGGATATTGGCATTATTTTATCGATGCAACAAATGGAAACATTATTCACAGCTTCAACGCGATTCAAGAAGCACTTCCAGAGAATCCTGACCCTGTTCAAGCTAGAGGAATGGATATCTTCGGCAAGCTGCAAACATTCCAAGCGGTCAAAGATCCAAATACTGGAGCACACTATTTATTTGACGGAACACGTTCAAAAGGTGTTCATACGTTTAATGCGATGCACCTTGGTACAGATATATTTATTATTCTTTCTGCACTACTAGGTTACACGGGAGATGAGGTGAAGAGTCCTTCTAACTTCTTCTATGATCCTGCAGCTGTTTCAGCCCATATTAACGCTGAAAAAGTTTACGATTATTATCAAAAGACTTTTAAACGCAATTCCTTAGACGACAAAGGCATGAAAATCATTTCATCCGTCCATATCGGCGATAAGTGGAATAATGCCGCTTGGAATGGAAAGCAAATGTTATACGGTGATGGTGATGGTCAAAGAATGATTTCTCTTTCCGGCGGTTTAGATGTTATTGGACATGAAATGACACATGGGGTAATTAGCAACACAGCCGACTTAGAATATGAAGGTGAATCTGGTGCACTTAATGAATCACTAGCGGATATCATGGGCTCCTTCATTGAAAACAAAACAGATGAAGGATTATGGTTAATGGGTGAAGATATTTGGACCCCTGATATACCTGGTGATGGACTACGCTCATTGAGTGATCCAGCATCTGTTTATATCGGAGGTTATACAGAATCAGGATATTATCCAGATCATTATAGTCAGCGTTATCTAGGAGATCAAGATCATGGTGGGGTACATGTCAACAGCAGTATTAATAATAAAGCTGCTTATCTCCTCACTCAAGGAGGCACACATTACGGAGTAACTGTCCAAGGAATCGGAAAGGCGAAAGCAGAAAAAATCTTCTATCGTGCCCTAACACTTTATTTAACATCATCTTCTGACTTTAGCCAAATGCGTCAGGCCATGACTCAAGCAGCAAGAGACCTTTATCCTGACAAAAATGGAGCACCATCCGCAGAAGTACAAGCCATAAACGATGCTTACGATGCGGTAGGGGTCTATTAATAAAACGTAGTCCATATTGGTACCTGCACATTCGGTGTAGGTACTTTTTTGTTTGCACGCAATTTTCTATTTATAGCCCAAATCTTGAGCCAACTTTACGTTGGCTTTTTATTATTGCTTTAGTCATGAATTTAACATATATTTCGCTCAGTCTACCTTGTTTCACTTACTTAGATTCCTTTATGATTATATTAGAATATTTTCTACTACAGGAGGATCCCCTTTTGATAAAGGATGTACTGATAGAAGCAGAGGATTTTATCCGAACTTATTATTCGGAAATAAATAAATCGGAAAAACAGATAGAAAATAGATTGAATGAAATCCAAAAAGAAATACAAGAACAGGGTTATTATGAACATACATTTGATGAACTAGACTATGGGGCAAAAATGGCATGGCGAAATAGTAATCGTTGTATCGGTAGATTATTTTGGGAAAATTTAAAGGTTATTGATAAAAGACATGTTCGGACAGAGGAAGAAATCTTTGAAGCATTGCTTGAACACATTGAATTCGCGACAAATAATGGCCGTATTCGTCCTACTATCACTATATTTTCACCAAAAGCTGCTGATCATTCTATACGAATATGGAATCATCAATTGATTCGTTATGCTGGTTATCAAACGGAAGATGGCGTTATCGGTGATCCAGATTCCTTGGATTTTACAGAAGTGTGTCAAAAGCTAGGCTGGAAAGGAAAAGGCGGACATTTCGATGTTTTACCCTTAGTCATTCAAGTGAATGACCATTCGCCAAAACTTTTTGATATACCAAATGAGCTCATTCTTGAAGTTCCAATTCGCCATCCTCAATATAAATGGTTTGAAGATTTGCATCTGAAATGGTATGGGGTACCTATTATCTCGAGTATGAGGCTAGAAATTGGTGGAATTTCTTATTCTGCCGCTCCCTTTAACGGCTGGTATATGGGGACTGAGGTAGGCGCACGAAATTTGGCTGATGAATCTCGATATAATATGCTCCCGCGAATAGGAAATTTAATGGGATTAAATACAAAAACAAATGCCTCTCTTTGGAAAGATCGAGCACTGCTAGAATTAAATACTGCTGTTTTACATTCCTTTAAGGAAGATGGCGTCAGTATTGTCGACCACCATACAGCTGCCCATCAGTTCAAACGATTTGAGGAAATAGAAGTAGAAAAAGGAAGACCGGTAACTGGTAATTGGGTCTGGCTCATTCCCCCATTAGCGCCTGCTACCACACATATTTACCATAAACCATACAAAAACGAAATTAAAAAACCAAACTATTTTTATCAAAAATCACCGTATTAGGGACAGGTCCCTGTCCCACTGTCTTTATTTTCTTTCTTCTCGATTGGGACAGAGGGTCTGGTCCCTCGTCCCACAAATAAAGCATACAGACTAACATCTGTATGCTTTATTCATTCGTTATAAAATTTAAGTCATCACACTGTCCACGTCAGGTGGAAAAATAACCAATTTGTCCACGAACGGTGCCTGACACCATAACCGACTTAGTTATAGAATTTTACGCGGTCTTCTAGTGGTTTGAATTCTTTTTGGCCAGCTGGAGCTGTTGGTTTTCCGAATGGCATTTGAGCAAGTAGTTTCCAGTTGCTTGGGATGTTCCATTCTTTTTTCACTTCGTCATCGATAAGTGGGTTGTAGTGTTGTAATGTTGCTCCGAATCCTTCTAGCTCTAAAGATGTCCAGATTACATATTGAAGCATACCATTTGATTGTAATGACCAAAGTGGGAAATTGTCTGCATATGCTGCAAATTGTTCTTGAAGTGATTCAATGACTCCATTGTCTTCAAAGAATAATACTGTACCATAGCCACTACCAAAAGCATTCATTTTATCTTGAGTTGGTCCGAAGTTTTCAGCAGGAACCACTTTTTTCAATGTTTCTGTTGTAATGCTCCATAATTTTGTATGGTTTTCACCTGTTAAAACAACCACTCTCGCACTTTGTGAATTGAAAGATGAAGGTGTATGTTTTACAGCATGGTTGATTACTTCTTGAATTCTTTCATTTGATACAACTGCTTCAGAACTGATTCCATAGATAGAACGTCTATTTTCGATTGCTGAATAAAAATCATTTTTGTTTGTCATTTTGTTTGTCTCCTTGTTGTTAAATATTTATGAAAAATTACCGTTTAACCGATAATTTTATACGATTCCCTGAAGGGTCTTCTGTAAAGTAACATTCATCTTCTTTTTTGACCATCACATGTATTCTTTGCAATTGATCCATTACTTTATTCCTTGCTTCCTCATTCGGAAAAACAAGTGTAAACCATTTTAATCCAACACTATTTTCTGCAGGCTTAGGTGCCCCAACACCATTCCATGTATTTAATCCGATATGATGATGATAACCGCCAGTCGAGATAAATAGGGCCTGATTTCCATACCTAGAGACCACATCAAAACCTAGACCATCGCAATAAAACTCTTTCGTCTTTTGCAATTCAGATACATGTAAGTGAATATGTCCCATTAATGTACTCGCAGGAAGGCCAGTCCATTTTTTCCCTTGTCCTTCTGCTAATAATCCACGAACATCAATTGGATCAGTCACCATCTTTACTTCTCCATTTTCCCAATCCCAGGTAGAAGCAGGACGGTCCGCGTATATTTCTATTCCATTCCCATCTGGATCGGCTAAATATAAGGCTTCACTAACTAAATGATCAGATGCTCCTTGTAACGGATAACCGACTTGAATAAAGTGCTGTAATACAGCAGCTAAGTCAGCTCGAGTTGGCAATAGAAGAGCAAAATGATACAACCCAGTCGTTCTTCCTTGCTTTGGAGTCACATGTTCAGGCTGTTCAATGATTAACAGCGGATTTTTTCCATCAGCCGTTAAAAGTGCTTTTCTTTCTTCTTGCTTTAAAATTTGAAATCCAATGATATTTCGATAAAACTCAAGTGAGCGTTCCAAATTGGAAACCTTTAAATAAACCTGATCAACGAATGTATGAGGACTTTGATGAAATTCCATAATGGATGGGTACCTCCTAAAAGAAATAACAAGTTACTTTATGTAAGTTATTATATTTTTTAAACTTACATTAGTCAAGTAATTAGATTGTTTTTTTTCTAATAAAAACCGTAAAGCTAAAGTTTACATTATTAATATTTTCCCTTAATAAACATAAAAAACACTGGATTAAGAAATAATGAAAAGGAAACTTTATGAAAGCTAGGTGAGATGATGGATACTACTCCAAGCATTAGAGCAGGTGAAGTGGTCTATGTCATTATCCGTAACCCCCATGCACAGGATGTAGCTAATGTACAACAAGCAGCAGTGGTACAAAATCCAGATAACCCTAATGAATTAGCACTCTTTTTACATGAGACCTATTATCCATATTCTGATGAATTTGCCGTGTACAAGTCGGAGGATGAAGCTGAGCAAGCATATCAGGAAGCATTTGGCTTACCTATGATTGAGGATTTCTATGGTTAAACCATTTGTTCCTCAGCTCGTTTATGTTGAACCAAAGGCACTGGATTACTCATTAGGGAGAGAGCTCATTGCTAAATTTGAACAAATGGGAATTGAAATTCGTCAAACAACTTCCCATAATCAAATTCGAAACTTACCGGGGGAAAATCATTTTCAAAAATATCGAATGGCTAAATCAACACTCGTTGTTGGTATAAGAAAAACATTAAAATTTGATACATCCAAGCCTTCAGCCGAATACGCTATACCTTTTGCTACTGGATGTATGGGTCATTGTCACTATTGCTACTTGCAAACAACAATGGGGAGCAAGCCATATATTCGGACATATGTGAATGTCGACGAAATTCTTGATGCCGCTGAGGAGTATATGAAAGAACGAGCACCAGAGCCTACCCGTTTTGAAGCCTCCTGTACATCTGATATCGTTGGTGTCGACCATCTTACACATACATTAAAGAAAGCTATAGAGTACTTCGGGGAATCTAAATACGGAAGACTTCGCTTTGTCACAAAGTTTGCACATGTTGATCATCTCCTTGATGCTAAGCATAACGGAAGAACTCGATTCCGCTTCAGTATCAATGATGATTACATTATTAAATTTTTTGAGCCTGGCACATCAAGATTGAATGAAAGAATCGAGGCAGCGGTTAAGGTTGCTGAAGCGGGCTACCCATTAGGGTTCATTGTAGCTCCTATTTATTTACATGAAGGATGGAAATCAGGATATCATGAAATGTTTGAAAAACTTGAAGCAGCCCTTCCACCCATGGCAAAAAAAGACCTAACCTTCGAAATGATCCAACACCGCTTTACAAAACCAGCCAAACGGGTCATCCAAGAAAACTATCCAATGACTAAGCTCGAGTTAGATGAATCGAAACGAAAATGGAAATGGGGACGCTACGGAATTGGGAAATATGTTTATACAAATGAGGAGCAGGAGGACATTAAAGACACATTAGGGGGATATATTCATCAGTATTTTCCTGAATCGAAAATTGAATACTTTACTTAATTTAGGGAGATTTGCCTGAAGAGGGGTTCTTTACTGAAGGCAAATCCCTCAAAACAATTATGAAATCAACAATTCATGCTAATCCGTATTCCGATGTTATTGCGGTAAAGCTTCCTTTTTAAATTTCTCTAGACAGCTTTTACATATACAAGTTTTTCTTAGCTCCTTTGGTGGGACTAGATCAAAAATTTCATTAGGAAATACTTCTTCACTGCACCAACAGATTCCTAACGACTTATCTTGAGAATAACAACAATTATTATTTTTACCACAAAGCGGGCAATTCTCTACTTCATTGAATTCTTTTGTCATAATTTTTTCTCCTCTTAGGATATTAATGAATAAAAAATAGCTTAGGATTAGGGCAACCCTTCTCAGAAAAATGGTTTTCCCTGCATGTAAAAAACAACAAAACGGGACAATGGACCCGACCCCGCGTCCCGTACAAACGAAATATTTAAACCTGATAATTTTTTCTCCAATGGTTTAAAAATTCTCGTAGTATTGGAAGATCTGGTGGACTAATATTTTCAGGAATCTGAGTTGGAGGAAAGAAGCGTAATTCTGTCACTTCATCGCTTTCCATTTTCAATTCCCCTTCATATTCTGTACAAATAAATGTAGTGACTACATTATATACTTCATCACCATGTGGATATTTATAGTAAAATTCTTCTCCAGAAAACACATGAAAGAACGAAAGCTGGGTCGCAATAAGTCCGGTCTCTTCGAACAATTCTCGATTCGCTAACTCTTCCAAAGTCTCTCCAGGCTCCATAGATCCACCTGGAAAGCCTCAGCATTGATTATCCTTTCGCAGCTGAAATAATACACGCCCTTGCTTATCAATAAGAATAACATTGGCACCAGCCATAATAAGTGGTCTGCTCCCAACCATCTTTCGAAGATCCATGATATATCCCATATTTGTTCCTCCTCAGACCTTTGATCAGATTGAATTTATCAATCTGATCATTTTTTTGCCTTCACCAACAATCTTAACATCAGGAAAAACAAACCAACAGAACCATAACTTACTTGTCGACATATTTTGACATACTTCGATATAATGAAAGCACGGTAAGGTTTTGGTTGGTAAGTCATTAGGAATAATGGTTACCTTCCAGCCTTTTTTTGTTTTTAGCGAAGTTTCTTTGCTTATTATGCCCACCTTAAAAAGGCAGCTCTTTTATCTTATAATCAATTCCTAATTCCTCAAACCACTCATTTAAACCTGTCCACAAATTTTCACAAAGTTGATAGATATGTTGCTTGTCCGTTAAAGTTCCTGCCATCATTTGATGAACCAATTCTTCATATCCCTTAGGCCTAGATTCCATCCGTAAGGACTCCTCGAATGTCCTAGCTCTTGTTGTAAAAAATTGCTTATTGGCGAGTCCAATTAGTTTCGCTGTTTGCCATGCTAAATCCTTTGCACCTAATGTTATATAATCAAAATTATTATTTCTATAGTTGTTTCTTATCTTTCCAACCGTTTCATATGGTTCCCAGATCATGAATTCCCTCATGATTTCTCGAAACACTGAATCAGAAGCTTGAAAGGGCTGCTTTTTCAATTCTAAAAATAGATTCGTTGGATCATAGAATGGGATAATATGAACAAAAGCTCCAGCTTTTATTGCCCATGAATCATCCACCTCAGCTGCTTCTTTAAAAAGTTCACTCTTCTGTTCAATCCCTATTTCAATTTTAAATTTATCATATATGAATTCATATCCATTTAATTCTAAACCATCTTCCACAATGACATGCATTTCAATATCTGAATACGGTCCTTCATTCTCTTGGCCGATGGATCCATATACACCAATCGCTAAAATCTTTTCTCCGTATTTTGCTAGTAATCTATCCTTGATTTCTTCGATCATTTTATATTTTTCTTCCCTTGTCGTGGCAACTGGATAGGCTAACATCAGATTTCTCCTTTTTCATCCTTATATTTTTCATAAGCTTCTATCACTTTATTTTTATCAGGTACTAAAACTGTGAGTTTTTTATTAATTTTTTCAAGTAAAAAAACACCTCTAAATATACATCCTCCGACAATTCCAAATGCCAGTAGTCCAGCAAAAATTGGTTCAAACATGATTAAAATAATTCCTAATCCACCTGCTAATATCATTGAAATGAATAAATACTTCATCATTTCCCCCCCTTATCGAATATGTTGAATATCCACCTGATCCCAAATCGCTTTCCAATTCTTTTTCAAAATCCGCTCTTTATAAATGGTAGCCTGATCTTTATCCTCACTGAAAAAGGGTGTCGGACGAACTCTCATATTCAAAACATCCTCCAAACCGCAAGGAGCAGTTAACACTATCTGATCCGCATCATTTAATTTTACCCCTAATGCTGTTGCTGTTTCTGGAAATTTACATATTGCATCTACAGCTGATGTATATGGAGGAATATGATTCACTACATGCATACGTGCTTCGTTTTTAACAGACCATGGAACATTGGGGAGCAAATTCTTAAGCTTGTTTTCAAGATTTTTTTCGACTTTTTCATCCAAAAGAGAAGGATCATAATAAATAACATCGACATCTTGCAATGGTGTTCGTTTGTGAAAACCGTGGAGCATATCCCAAATTTTTGAACGAACAAACCCGGCACATACCCACCAATCCGGCAGGTGCAATGTTTTTGCCGCTCGTAAAATATCCATCATCCATTGATCCTCTTTAATCATTTGGATAATATCTTCCTCTGTTTTTATCATCCTATTGATTCCTCCAACGAACAGATTAATTCCTTCTTCTCATAGATCCACAGAAACATTTCTTTATTGATTTTGTATAAGTGTGGGATATGTGCAAAATACGCCATGAAAATGGCTTGAATAGAAAGCATGACATACCATATAGAACCGTACTCTAGCTGACTTAAAGGATTGTTTTGATGATAGGTATCGACTAATTTTTCCACAAAGTGAATCCATTGCTCTTTTAACCTTTTATCCAAAAAAATCTCATTCAGTACACTTGTCGCACAATAGCAAAGATCAAATATTCGGACATTGACCTCTGCAATTTCAAAATCAATGATTCCCATTTCCTGCTCTTTGAAATAAACCATGTTTTTGAAATGAGCATCCCGATGGATTAACTGCTTCTTTATGTTCCCTACTCTATCCCGAAGCTCCATCTCCATTTCTTGAAAAATCGTTTTCAGCTGTATATGATCGTCGACTTTTCCTATTTGATCAACCGCCCAGCCGTAGACCATTTGGTAAAGATCCTTTTTCACGAAGTCAGCCTCTAGTTTTTCTTGGTCCATTCCTTTATGTAAAACAGCTAAAGTTTTTCCGAATAGCTGTGGATGCTGTAAACTCTCACTTGCACTAAATACTTTTCCAGGCAAATAGCTATATAGACAGTATTTCTCTTCTTCCACATTGACGAAATAATCGCCATTTATAGAAAGGAAAGGGCTAGGCACCTTCATCTTTTGCTTATTTAAATAAATTAGTAGTTTGAGTTCATTTTTGGCAGCATCCTCACCCATCTTTCTTTTTATTACCCATTGGCTTCCATCATTGGACTGCAGTAGGGCTGCCCTTTCTGAAAGCTGCTTTATTTCTGAAACCATAAGTCCCCAATGTTTAAAGATTATCTCTTTTGTTAGCATTTTCATTCCACCAACCCTTATATCACTTCAACCTATCAGCAAATTGCAAAAGTTCCTCACTTAATTGACAAATAGTCATGATTTTATCCTCTGATAAAGAAACAAATCCGATGATGGATAAATCTTCTTGGATGTCTGATGGCAGCTCATTGAAATAATTTTCAAAATCCTTTCCGTTACATGTTTCAAAATAAAGCCACACACCTTCTGCATAGGCTTGCCACAACAAATTATAAATTTCTTTAGATTCTATTAATCTTTTCGCTTTTCTTTCAAACAGTTGATCCTGAATCCTGGATAACGCAAAATCACATGTATAATTTTGATTTCTTAAATATTCACGATAATGTGAAAGAGTATCGCTCACCTTTGATGGATCTATATTCATAGAAAAGGGTGCTGCTGCTTGAAAGGTATGAAAGTGACTCTTTATTTTTCCGATATTCCGGATTAAAGTACCTGTTGAAAGATCATTAAATGCAAAAAATTGATATAAAAGTGCAGCTTCTGCCCCTGCCCCTAACGCTGCATGTAAAGCTGAATACATTTTATTTGTTTTCAAATACTTAAGGGCATACCCATTTCGATCAGCTACAAGTTTTGCAACTTGATTAAAAACCTGTGCTTTTCCTTCTTTCGAAGAAAAATACTCCATTGCCCATCCTTTTATTTGTTTAAAACGTCCATCAACATCTCTCATTATAAGGAGTTCATTCAAGAATCTGTAGTCCCAGGGGAAAGCAGTGATATCATTCTTATCTGGCAATTCATTTCTATGTTTCATTTCTATTTGTATTAATTCACCGTCATAAATAAGGTTTTGCTCCCCAATGGTTGAATCATTTTCCAGATAAATCACTAGATCAATATCACTATATTCATCTGCCTCCCCTCTCGCAGTGGAACCTCCAATACTCGAGTAATGTATATCTCCATCAATTGTCTTCATCCAATCAATTGCTTTAGTTCTTAATTCTTTACTTCTATTATTCAAGTCCAAAAGTTAAAAACACCTTCATCCCATTTCTACTAGTAGATTCTGCTGCTCGAACAGCTTTTTTTACTTTTTCAATAGGATAAAATGAATCAGGAACTCCAAGTGTAAGGCTTTTGTTTTCTATTAAATGAATTAAGGTTTGAAAGGTTTCTTGCCATGTTTGTACAGAAACCTTTGCATTCCAATGACGAAGATGAAAAAGCTTTATATTTAATTTTGTACTCTCAGAAACTTTCTTCCATTGAATCGGTATTCCCGATAATAGACCGATTGTTAGGAAGTTCCCGTTAGGCCGAACACAAAAGGCAAGCTTTGTCCCCTCTGTCCCTCCAATTGAATCAATTGCCGCACTTGCTCCTCGTCCATCCGTAAGTTCCATTACCATTTCTTGTAACGATGTATTTGACGTATCAATTACATGTGCTGCACCTAGTTGAAGCAGTTCATCAGTATAATGATTATTTCTCGTGACAGCAATAAACTGAAATCCAATAATTTGAGATAGCTGGGCAAAAATCCGTCCAATAGCTGAGCCAGCTGCATTCATTACTAGCACATCACCCGGCCCCAGCTCTAAAATTTCTGTACACGTTACCCAAGCGGTCATCGGGTTAATATATAATTGGGCAGCTATATGATCCTCTATCGAATCTGGAATCGGAACAGCTAATTCCGCAGGTGCCCGTACCAAGCCCTGCCAAGTTCCTTCCCCCCTTAAAGGCAATACGCGTTTCCCAATTAAGTCTTGGGAAACAGATGGACCGACCTCCTCCACCACGCCAACTCCTTCATAGCCTGGAATGGTAGGCAAAGAAATTCGATGTGCATACGCCCCTCTTATCGGAATCAAATCAGACGGGTTGATTGGCGACATTTTCATCCGTACAAGAATTTCTCCTGTTGATGGCGGTTTTACACTTTTATTGACCAATCGTAAAACCTCTTCTGGATTTCCAAACTCATGAAACATAATTGATGTTGCTTTCAAATATGGTGTCTCCTTTATTTGTAGGAAAAATTTTGATGGTCCCTAATTAAAATTAACTGTTCATAGTTAGATAATACATGTTTTGAATTTCGATATATTTATTAAATGTTCCTTTAATCTTCTAAAAAAAATTTTCAATTTTAGGAATGGGACAATGGACCTGACCCCGTGTCCCACTCTGGATTTCCTCTATCATATACTCTGCAAACTCTATTAAAAGCACATTATCCCAGTTCAACTTTGAGGTAGGTTCAATGTATTGGATCAAGCTTATTGAAACAAGATCCTTATATCGATCAGGCAGTACCTTCATTCCCCATTCTCCCCCCTCTTTTTTAGAAGAAACCACACCGTCTGTTAAAAAGAAAAAGACTCTGCATAAATTGAGAGTATAATAGACTGGATTATGAACGATTTCCTGAACCGCATTCTCGATGTCAAAAAGAATGGATTGAAGATAATATTCCCCTTCAATTGGTTTCAATACGTCACGAATTGGCTTACCATATAGACATTTCCCTCGTTCAAAGGTTACTACAAGGTGGGCAGCTATATCTGGATCAACGCTATCTGCACAAAGGTAATCTTCAGCTTGTAAATACCTCTCCCTATGCATTTGGGAATAATGCAGCTCGAATGGAGTGGGGTGCTTAAAATCTACTACGTCCTTTTCTAGCAAAATACTCATTTCCAACTTATACTCTTCCAATTGTAAAATATCTTGAATGATATTTTTCTTTTTTTCCTTCGATAATCTTTCTTTTATAACTACTAATATATCGACATCACTCAGTTCAGGGTGAAAACACCCCATGGCTAATGAACCATGCAAATATATTCCTATTAAATTAGATCCCAACTGGTTTTGAAATAATGAGGTAACCTTTTTTAAATACTCATTAACCGACAATTCTTCATTCATCTCCCATCCTAATAATATCTGGTTATACTGTTAATTTTATCATGTTGCAACTCCATTTATTTAAACCAATACCCATAGAACCCCAAATAACAATGATTCATATGATAATTTGAAAAATTGAAAAGGGGTGAATAAGGTGAATGTAAAGATTCTAAGATCAAAAAAACAGGATGCCGATGAATTGTTTGCGATTCAAAAAGAAGCGTTTAAATCAGACTTTGAAAAATATCATGATTATCAAACCAGTCCATATACCGAATCCTATGAAGAATTCATGTGGAGGCTGCGTCATTCATTTCATTTTACAATTTATGAAGGTGATAAAATTGTAGGTGGAATGAATATCATGAAGATATCAAACACGCATTATAGGATCCATCAAGTTTTTCTAAAACCTTCCTGCCAAAACAAAGGATTTGGTTCTGAAATCATGAAACAAGTTGAAGATTCTTTTAAAGCTGCAAAGAAGTGGAGTCTTAATACACCGAAAGATAACGCTAGAAATCGGCATTTCTATGAGAAACTAGGCTATAAAAAAATAGATGAACATAAAATCAATGATAAACTTACCTTAATAGAATATGTAAAAACCGTTTAGAACAGAGTACTCGTAATAATGATTGGGTTAAACCTTATCTTTATTTGGAAGATTGCCACCTTGAAACCTTTATATGTAAATATTACTTAATCTAGAAGTAAGTATCCGCCGGTAGAACCGGCGGTTTTAATTTCGCCCTATAAGGGCACTTTACCAACAAAGCCCCTAAAGGGACCCCGAAATTGACCGC
>NZ_JBNNWS010000005.1:0-295115 GCF_050281185.1 Heyndrickxia sp. NPDC080065 | reverse complement strand
CAAAATTAAAAGGCATGAGCCCAGTACAATACCGAGCTCATACCCAACAAGCTGCCTAACCGAAAAAACCTGTCTAACTTTATGGGGTCACTTCATTTTCCGGTGTTTTTTTATTAAAAAAAATTGAATTATTTAACATCCTCTCTTATCTCACTTCTCACGCCCTCCAGCTCACCTTTAAAAAGAAATATGTATAATGTCACTTCTTTTTCAAAAGCTATTAAGGATGAAAAAGGGGAGTTTTTTATGATATTTCGAAAATGGTTAGGTGACGTAGAATTAACAAAGGATTTATCATTATTGTTATTTATTGGCGGAATATATTCACTTAGCGTTGCGCTATCAAATACTTTTGTAAACATTTATTTATGGAAGCAATCAGGACAGTTTATAGATTTAGCTGTTTATAATTTATCAGTAGTTATTTTTCAACCACTAACTTTTATTTTAGCAGGCAGGTGGGCGAAAAAAATAGATAGAGTCATTGTCCTTCGAATGGGTGTAATTTTTTTAGCTTTTTTTTATTTATCCGTTTTGTTTTTTGGAGGAAATGCTTCACATTATTTAATTGTTTTAGGTGGTTTGCTAGGTATTGGGTACGGTTTCTATTGGCTCGCATTTAATGTTCTGACCTTTGAAATCACTGAACCGGAAACAAGAGATTTTTTCAACGGATTTTTAGGTACTTTAAATTCTGCGGGTGGGATGATTGGTCCAATATTAGCAGGCTTTATCATTTCACGCTTTTCTTCAAGTATCGGATATACCATTGTTTTTGGCCTTTCATTAACACTGTTTGCTCTAGCTGTTTTATTAAGTTTTTTTATAAAAAGACGACCTGCTCATGGAAGCTATTTACTAGCTCGTATTCTAGGTGAAAGGAAAAATAACCGTAATTGGAGATTAATTACGACAGCTCATTTTTTTCAGGGCTTGCGTGATGGAATTTTTGCTTTCATTATTTCTGTTTTTGTTTTTATTTCCACAGGAAGTGAATTTGCTCTTGGAACATTCGGATTAATTAATTCTGGGATATCCTTTTTAGGTTATTCCATGGTAGCCCGTTTGATTAAAAATGAATTTCGGAAGAAAGCGATATTTTTAGGAGGATTACTTTTATATGGTGCCATATTTATCATCGTGTTTGATTTTAGCTATATGAGATTATTAATTTATGCTGCAGTAATTGCTATAGCGTATCCAATTGTTCTAGTACCTTATATCTCAATGACCTATGATGTTATTGGAAGAGGTTGGCAAGCTGCTGAGGCTAGGATTGAATATATCGTCGTCCGTGAATTATTTTTAAATTCGGGAAGAATCACTTCTATTTTAGCTTTTATGGCCGCTATTACCTTTTTTAACGACAAAAAAAGCATTCCAGTTTTACTGATGTTTCTTGGTGCAGGCTATCTATTTGTTTTTCTCTGTTTAAGAAAAGTAAATACTCATTCGGTTACTTAAAAGGCAAAGTATTGCCTTTTTTCTTTTTTGTTATAACTTTTGAAAATATTATATAATTCAGCATCATTTTCCTTTACAATGTAATAAAGGTAAATAGAGGAAAAGGGGTGCTGATTTTGGCGAAGAAGAAAAAAAAGCCTTTTGTTCCATTTAGAATAAATGTTATTTTTTTTGTAGTCTTCCTTTTATTCTCTCTTCTGATTATTCGACTAGGAATCGTACAAATTGTTCATGGGGAGAATTATAAGCAGGAAATTAAGAAAACACATGATGTTTCGATTAGTATACCTGTTCCACGGGGGAAAATATTAGATCGAAATGGAAATTTAATCGTTGGGAACCAGCCTTTAAAAGCGATTACATATACGAGGCCGCAATTGATAAAACCTGATGACATACATAAAATTGCTAAAACGTTAGCTAAATTAATTAAAAAGGATACAGAAGAAGATTTAAAGGCAATAACGAAAAGAGATCGGAAGGATTTTTGGATCTTAAAGCATCCAAATAAGGCTAAGAGTAAAATTACAAAACAAGATGAGGAAAATTTGAAGAAAGAAAAGCTAGACAAAAAAGAGTATGATCAAAGAATATATAAATTAATCCTGGAAAGAATCACAAAAAAAGAGATGAATTCCTTTTCTATAAAAGAACTAGAGGTTTTAGCTATTTACCGTGAAATGTTAAGCGGTTACCCATTGACTCCGCAAATTATTAAGAATAAAAATGTCACTGATGAGGAAATAGCTGTTATTGGTGAAAACCTAGAGTCACTTCCTGGTGTTGATATAACGACTGATTGGGAACGATATAATGTTTACAGGGATAAGGAAGGATTTGCCCCGCTAGGATCTATATTAGGCAGAATCACTACATCAAGAGAAGGCCTGCCACTAGAATTAGCTGAGTATTATCAAGCGCTTGGCTATAGTCGTAATGACCGAGTAGGTAAAAGCTATTTAGAATATCAATATGAAGATGTTCTTCGGGGACAAAAAGAGAAAATTATTAATAAAATGGATCAAGCGGGGAAAGTGGTCGATTCTGTTGTTGTCAGTAAAGGAAAAAGAGGAAATGATATAGTTCTTTCTCCGGATATGGAGTTTCAACAAAAAGTGGAGGATATCATTACTAAAACATTATCACGACTATCACAGCCATACTTGGATCGTGCATTTGTAACGGCCATGAATCCTTATACAGGTGAAATTTTAGCAATGGCAGGAAAACAGCGTGAAAAAAATAAGGATACTGGACAATTTGAGTTTAATGATTTTGCTTTAGGGAATATGATTACATCTTATGCAATGGGTTCAACTGTAAAAGGTGCCATGGTTTTAACAGGATACCAAACAGGGGCTATTTCACTTAACGATAACATAATAAAAGATGAGGCATTGGTGTTCAAGGGTACTCAGTCAAAAAGTTCCTGGCGCTCAACAGCATTCGGATATATTAATGATTTATATGCATTAGAAAGATCCTCCAATGTATATATGTTTAAATTAGCAATGAGGATCGGTGGTCAGCGATATTATATACCTAACGGACCACTTAGCATCGATAAGGTAGAAGCATTAAAAAAATTAAGATATAATTTTGCACAATTTGGTTTAGGGGTAAAGACAGGTATTGACCTTCCAGGAGAACAAATTGGTTTTAGTGGAGGAATTCCACAGTTTGCCGGAAACGTATTAGACTTTGGAATCGGTCAATTTGATACGTATACACCATTACAGCTTGTACAATACATTTCATCAATTGGTAACGGCGGATTCAGGGTTCAGCCGCATTTAGCAAAAGAAATTCGAGAACCAAGTGACAAAATTGACGAGCTTGGTCCAATAGTGCAAGAAGTTGGTCCTAATGTTTTAAATAAATTAGACATGAAAAAAGAATGGATTGAACGTGTGCAAGAGGGTTTAAGATTAGTGGTTAATGCTCCAAATGGTACTGGATATGGATCGATAAAAAACAAACAATTAAAGATCGCTGGAAAAACAGGGACAGCAGAAGCTCTTTATGACGGACCAGTCCCGCACAATCCTGGTCTGATGCTATGGAACTTAACATTCGCTGGCTATGCTCCATACGATCATCCGGAAATTGCTCTTTCTGTTGTAGTTCCATGGTCAACAACTGACAAAAACATGCATCCAAATCTAGATATCGCTGATGAAGTGTTTAAAGCTTATTTTGATTTAAAGAAAAAACGGGAAAAAAATGATACACAATCAACAAAAAAAGAGATCATTATAGATAAGACAAATAAGCAACACGAAGGAAAGGATGATACAAATTCCGATTAAAATTTTGTGGCTTTAATTTAACAGTATGTAATGAGCTTAGGAGATCCTAGGCTCTTTTCTTGTCGTTAAGGAAATTATAAAATATTCGTACTGTGAATAACTTTATGAAGAGCGAGATTTACGTCTAGCTCCAGCGCCTATCGGCTAGCGTATTTCTCCGTCTTCTCCCTACGATAAGTCAACATCGACTCGTCCCTCGCCGTGTTTCCTTTATCTCAGTCGAAGACTGCAAAATCCGTACGCCGATGATCAAGGCGCTTGCGCTTTTGTTCTTTTGGTATTATTTTAATAAAATAACAATCTATTCTTTTCCTTATATTTCTCTAACTAATTTATAGAATTTAAATGGATTTTCCTTTACAATGTAGAGTGATGTAGAAAGTGGGAGGGTTTTGTAAAGTGAAGAAAACGAAAAAAAAGAAAAAGGCGTATGTCTCTATCCGAATGAACATACTATTTTTTGTTGTCTTTCTACTATTTTCTCTCCTTATTCTCCGACTTGGAATCGTTCAAATTGTTTATGGTGACGATTATAAGCGAGAAATCGACAGAAAAGAGAATGTAACGGTTAATACTTCTGTGCCGCGCGGTAAAATTTTAGATCGCAATGGAAAGTTAGTGGTAGGGAATAAACCATTAAATGCCATTACGTATACAAGACCACAAAATATTAAGCAAACTGAAGTTTTAAAAATCGCAGAGGATTTAGCAAAGCTAATCAAAAAGGACACTAAAGAAGATTTTAAAGCCATTACTGAAAGAGACAAAAAAGATTTTTGGATTTTGAAGCATCCAGATGAAGCTGCTGCGAAAATTACGAAAGCGGATAAGGAAAAGTTAAAGAACGATAAAGATTATGACAAAAAAATCTATCAATTAACACTTGATCGTATTACAGATAAAGAAATGAACTCTTTTTCAAAAAAGGAATTAGAAGTGTTAGCGATCTATCGAGAAATGATTGCAGGATATCCATTATCTCCGCAAATCATAAAAAACAAAAATGTAACTCCTGAAGAATTTGCCGTTGTAAGTGAAAATCTTGATTCTCTACCTGGAGTAGATACGACAACGGATTGGGATAGATATAATGTGTACACGGATAAATCTGGTAATGCCACATTGGGATCAGTAATAGGCAAAATTTCTTCCTCTAAAGAAGGATTACCGAAGGATTTAGCTGATTATTATTTATCACGTGGTTATAGCAGAAATGACCGGGTGGGTAAAAGTTATCTAGAATATCAATATGAGGATGTTTTACAAGGTCAAAAGGAAAAAGTAAAAAATGTTACAGATAAAGGTGGAAATGTTTTAGATTCTGAAGTGATTAGACAGGGAACAAGAGGGGACGATTTAGTTTTAGCTATTGATATTGACTTCCAAAAAGAAGTTGAAAAGATCATTAAAGAAGAGTTAGGCGTTGCTAAAACAAGGGGAGATAGCTATTTACTCGATCGTGCCTTTGTAACAGCTATGAATCCGAACACAGGTGATATTTTAGCCATGGCTGGGAAGCAATATGTTAAAAATGAAGATACGGGTAGAACGGAATTAAGTGATTTTGCATTAGGAAATATGATTACTTCCTATGCTATGGGGTCAGTTGTGAAAGGTGCAACAATATTGACTGGGTACGAAGAAGGTGCCATTCATCCAGGTGATTATTTATATGATCAACCATTAAAATTTTTGCAAACACCTCCAATGAAATCTTGGGTACCAGGTGGTATGGGTGGTATTAATGATTTAACAGCTTTAAAAAAATCATCTAATGTTTATATGTTTTTAACTGCAATGAAACTGGGCGGTCAACAACAGTATATCCCAAATGGTCCATTAAGTATTGATAAAATGGATGCGATTAATAAATTTAGAAGAAATTTCGCTCAGTTTGGATTAGGGGTTAAGACTGGAATTGATTTACCAGGTGAACAAATAGGTTACGGACCAGCGATACCACCGGCAAACGGAAACGTACTTTATTACGCCATCGGTCAATTTGATACTTACACTCCATTACAGTTGGTTCAATATGTATCCACTATTGCAAACGGAGGGTACCGTGTTCAGCCGCATATTGCGAAAGAAATTCGTCAACCAAGTGATAAAGCGGATGAACTCGGCCCGGTCATTCAAGAAATAGAGCCAAAAGTATTAAATAAATTGAATATGCAATCCAGCTGGATTGATCGTGTAAAAGACGGATTTTGGAAAGTGGCCAATGAGCAAGGAGGAACTGCTAATGGATGGATTTCAAAAGATTTAAAGGTTGCTGGAAAAACAGGTACCGCAGAGGGGTTATATGATGGTCCTAAACGGCAAAATTATAGTACCGATAACTTACCGACGACCTGGAATTCTACATTTGTAGGATACGCTCCATATGACAAACCAGAGATTGCTATCTCAGTGGTACTGCCATGGTCATATATTGGTAATAATAAAGATCCTCATACAAACCTAAAAATTGCTAATAGAGTTTTCCAAGCATACTTCGACTTAAAAGAAAAACGTGCTAAGCAAGAATTGAAAGATTCAACTTCAACGAAAAAAGTTGAAAATATCAATGAAGCAAAAAAGCAACAAACTGATTCATCATCGAATCAATAATCAATAAAAAAACACCACTTAGCATAGACTAAGTGGTGTTTTCTTATTTTCCTTTTGTAATAACTACTGCAATCTGTTTGAAATCCATTTTGTTTGTTAAATCAAATTTTCCAAGTTGGATTTTTTCGTGATATTTCTTCTTAATTAAGAATTGGACAAACTTTTTATCGTCTTTAATGATCTTTGCTGATTTTAATTTTTCTCCTATTTCAGAAGGGGTCATACCGGATTTAATCGTTAATCGATATTTAATGATCGAATTATCTTTTTCCGGGGTTGTTGTTTCATTTTTATTATCTTGTTTTGTTGTTGTGTCAGTTTTTTGTGCAATTAAAGTTTGATATTTTTCTTCTAATTGTGATTTTTCATTTTGTAATTGTTTTAGTTCTGCTTCTTTAATCTGTACATAGCCATCCTTGACGGAAGTATCTTTATGTCCGGTATCGAAGGATTTGAAAACAAGGATTAATATAGCCGAAAGTAAAAGTCCTAATGCGAAGGCTCTAGTCGTATGTTTACTCATATGTATCTCCTTCCATTTTCATTACTCATTAAGGAATTCGGAAATGATATTTTTTACTTCAGACTGTGATAATGCTGATTGTTTTGAAATTTGTTCTACATTTAATCCTTGTTTGAATAAAGCAACCACTTGGTTTTGTAAAATTTCATTCACAATTGGTTTAGATGATTTTGCTAGTTCTTTTTTCATCATTTGATCATCGACTAATAATTCTTCTTCTAAAACCTTAATTCTTTTATTCATTTGATAGGTTTCTTGATATAGATTCATAGAAAGATCATCTACTTCTTTCTTTAAGCTAGAAGATTGATCGTTTTGAAAAAAGGAAAAGACAAACAACAAGATAGACATTATGAGCAACAAAATAATTAGTATATTCATATACTCACCCTTTCAATTTTTTGCTCTTTACAGTTATAGCATAAACAAGCTCTTACCGCCATAAATATGATAAATTATTATTTTGGAAGGTTTTTCTATAGGTAAAAATTGTAACCAATTTAATGTAATGGCTTTGTTAAATCATATTGTCGATCCTAATAAAATCCTGCAATACACGCTTTCAGCTAGTTATACTTCATATAGAAATCGCTGCACGTATGCTCCACATGTTTTATTATCAAAAATAACGCATAACAAAGCTAAGTGATAAAGAAAGAAAAAACGGACTAGCATTTCGAAAAGAAAAATGATATTATAGAAAAGTCGTATGAATAGTTGAAGAATGCAATGAAGTTTGGAGGGAAAGACATGCGTGTAAATATAACATTAGCTTGCACAGATTGCGGTGAGCGTAACTATATTTCAACAAAAAATAAGCGTAACAATCCAGACCGTATTGAGCTTAAAAAATACTGTCCGAGAGAAAAACGTGTAACTGCACATCGTGAAACAAAGTAAGCAGCAGGGAAATTTCCCGCTGCTTTTTTTTATAAGTTTTTACTTAATGGTTATTACTAATGAAAATTATTGTGGGGGAGATATTTGTGGAGAAAAAAGTGTATAGGGAGAATATAAAAAAAGTCCTATCTGCTTTGGATCGGTGTACATATGAACAGAATTCATATTTAATTGCTAAACAATTAAACCATTTACAGGAGTTTCAAGTTGCAAATACCATTGCTGTCACTTTGTCCCGTTTTCCTGAAGTTGATACATGGCAGATTATTCGTAAGGGCTGGGATTTAGGAAAACGTATCGTCATACCAAAATGCTTTCCAAAGACGAAAACGATGATTTTTAAAGAAATCACATCGTTTACACAATTGGAAAGTGTTTATTTTGGATTATTTGAACCAATTGAAGAACAAACGGTTGAGGTTCAGAAAGCATTGCTAGATTTAATCATTGTTCCCGGGTTAGCTTTTACAGAAAAAGGATATCGGTTAGGGTTTGGCGGGGGATATTATGATCGGTTTTTACAAGACTACACCGGCTGTACGATCTCCTTAGCCTTTACACAACAGATCCAAGAACAACTTCCTATTGAGGAACATGATATTCCTGTCAAAATGATCATTACCGAAAACGGGGTAATCAATTGCGAGGAACAATAGATTGTAGGATAAAATTATTTTTTTTTCACACACTAAGAACAAAAGCGCAAGCGCCTTGCTCATCGACGTACGGACTGGGAAAATTGGCAGTAAAATTTTCCTTGGAGGGACTTCGACTGAGATAAAGGAAACTCTTTGGGAGCCAAAGGCGAATCGATGTTGACTTATCGTAGGGAGGAGTCCTGAAGTCCGCTAGTCGATAGGCGCTGAAGCTAGACGTAAACCTCGCTCTTCAGAAAGTTAACCACAATGCGAATATTTTATATTTTCCTAAAGAAAAACAAAATTTAAAACTGATTTATTAGCTATGTTAATATGAACCATTTGATATCTTTTACATTGGAGGATTACCAAAATGAATAGCTTAATGAAATGGTTATTATCTGGATTTGTTGTTTATAGTGTGTATAAATATCGTTACAAATTACTAAACTTTTTACTCGGCAGCTATTGGTTAAGGAAAATGGGTGTAAGATTGGCAATGAGCATTCCTGGGTTAAAAGCTAAACTAATTCAAAGTACATTCAAATAAAATTCCTCACCGATACACACTGACCAGATGTAATGAGTTATCTCTTTACCCTGGTCTGTTTTTTTTGTTATAGTAAATATTAACAATGCAAAGGGCGATTATATTATTAGTATAGAAGGCGAGGAGTATTGTTGAGTAGTAGAGAGGATTTTTTGTTTTGGCGTTTAGCCCAGATTTTTATTTTAGATAAAAACTATTCATTAATGCAAATGAGTGAGCACCATAATGAATTATGGCTCGAAAATACAATGAATAAACAAGCTCAAGTAATTAGACTTTTACGGTATGATTTAGATTGGGGAAATCGCTTGCAGCGGGATATCCAGCATACTGCATTGCAAGCAGAAAATGTACGAAAGCATTTAATGAAACGAGAGCTAAACGTTGTAAATATATATGTTAGTGAATACAAACCGGTAGATGATTTTGAATCGTATATTGAGAAGCCGTTGCAAATTAATAAAAAAACAAACTTGCACAGTTTTATTATTGATCAAGAAAACGTTGATTCAGTATTAACAGGTATAAGTACTAAACTAAAAAGTCCTCTATCTGTTGATTTACAAGACAGCTACGAAGAGGAAGAGATTGCCTCATTAAAATCAGCTGTTTTAACAAATGTTGTTGCAAAATCCCAGCAGGAGCAACAGTTTTTTCAGAGTGGAAAACCATTTTTTTCGTATGTTTTCCTCGCTATTCAAATCGCGATGTTTATTGTGCTAGAGATGACTGGGGGAAGTACAAATTCAGAAAACTTAATCCGATTTGGGGCAAAATTTAATCCATTAATTTTAGATGGTGAGTGGTGGCGTTTTATTACTCCGATATTTCTCCACATCGGCATACTTCATTTGCTTATGAATTCTTTAGCCTTATACTATTTGGGACCTACAGTTGAGAGAATTTTTGGAAGAATGCGGTTCGTATGGATCTATCTTTTTTCGGGTTTCTCTGGTTCACTGGCAAGTTTTCTCTTTAGCAGTCATTTGTCTGCAGGAGCAAGTGGCGCGATTTTTGGTTGTTTCGGTGCATTACTATATATCGGGGCAACAAATCCAAAATTATTTTTCCGAACGATGGGGAAGAATGTGATCGTTGTTATTATTATCAATCTGGTTTTCGGCTTCAGTGTTTCTGGGATTGATAACTTTGGTCATCTTGGCGGTCTATTTGGCGGGTTTCTTGCAACAGCAATCGTGCACTTTCCAAAAAAACATAAATGGTCCATCCAAATTGGGTCTTTAGTTATTACGGCATTGCTTACAATCGGTTTATTATTTTTAGGATTTCATAATGAGTCACCTGAAGTAATCAATAGTTTGGCACAGCAAAAGATAAATGATCATAAGTATGAGGAAGCCTATGACCTTTTAAACCAGCTTGTCCAAAAAGGAAAAGGCGATGCTGTTACATACTTTCAGCTTTCCTATGCCGAGATTCAACTTCATAGGTTAGCAGAAGCGAAACAACATTTACGAGAAACGATAACAAAAGATCCAGATTTTCATCAAGCATATTATAACCTTGCCCTATTGTATCTGGATGAGGGAAATTTAACAGAAGCAAAAAAACTTGTTCAGAAGGCGATTGAACTATCAAATGATCAAAAATACAATGAGCTCCTTAATAAAATTAATCAAGAAGGTTAATTGATTGCTTAAGGAGTTCCGGTTCTAAATCTTTTGTGATGATTAATACTAATAGTTCATGCCTATTACGATTAATTAATAGTAAGGGAACTGAGCTTCCAAGTGGATGGACGGATGTTCCGTCCTCTTTTTTTATCCCTAATAAATAATTTTTATACAACCCCTCCCATAATTTACCGATTATTTCTTGTGATTGCATTTTGGTGAATCCGGGTAAAGGTCGTTGATTATAGTTGGCTAATTCTGTTATTGGAATAGATAAATATTGATTTAGATCAATTCCAAGACTTAGCATCCCATGTTTCCATACTTCGGTCAGCTGTTTTTCAATAAGTTGATTTATAGTATTTTCCCACTGCAGCTCATCTTTTGTCCGAGAAGTTCGGAATGAGATGAATGTAGGACTAAACTTTGATTGAATCACATATAGATAATTATTTGACATTTCTTGTACACTACTAATAGCTTCATTGTCATGAATTTCTCCATAGTGAAAGGAAATTGCTTGATAGTAACCGCTTCCACTATCTTTAAGGAGATTGCTCTGATCAAGAATAGAGGTGTTTTGTTTCCAATCACCTATTCCTTTGATTTTTATTAGTTTTCCGTTTCTGAAGAGTAATCCGATATCTTGTCTTAAATAGGCGTTTCTATCCAACTCGGAATGTATTGAAAAATCAATTTTATAATTGGTTTGTTTCATGCCAGGAACAAAGCTAATTTGAGTTTGAGCGCTGTTAAATTGTGCCTCCTTATGGAGTGGGAAAAATATTATTGTTTCCTTTGAAGATTGGAAAGCTATTTTTATAATAATAAATAGAGTTGTAATAAAAATGCTCATAACTAAAAAATATTTTATCTTATCCTTTGCCATAGGAGTTTCTCTCCCTTTTGGTTTGTCCATCTAACTCCAAATATACGTAATAACTTATTTATATATGTTTATAAAATTGTACTGAAAGAGAGCTTTATTTGATTTACTGCTTCAAAACTTGTCCCTTCCATGTATATCAACTATACTATCTATGATTAGAAGGCAGTTCCAAAAATTAAGGGTGTGTGGCGTTGAAAACTTTTTACGATGTACAGCAATTATTAAAAAAATTTGGGATTATTATTTATGTGGGAGATCGTTCTGGAGATATAGAGTTGATGGAACGAGAAATAAGAGAATTATATAAGAATCAATTAATTGAACAGGACGTATTTCAGTTGGCAATTTTAATACTGAAACACGAAAGGCAAAATTGTAAAAAAATATTTTAGGGGGAATACATATGTCTCATAAATGGATTGTAGGAGTAGATCTTGGGGGAACAACAACAAAAATAGCATTTATTCAAGATAACGGAGAAATTATATTAAAATGGGAAATTGATACGGATAATTCTGACTTTGGAAAAAACATTTTGAAAAATATTTCTGATTCAATTGATCAAAAATTAGAAACACTAAAACAGACGAAGGAAATACTCGTTGGGATTGGATTAGGAGCTCCAGGGGCAATAGATTTAGAAAAGGGATTGATTTATGAAGCAGTGAATCTAGGGTGGGAAAACAATTATCCTATTGCTGAAATTTTAGGAGGAGTGACAGGCTTGCCTGTTGTGGTTGATAATGATGCCAACTGCGCAGCTTTAGGTGAAATGTGGAAAGGCGCTGGAAATGGGGCAAAAGATTTAGTGTGTGTGACACTTGGAACAGGTGTAGGTGGAGGAGTAATTGCGAATGGTCAAATCGTTCATGGGATAAAGGGAGCGGCAGGTGAAATCGGTCATATTACAGTAATTCCGGAAAATGGTGCACCTTGTAACTGTGGGAAAACAGGCTGTTTAGAAACAGTGACTTCTGCAACAGGAATTTCACGAATAGCAACTGAAGCTATTCATACATATTATAACGAGTCGAAATTAAAAATGATATTTGAAAATAATAGTAAAATAAGCGCGAAAGATGTTTTTGATAGTGCTAGGGAAGGTGATCAACTAGCAATCGAAATTGTCGATAAAGTTGCCTTTTATTTAGGATTAGCATTAGCGAATATTGGGAATGTTTGCAACCCAGAAAAAATTATCATTGGTGGAGGAGTGTCAAGAGCAGGAAATGTATTATTAAATCCTCTAAATCAATATTTTCAAAACTTCGCTTTTTCTACTGTTGCCCAATCTACAAGTATCGATATAGCTACATTAGGAAATGATGCAGGAGTATATGGAGCCGCATGGTTAATAAAAGCCAATCTTGAAAGTAAATAAAGGAAAAAGATAACCAGCAAAGTCCGGTTTTTAAGAAAATTCGGACAAACTTGAAACCATTTTAGTGGCTCAAACGTCTAATATATTGGGTAGTAATACTAATAGGATTGATTAGAAATAAAAAACACTTTCTTACTGTTCAAGCGTTTCTTGGCAAGAAGGAGGTTCCAAGATATTAATGTCAAAATTAAAAAAGGCTAACATTTTATTGCCTATTGTTGCAGCTATTTTTCTCTGGATTAAAACGGATATCGTTTATAAAACAGCATTTAATATTAAAATTGAAAATTGGATGCAGGAATTTATATTATTGATTAACCCTGCAAGTTTTTTATTTTTTGTTTTTGGTGTTTCTCTATACTTTAAATCGGAAAAAGTTAGAAACCGGTATATTTTATTGATGAGTTTCGTTTTATCCTTTGTCATTTATGCTAATGTTGTATTTTATCGCTTTTTTACTGACTTTCTTACCTTGCCGGTTTTATTTCAAACGAATAATTTTAGTGATTTAGGTGATAGTGCTGCTGCCGAAATTTATTGGTCGGATTTTGTCTATTTTTTTGATGTCATCATTTTAATTCTAATAGTAAGATTCAAACCCAAAATGGTGAACTTTAAAAAGACAACAAGGATCAATCGGAGAGCTTATTTTCTTGTAACAGCAGCAATCCTTTTTTTAAATCTTGGATTAGCGGAGGCGGAGCGTCCACAGCTTCTTACACGGACATTTGATCGAGAGATTTTGGTTAAGAATATCGGTTCGTTTAGCTATCACTTATATGATATTTTTCTCCAGTCGAAAACTTCTGCCCAAAAAGCAATGGCAGACGGTAGTAATTTAATTGATGTTGAAAACTATGTTCGTGCAAATTACGTGAAACCAGATAAAAAACTTTTTGGAGTAGCAAAAGGAAGAAATGTTATTGTCATTTCACTGGAATCAACACAAAGTTTTGTCATCAATTCAAAGGTGAATGGACAAGTGATTACTCCGTTTTTAAATGACTTTATTAAAGACAGTTTTTATTTCGACAATTTTTATCATCAAACAGGGCAAGGGAAAACATCTGATGCAGAATTTTTAGTGGAAAATTCGCTATATCCTTTAAATCGAGGGGCTGTATTTTTTACACATGCTAGTAATAAATATAATTCTATGGCACAACGATTAAATGAAAATGGATACTATACTGCCGGAATGCATGCAAATAATAAAAGCTTCTGGAATCGGGATATTATGTATAAATCTTTAGGGTATCAGCAGTTCTACTCTGCGACTTCATACAATATTACAGATGAAAATTCTGTAGGCTGGGGAATGAAAGATATCCCTTTCTTTCAACAATCAGTAGATTTGATGAAGGAGATGCCTAAGCCATTTTATGCAAAAATGCTGACATTAACCAATCATCACCCATTTGTTCTTGATGAATCGGATAAACTTATTGATGAATATACATCTAATGATAAAACTGTTAACCGTTATTTTACTACTGTTCGCTACACAGATGAATCAATTAAGGAATTTATCACAAAGTTAAAAGAAAGTGGTTTATATGATCATTCCATCATTATTATGTATGGAGATCATTATGGAATTTCCGAAAATCACAATATTGCAATGGGAGAATATTTAGGAAAAGAAGTCACACCTTATGTCAGTGTGGATCTTCAAAAAGTTCCGTTTATTGTCCATATACCTGGCGTGACAGATAAAGGGAAAGGGAAACTCATATCTGAAGTGGGCGGGCAAATTGATATTAGACCAACCATTCTTCATCTATTAGGCATTGATACTAAAAAGGATATTCAATTTGGGGAAGATTTATTTTCTCCAGAACATCATAATTATGTAGTGCTTCGTGATGGTCAATTTATTACAGACAAATATGTATGGGCTGGGGGTACATGTTATTCTAAAGAAACAGAAGAAGCTATTGATAAGAATAACTGTACTAAATATCAAGAAAAAGCAGGGACAGAGCTAGATTATTCTGATAAAATTATTTATGGTGATCTTTTAAGGTTTTATGATATGAAGGGCAATGAAAAAAATAATTAAGGGTGACCCAAAAGCAAAGTGACAGATATTATACTTTAATATATAGTGGCAACTTTAAGTATGTCCATCCTATATGTTGAAGCTGTCACTAGGGGTCACCCTCGTTTTTTTTTAGGAATTACAACATGAATTATTATTGCAATAGAAAAAACTAGAATACCAAGTTTTGAGGTGAAATGGATGAAAAAGAAAAGACATAAACACTATAACCTCATTGTCAGCACATTATTTTTGTTGATTCTTTTTCTTCTGTTATCTGGATGTGAACAACAAAAGCCTAAAGAGAAGCTTGTCCAAAAGAAGGAAACACTTATTAAAGAGATGAAAACTTTGAAGCTTCCTAAAGAACAGTTTGAAAAAATCGTCGGTTGGCTAGATGACGAAACGCTTTTATACACAATCCATCAGAATAAGGAATCTCTGATATTTAAATACCACTTAATAACAGGTAAAAGTGATTTGATTTTTAAGAGTGAAAAACCGATTAAAACTGTAGTTATCAGTCCTGATCATTCAAAAATCTTAGTTCAAACATCACCGCTTACATACCTTGCTAAAATTTATATTTTAGATAGATCGGGTAAGACGCTTTTTGCAAAAGAAATGGAATCCTATGATTTAGCGTATGATTGGAATGAAAGGAATACGCAGTTTTTAGCTATTTCTGTTTTTTTTGAAGACTGGACATTCAAGGTTTTTATTTTAAACCTTAACGATTCGTCAATTTCTGAGTACGACTTTTCGGATCCTTTTATAAAGTGGTTTGGCAAAGATACAATTCTTTCACAAGTGTGGGATAAGAAGGATATACGTTTGAAAGCACCTCTTGTTTCTTATTCATTAAACAATATTGATAAGCAGACAACGTTATTGAAAAATATTTACCATTTCGATACTTTATACAACTTTCTTTTTACTATAACCGTTGATTCTGATAATAACGAACAAGCGAGATATCATTTTTATGATCACTCTTTAAAAGAGGTGTATTCTTTTCATATTCCCCATCTAAGCCAGTATAATGATTGGCTTATTCCAAATTATGATTTCTCTGAAAAAGAAAATCGATTTCTTACTTTTGTACCATATGAAAGCGGGTCAATTGATGAATATGAACAACATTATAAATTAGTCAGTTATCGTATTTTAAATAAAAAAGAAGATGTTTTATTTGAACATTTGCAGAATGAACCAATAACATGTTCTCCGAATGGAGAAGTTTGTTTATATGGATTCCAATATGAAAAGATATTGGATTTAAAGACAAAAAAGATTGTTCCTATAGTTGAATACAAAAAGTAATGTTTTGTTCAAGATAATTCATGGAATGAAACATCTTCCAAAAAGGCGGCGTGTGCATGGTTATGTTAACGTTTTGTCGTCCTGTATCCTTACATAGAAAAAGAGCAGCAAACGCTGCTCTTTTTCTTCACAAGAATACACTTATTAAATCGTTCCTGGGTATCCGGAATGAATAACTGTCATAACTGTAAACCAGCCGAAAACACCTAGTGTAATTAGTCCAAAAATAATCCCCATTGGATTTTTATTTTTGAAGGCAGTTATAGTTCCAATTAAAGCAAGCAAAGTAACTAAAGCAAAAATAATGACTGTACCCATTTGTAACAGACCCCTTCCTTTAATAAATTGAAAAGCTGTCAATTTTTCGTATGTAAATTGATAATGGCATTCTTAAATATTTTACAATTTTGTGCTATATTTGTCGAGGTGAAAAAAATGAAAGTTCTTTGACTTGTATTTAGTATTAACCAAAACAAAATTACAAGTACAATAAATTTAGCAAATCCAATATTTGATATGGTAATATGTATGAACGAGGAGGTAATGTTATGAAATGGCAACGTATTCCATTAGGGATATTACAAACAAACTGTTATTTACTTGTTGGGGATATGAAAGAATGTATCGTGATCGATCCAGGCGATGAAGGTGAAAAGCTGCTAACTATTATTAACGATCAAAAGTTGAAGCCAATTGCGATATTGCTAACCCATGCTCATTTCGACCATATAGGAGCGGTTGATACGATAAGGAATGCTTTTAACATTCCTGTTTATGTACATAAGAAGGAAGCAAACTGGCTTGTCGATCCCACACTTAATGGTTCCGAGATATTTATGATGGGAAGGTCCGTTCAGCAGCAGCCTGCTGATCAATTGATCGATAATGAAACAAGTCTTACGATCGGATCATTTACATTAGACATTTTTCAAACACCAGGGCATTCTCCTGGAAGTATCTCTTTCTATATAAAAGAAATGGGGATAGTCTTTGCTGGTGATACATTATTTCTTAACAGTATAGGCAGAACTGACCTGCCAGGAGGGAATCATCAACAATTATTAGAGAGTATTGAGAAAAAACTACTAGTCTTACCTGAAGATACTATTGTCCTTTCAGGTCATGGACCAGAAACAATGATTAAAGATGAAAAAGTGAATAATCCATTCCTATAAAAGTCTTTTACATAAAGGATTTGTTTATAAGTATTGTTTATCAATTAAGTATGCATAGATCGATTTCTATACAAAGTATAAATTAGCTGAACGCATATCTTATAGGACTTAATTAGAAACAACCCTATTGGCTAATAAAGCCTACATAAAAAAGACCCTTGAAAAATTTTTCAAGAGTCTTTTTTGCAAGGATTAATGTTCTACGCCTGGCACTAATATGAATGTAGTATAGTATGTAAAGCCTGCGAAGAAAATAGTTAGGTACGCACCAAAAATATACATATACATACGTTCAGATAATTTCAAATAGCTAAGTAAAACGAAAAATACCGTTTGACCAAGGAATAATAATGCAGTCGATTTTAAATCACCAAGATAAAGCATTACTGTAAAAATACCGGTCCAAAAACCTAATACTCTGTACATGCGATCCATATGTATCCCTCCTTTGTACCCTTTTTCTCCATCAATTTATAATTATAAAGGAAAAGTATAGATAATGTAAATATCATCATATATTAGTTTGTGACATTTACGTGATAAATACACATAAAAAATAATCTGAAAAAATTAAAGTTTTTTGCAGGAATATAAAAGAATCTGTCGAAATAGGTTAAAAAAGAGAAAAGGTGGTGGCTTATTTTCAATGACAATTGAAAAGATTGCGGATTTATTGCTTGGACAAGCATTAAAGTTAAATGCAACTGATGTGCATATAATTCCAAGGCAAGAAGATTATCATGTCCAGTTTCGCTTTAATGGCAGACTATCCCCGTATCGAGATCTGTCAACAGAAATTGGTGATAGGCTAATATCGCATTTTAAATTTATGGCCTCAATGGATATTAGCGAAAGAAGAAAACCTCAAAGCGGTTCATTTCATTTATTTGTTCAACAGAAAAAAACTTCATTAAGAATTTCTACATTACCAACAGCGCTTTCTAAAGAAAGTTTAGTCATTCGCATCCTTCCTCAAGATCATTCATTAACGATCGATGAAATTTCTCTATTTCCAACAAGCACAAAAAAATTAAAGGCACTTCTTATGCACTCACATGGAATGATCATTTTTACAGGTCCAACCGGGAGTGGAAAAACAACAACGATGTATGCGCTTGTCGAGCATTGTTCCAATCAGTTGATGCGAAATGTGATTACACTTGAGGATCCTGTTGAACAGCAAAACGGATCGTTTTTACAAGTTCAAGTGAATGAAAAAGCAGGAATCACCTATAGTACAGGTCTCAAGGCCATCTTACGTCATGATCCAGATATCATCATGGTTGGAGAAATACGTGATAGTGAAACTGCGAAAATTGCTATTAGAGCAGCTTTAACCGGTCATCTCGTATTAAGTACATTACATACGAGGGATGCAAAGGGAGCTATTTACCGTTTGCTAGAATTTGGAGTTAATTGGCATGATATTGAACAAACATTAATCGCTGTTACGGCACAAAGGCTGGTAACGTTAAGATGTCCTTTTTGCGGTGAAAGTTGTTCACCTTATTGTGCAAATTATCAAAATAGAAATAGAACAGCTGTTTATGAGCTATTAGTAGGAAAAACATTAAAAACTGTAATGAATGAGGCAAGAGGAGAGAGAATGAATTTAAGATATAAAACATTAAAAGAAATGATACGGAAGGGGATTGCACTTGGTTATCTTTCAACGAATGAATACTATCGTTGGATTTATGATGTGGAAGAAACGGCTTCCATTAAAAGCACAAGGAATATTTTTGAGTAGAGTAGGTGAAATGCTTGATAATGGCTTTATTCTAGCAGAAGCAATTGATTTTCTACAACAGTTAGAAACAAAAACTCTCGTAAATTCACAAGAAATGCTTAAGGATTTACAAAATGGACTTCCAATATATGAGGTGCTAGGGAATAGGAATTTCGATAAAAAAGCATGTACACAGCTATATTTTGCTGATAAACATGGAAATCTTGCGAATGTTTTAAAGGAGGCTGGTCAGTATTTAATAAAAAAGCATCAGGATCGAATAACATTTATGAAGTTATTACAGTACCCCTTAATATTAATTTTTCTTCTTGCTTTTGTATTGCTGCTTTTAAAAAGTTTTTTACTTCCCCAATTTGAGCAATTGTACACATCAATGGATTACCGTCCAACAGTAACTGTAAGCTTTCTTATCTATTTCATGAAAAATGCACAATATTACATTGTTTTATTCCTCTTTTTGTCTATCTTCGTCTGCATTCTCATCTACCTTGTATTAGCTAAAAAAACTTCCATTGAAAGAGCTTTATGGATTTCAAAAATACCTATCATTAGGTTTTATTTTAAATTGTTTACAAGTCAATTTTTGGCTCGAGAGTGGAGCTTCTTACTACAAGGAGGATTTTCCATTAACGAGATATTAGACATGATGGCCTCTCAAAGCTTTCGTCCATTAATGCAAGAAATGGCTGAAAATATTCGCAAAGAATTAACATTGGGCAGTTCATTCTCATCTTCCTTATCGAAATTGAAATTTCTTGATTCACAATTTATAACTGTCGCTATGCATGGTGAAAAAAATGGCAGATTAGATCATGAACTCCTATTTTATAGTCGTTTTAGTGTTATGCAAATAGAGGATAACATCCAAAAGGTATTTCGGATTTTGCAGCCTCTTATGTTTATTCTTATTGGTATTTTAGTCATTGCAGTATACTTATCCATTCTGTTACCAATGTTTGAAATGATTGATTCTATATAAATCGAGGAGGGCCTTAGATGAAAAATAATAAAGGATTTACTTTGATTGAGATGTTAATTGTTTTATTAATTATTACTGTCTTAATATTTGTCGCTATACCTAATATTACAAAACATAGCCGATCAATTAATGATAAGGGGTGCGAAGCATTTATTACGATGGTACAAGGACAGGTTCAAGCCTATGAATTAGAAAAACACAAACTTCCACAAAATGTGGATGACTTAGAAGCTGAAGGCTATTTAATTAAAAACAAATCAAAATGTCCGAATGGAAATGAAATTAGTATTGATTCAGATGGTAAAGTTACAGAAGTTAAGAGACCATAAAAATGCTCATAAAAAGTAATAGGGGCTTTACATTGGTGGAATCTTTAGTTGTTTTACTTGTTATATCTGTTTTTATGTTTATAGGATCTATTAGTGTAAAGAAATTATCAGCTTCAATTGAAAGAAACAACTTCATAACTCAGCTGGAGAGTGATCTTTATTATGCTCAATCCTATGCAATGAATCGACATGAATCTGTTCTCGTTCAATTCTATCCGTATTATAATCAGTATTTAGCTGTTTCAAAAAATAATAATAAAACATTATTTGACAGAAAGCTGCCTGTCTCAATAGAGATGTTAAATGGGGGTACTTTTACCTCCTACATGATTTTACCTGATGGGAATATTAGCAAGTTTGGTACCCTCAAGTTTAAATGGAACCAAAAAGATATCAAATTAGTTTTTAATATCGGAAGGGGAAGGTTTCGAATTGAGCAATAGCAAAGGATTCACACTTGTCGAGGGATTGGTTTCGCTTAGTGGAATCATAATGATAGCGACTATATTTTTCCCTTTTATGTTTTTAATATTACAAAAGCAGGTAGGTGAAAAACAAGACTTGACTGCTTCAATGCTTTTGTATGAAAAAGTGGAAGAAAATTTTTGGGGGAATATTTCAACAGAAGAAATAATTACGATTGATGGAATCCAGTATTTGATAACATTACAAAAAGTAAATAACATTATATGGAAGGCTTGTGTGAATTATGAAGAGAAACAAATATGTATTATGGAGGAATCTCAGCCAGAGGGGGTTCACCTTAGTAGAATGCATTCTTTCATTACTTCTTATTTCTATGATTCTTTCTTTTTTTCCTCTTTTTATAAAAGTATTTGAACAAATAAACCATTCATTATCAACAGAAGAAGATTATGAATGGAATCTGTTTGTTATACAACTTAGAAAAGAATTGAGAATAAGTGATAAATGGAAAGTGACAGATAATAAGCTTTATCTAGATGTTAATGATGAAAAAGTGATGTATGAACAGTATGGAAATTTAATACGTAGAAGAGTGAATGAAATGGGTCATGAAGTTGTTTTACAAAGGGTAAAAGCTATATCAATTACAGGTGATCAAAATCAGATTGTTTTTCATGTTCAATTTCTAACTAATCATCAGAAGGAAGCACACCATATTCCACCTTCAACTGAAAAGCAAGCATGAAAGGGACTAGTAGTATGAACAATCAAAAAGGATATGTTTTCCCTTTAACTTTAGTAATGGTACTCATTACTTTTTATGTAATAACAGCATCTATGGAGATTTATTTATCTGAAAAAAGATATTTGAAAGAAACCGAAGAATATTATTTAGTCAATAGTATGAATGCAATGGCAGTAAAATCATTAATGAATAAAATTCAATCGGAAGATTTTATGAATAAAGGAACATTATTTTTTAATAAAGGCGAAGTAAACTTTACCATACAGAAGAAGGGAGTTGATACTTATACGATTATTTTAGATTCATCAATGGAAAATAACCGAGCCATTCAAAGTGAACTACTTTACAGCTCTAAAAATAATCGAATAGTAAAGTGGATAGAAAGATAATTTAAAAGTAAAAAATATTTGGTTTGATAAAAGCATATAAAATAATGAATAAATTGAATTGATTTTGGTCAGAATTAAATAATAAAGGTGGTGTACTAAAATTATGTCTACAAATGATTATGTTAAATTCATTACACAAACCTTTGTGAAGCATTTTGATATACCAAAATCAGCTAGAAAACAGATAAGAATTCAAAAAAAGGAAGGGAAAGATCCTTTTCTATATCGATGGTTCGGTGTTCTTCCGTATTCAATATTAATGGTATTTAAACGGAAATAGGAGAGTGATTCGCTCTCCTTTTTCTTTAGGTCTTTTATTCAGGTCTTTTTATTAGGCTCTTTTCGTATAAATTGTTGTTTTTAGCCTATAAACTTAGTCCGTTGATTTCCGCTCCAGACACTTGCTTTCCGCGGGGAGGGATGGGAGCCTCCTCGGCGTTACCGCCTGTGGGGTCTCCTACTTCCCTCTTTTTCCCACAGGAGTCAAGTGCCCTCCGCTACAATCAACTCAGATTGTTAATAAAATATCACTAAAAAAGCAACAAACTTTACGAAAACAGCCTTTTATTAGAAACAAGATTACTGTATCAAATTATTGAATTTGATTATCTATTAAATAAAATAGCCCTCCGTTTATTATTTCAATCATAATAACGGGTTCATATTGGTCTTTTAATGCTTCTTTTTCAATTAAATAAGCCTCGGGTTTTTCTTCGAGATCTTCATAAAAATGATCTAAAAGCACTAAATCTTCATTCCAACGCTCTCTTGCTTCCTCTGCCCAGGAATGGTTTTCCTTCATAATTTCTTGCCTTAAATATGTTTCAATTCTGGCTATACCGCTTTTGGGCATTATAATAGGAGATAATGTAAAACATAAATCAGGAATTTTCGGTGTTAAGTTCCGCTGACCAGTAATCTCGATGAAATTTTCAATTAATGCACCATTAATCAAATTTAATCCAAAGGATCGAAAAATGTCTTTTTTTCGATCGCTTTGATAAGAAATTTTAATATTTAGTTCTAACCAAGGATATAAAGGAGTTTGATTGCTGGTAATAGGAATTTCATATAAGCGAATATAACTGGAAAATTTTTTTGTTAATTGAAAAATTTGATGGAGACGTGGAGAACCGAAATGTATGAATTCTCCTTTTATATTGTCCGGAGTTTTTTCCTGATTTGTAATCATTGTTAGTTTCATTGGATTTGGAACACCGCCAGTTTTTTCTAAATAGTGCCAATAAAAGGGGCGGTTCATTAATTCCTTGTCAAGCTCTATTGTTAATTGAACAGTCATATATCCATCTTCGTTTTCGGCGAGTTCACAATTATTCGCTTGAAAAAAATCATTAAGATATTGATGTATTTCTTGCTGCTGCATTGACCTCTTCTCCTTCTTTTTCTCGAATGTTTTCGGCAAAATGAATCATCTCAGTTAAATTCTCCATTTTTATTTTCATTTCACCTTCTGACCGTGAGTTTTGGAAAATATCTAGCAAATGATCTTCTAATTTTCCAAACTCCAAACGTGTTAATATATCATCTAGCTCACCAATCACCCTTTCAAATAAATGTATCTTCTCATACAAAAGTTTTAAAATATGATCCTCCACTGTATTTTTTGTAGCGAAATTGTAGATATGAACATCTTCTTGCTGCCCAAGACGATGAACACGTCCAATACGTTGTTCTAATCTCATAGGATTCCATGGTAAGTCAAAATTAATCATATGATGACAAAATTGAAGATTAATTCCCTCACCTCCGGCTTCCGTAGCAATTAGTACTTGTGCATGTTTTTGAAACAATTCACGCATCCAATCTTTTTTTCCACGCTTAAAGCCCCCACGGAAGGGAACAGAAGTGATTCCATGCTGCTTCAAAAACCATTGTAAGTAGACCTGAGTGGCACGGTACTCTGTGAAAATAATAACTTTGTCATTAATTTTCTTAATTAGTTCTAATGCTTTTTCTGCTTTTGAATTTTCTTTCACTGATTCAATTTTCTTAATAAGAAAATGAATGTTTTCCTCAAAAATTGACGAAGGGTTTTCTTGTTTTTTTAACATGTTTTTTAATGTATAGTATACAGATTCCCTGCTGCTGCATGCTTCACGTTGCAATGTCATTATCGAGAAGCCGCTGCTTGTAAGAAGATTATTTTTAAAAATTTGGATTGAATCATATAAATCTCTTTCTTCTTTACTAAAATCAATTAGTATCGTTTTTACATGGCGTTTCGTCCATTCTATCCCAGTATCAGTTCTTCGATTGCGAATCATTACTTTATTAACGAGCTCACGTAACCTTTGATCATCCTTCGTCGTCCGATCACCGCTTTTATATTTTTCTAAAAAACCGGTTTGATTTCCTAGATGTCCTGGTTTCAAAAGTGAAACAAGATGGAAAATTTCATCAATACGGTTTTGTATTGGTGTAGCAGTTAACAGAAGACAAAACTTTTTCTTTAAATTTTGTACAAATTCATAGTTTTTGGTTTTATGATTTTTCAGTTTATGTGCTTCATCGATGATAACTAAATCATAATTTTGTTCATAAATTTTTTCACGATGTGGGCTTCTTTTGGCCGTATCTAGAGAAGAGATGACACAATCGAATTGATCCCAAACATAACTCTTTTTTTGGGCTACTGCAGGAATATGAAATTTAGTATTCAATTCAAATGCCCATTGAGATACTAATGAAGCTGGGACGAGAATTAACACTTTTTTTACGAGACGCCTAATCATATATTCTTTTAATATTAATCCGGCTTCAATGGTTTTCCCTAGACCGACCTCATCCGCTAAAATAGCTTTTCCATTCATATTTTCTACAACCTGTCTCGCCACTTCTAATTGATGTGGTAGGGGCTTTAAATTAGCTAAGTGCTTCGGCCCTTGTAAACCCTCGAATTCTGGAATAATTTGATGCTTTTCCATTTCAATAGCTAATCGATAAAGCTGCAAATTTCCCCACGGACCATCCATATGAAATCTTTCATTTAGCCCCTCTCCCCAAGAGTGATCAAAATTAATTTTTATTGACATCATACCACTCCTTAAATGTCTTGGAACTATACTGACAAACACAGTTTTTATACGAACGATAATTATTTAAAATGAATCAATGTTCGTATATAGATATTTAAAATAGGTTGAATACCCTTACAATGTCATATCGTTTTACAAAACGAGTATTTTTTCTGCGAAAATTGCTAATAAAACGATTGCTGAAAAAGACGAATAATGGTAGGATGTAGATAGCTTGGTAATACTTTTTACAGGATTTCCTGAATCTTATTATGTTAGTATATCCATTTTTAAATTAAATATAGGCGGATGATTACAGGGGGAGAGACTGCTTAAATGCGGCGCCGAAGGAGCAAGTAATGTTTAGTTATGAATCTCTCAGGCAAAAAGACTCTTGTTTGACGCAGCTCTGGAGAGTGCTTCTTCTAGGAAGCCACCCAAGGGGAAAACCTTATAACGAGTGTTTAAGGTAAACTTTCAGGTGCCAGGACAGAGACCACATTCAAAATTGGTTCACTCTGTCTTTTTTTATGTCCAAATTTTTCGAATGTATTGAAAGTGGATGAAAGTAATAATAACAATTTTCGATAGGGGGATATCAATGTCAGAGTTAAAAAGAACGCCATTATATGAAATTTATAAAGAATATGGTGGAAAGACAATTGATTTTGGTGGATGGGACTTACCAGTTCAATTTTCTAGTATCAAAGAGGAACATGAGGCAGTTCGAACAAGAGCTGGATTATTTGATGTTTCTCATATGGGAGAAATAACGGTAAAAGGGAAAGATAGTACCTCCTATTTACAGAAAATGATGACAAATGATATTTCAAAGGTACAAAACGGTGGTGCACAGTACACTGCAATGTGTTATCCAAACGGAGGTACCATAGATGATCTATTAGTTTATAAGTATGCTGATGATGATTATCTACTTGTTGTTAATGCTAGCAATATTGAAAAAGATTTTTCATGGCTTAATGAGCATCTTGAAGGAGAAGTAGGCGTGGAGAATATTTCGGATCATATCGGACAGCTGGCACTTCAAGGCCCTCTTGCAGAAAATATTTTACAAAAGCTTTCTAAAGATAAAAACTTAGATGATATTAAATTTTTTAAATTTGATGCACATGTAAATTTAAATGGTAAAGATGTGCTTATTTCTAGAACAGGATATACAGGGGAAGATGGTTTCGAAATCTATTGTAAGGCGGAAGATACTGTCTCTTTATGGAATGAAATACTTACTGCTGGAAAAGAAGAAGGGATTCTTCCGTGCGGACTTGGTGCAAGAGACACACTTCGTTTTGAAGCAACACTCCCATTATACGGTCAAGAATTAACAGCGGATATTAGCCCGCTTGAGGCAGGAATAGGTTTTGCTGTTAAAACGACTAAAGAAGCTGATTTTATTGGAAAACAAGTATTAAAAGAACAAAAAGAAAATGGTCTTTCTAGAAAACTTGTAGGAATCGAGATGATTGATCGCGGTATTCCTCGTCATGGCTATAAAATTTTATCAGGAAATGATGAAATTGGTCTAATTACAACTGGAACGCAGTCTCCTACATTAAAGAAAAATATTGGTTTAGGGATTGTGGATATTCAATTTGCTGAATTAGATCAACAAGTCGAAATCGAGATTCGTAATAAACGATTAAAAGCAAAAGTAATATCAACACCATTTTATAAACGACCTAAAAAATAGGATGGGAGAGAGTAATATGACAATTCATCGTTATTTGCCGATGACAGAGCAAGACAGAGAGGAAATGCTAAAGACAATCGGTGTTTCTTCAGTAGATGATCTGTTTAGTGATATTCCAGAAAAAGTACGTTTTAATGGCTTATACAATATAAAACAAGCTAAACCTGAGACATCCCTGTTAAAGGAACTAAGCCACATGGCTGCAAAGAATTTTGATTTGAAGCAAAATGTATCATTTCTAGGAGCAGGTGTATACGATCACTATATTCCTACTATTGTTGATCATGTTATTTCACGATCAGAATTTTATACAGCTTATACACCTTATCAGCCGGAAATTTCACAAGGGGAACTACAGGCAATTTTTGAATTCCAAACGATGATTTGTGAAATTACGGGAATGGATGTTGCGAACTCGTCCATGTACGATGGTGGTACCGCATTAGCTGAAGCTGCAATGTTAAGCTGTGGTCAAACACGTCGTAAAAAAATTCTAGTTTCAGAAACAGTTCACCCGGAATCTCGTGAAGTATTAAAAACGTATGCAAAAGGTCAATACATTGATGTAGTTGAAATTCCGCATGACAATGGTGTAACAGACTTAAAGGCGTTAGAAAAAGAGCTTAATGATGATGTAGCAGCTGTAATCGTTCAATATCCTAATTTCTTTGGGCGAATTGAGCCATTGAAGGAAATAGAGCCTCTTGCCCATCAGTATAAAGGATTATTCGTCGTTTCCAGTAATCCTTTAGCATTAGGAGCGATTACACCTCCTGGGAAATTTGGCGCTGATATCGTAGTCGGTGATGCTCAAGTCTTTGGAATACCTCAGAGCTTCGGTGGACCACATTGCGGTTACTTTGCGGTAACAAATAAGCTGATGAGAAAAGTTCCAGGCAGGTTAGTTGGTGAAACCGTTGATGAAAATGGAAAAAGAGGATATGTTTTAACCCTTCAAGCACGTGAGCAGCATATCCGCCGTGATAAAGCCACATCTAATATTTGCTCGAACCAAGCGCTAAATGCTCTTGCTGCATCTGTTGCGATGACTGCTTTAGGTAAAAAAGGTGTAAAAGAAATGGCTATACAAAATATCCAAAAAGCTTATTATACCAAAAAAGCCTTTGAGCAAAATGGATTCGAAGTATTGTTTGATGGTGTTAGTTTTAATGAATTTGTTGTAAAACTAAACAAACCAGTTAAAGAAGCCAATAAACAATTATTAAATAAAGGGATTATCGGAGGATATGACTTAAGCAGGGATTATCCGATGCTTGAAAACTGTATGCTTGTAGCTGTTACAGAACTACGAACTAAAGAAGAAATCGATCAATTTATTAAAGAATTGAGGGATAGCCATGAATAAGGTTGATCAACCATTGATTTTTGAAATTACGAAACCAGGAAGAATTGGTTATAGTCTACCTGAACTTGATGTTCCAGAAATTGATATTAATGATTATTTATCATCTGAATATGTTCGTGAAGAACAGGCGCAATTACCTGAAGTTTCCGAGTTAGATATAATGCGTCACTATACAGCATTATCGAAAAAAAATCATGGGGTTGATTCAGGGTTCTATCCTCTCGGTTCTTGTACAATGAAATACAATCCTAAAATTAATGAATCAGTCGCTCGATTCCCGGGATTTGCTCATATTCATCCACTTCAGGATGAAAGCACTGTACAAGGTGCACTTGAATTAATGTATGATTTGCAGCAGCATTTAATAGAAATCACAGGGATGGATGAAGTGACCCTTCAACCAGCAGCAGGTGCACATGGAGAATGGACAGGTTTAATGATGATTCGTGCTTTTCATGAAGCGAATGGTGATGTAAACCGAACAAAAGTCATTGTCCCTGATTCTGCACACGGCACAAATCCTGCTTCTGCTACTGTTGCAGGTTTAGAAACAGTTACTGTAAAATCAGACGAAAATGGTCTAGTTGATTTAGATGATTTAAGAAGATTAGTAGGTTCTGATACAGCAGCCTTAATGTTAACAAACCCCAATACTCTTGGTTTATTCGAAGAAAACATTTTAGAAATGGCTGAAATTGTCCATGATGCCGGCGGAAAGCTTTATTATGACGGAGCAAACTTAAACGCTGTTTTATCAAAAGCACGTCCTGGCGATATGGGATTTGATGTTGTTCATTTAAATCTCCATAAAACATTTACAGGGCCTCATGGCGGGGGTGGACCAGGTTCAGGTCCGGTTGGTGTGAAAAAAGATTTAATACCTTTCCTTCCTAAACCAGTGCTTGTGAAAGAAAATGATCAATTTGTATTTGATTATAATCGTCCTCAGTCTATTGGACGTGTAAAGCCTTACTATGGTAATTTTGGCATTAATGTTAGAGCTTACACATATATTCGGACAATGGGACCAGATGGATTAAAAGCTGTGACGGAAAATGCGGTAATAAATGCGAACTATATGATGAGAAGATTAGCTGAATATTATGATTTACCATATGACCGTCATTGTAAGCACGAATTTGTATTAAGCGGAAAACGTCAAAAGAAACTTGGTGTCCGTACTTTAGATATTGCTAAACGCTTGTTAGATTTCGGGTACCATCCACCAACTATCTACTTCCCGTTAAATGTAGAGGAATGTATGATGATCGAACCAACAGAAACAGAATCGAAAGAAACTTTAGACGCATTTATCGATGCAATGATTCAAATTGCTAAAGAAACAGAAGAAAACCCAGAAATTGTTCAAGAAGCACCACACACAACCGTTGTGAAACGTTTAGATGAAACACAAGCAGCACGTAAACCGGTGTTACGTTATAGTAAATAGTTAAAAGGCCTCTACTAAAAAGTGGAGGCCTTTATTAATATTTATTAAATCATTGACGAACTCAGAGGATTAAGTTAAAAACCGTAGTTTATTCACTACGGTTAATGTTAGTTATTTTGATTTTATTTTGCCAGTCCACTTTTTAAAGCCACCTTGTAAATGATACAGATCTTTGTAGCCTTTTCGATAAAGCATCTGGGCTGCTCTTCCGCTGCGAAGACCGCTTTGACAATATAAATAGACGGGCTTATCAGGTCGAATTTCTTTCATTCTCATCTTCATTTGAGACAATGGAATATTACGAGCACCTAGTATATGTCCACCCTCGAATTCATTCGCTTCGCGAACGTCGATTAATTGCGCTTTACGATATCCAGCTTTAAACTCTTCCTCATTTATCGTTTTGACCGCTCTTTTTTGAGAGAAATAATTGTAAAGAGTGTAAGTGATAACAGCAATGATTACAATAATAAGAAAATATAAACTTGTCACAAGACTTTCTCCTTTCTACGAAGTAACACTATCTTCTATTATATTCATCAATAGGTTAGGAATCAAAACTTTTTAACGAAAAAAACTTTTTTATTTTTATAGATAAAATGATGAATATAGCATTTCCCTTGTTTTTATAAGCATCCAAAATGTGCAACCACGAAAATGATTAAAAAATAATTAAAAATAATTCTATACCTCTTCTATTCTCTTTTTTTCTCCTTGTTTTGTTTATTTTACGATTTGACAAAAAAGAACAAAGTTCAACTCTTGCGCAATATATAGTATGTGTAATAAAGGTCATAACACAATATATTGTATTTATTTATTGATTTTCTATATACGTTTATGGTAATTTAAATAAGACAAAACAACGAGAGAAACAGAAAAGAGTAATTGCTAGAAAGATAGAAGGAGTTGTCAATATGTCTGTTGCGTTTACAAATGAAGTAAAGATTAATGAGGAACAATTAAATAAGGATATCAAATTGTTTTCTCAAGTACATCCTGTTACCCCGGATATGAAGATTACACATAAAGGTGTATCTCGTCTAGTGATGATTGATCGTTATGCATTTAAGGATACGGAGAAAATCACACTAGCAAATGGTGATTTTGTGGTATTGACGATTAAAGAGGACCCAACATTCCCTGCACGCGGACTAGGTTTTATCAAAAACATCGACTGGGAAAAGAAAATGGCAGATGTGCTTATTGATGAGGAATATCGAGGTGCACTGGATGATCCAAAGGAAATAGAAACAGGGATTATTACTAGACCACTAGATATTATCGAAAAACCGTTAGAAGTGTATTATGAGCAAATTGCAAAAAGAAACGCAACAGGCTTAGCTTCGGTAGAAGAAACGGAAGAAAAGAAACAAGAATGGTTTGAAAAGTTCTATCAAGAACTCGTAAACTTAAATTTTGTACCTGCAGGCAGGGTTCTATACGGTGCTGGTGCGGATACGGAAGTTACTTACTTTAATTGTTATGTGATGCCGTTTGTACCGGATTCACGTGAAGGGATTTCTGAGCACCGAAAACAAGTAATGGAAATTATGAGCAGAGGTGGCGGAGTTGGAACGAATGGTTCGACTCTTCGTCCGAGAAATACATTAGCAAAAGGTGTAAACGGTAAGTCCTCTGGATCAGTTTCATGGCTCGATGACATTGCTAAACTTACACATCTTGTAGAACAAGGCGGATCAAGACGTGGTAAATTAGCATGAGTGCCTCGTCTATAAATAAACCTCGTGAATTGCTGGAAACTCTTTATGGTCAAACATGTTAAATTACACCCAAGAAAGATATAAATTTTTATATTAAATTTGAGGTGAATGACATGCAACCATATGATGCAAAGCACCCGCGAAAAAGCAAAATTTTTGTTAAAAGCATCATAAATGACTTACTGGCTACAACGTAACTGGAAACAGTAAGCGTGAATGCTTAAAAACAGTAAGTGGTCAAAGACAATCAGCAGCCAAGCACCTGTTAATTGGTGAAGGTTCAACGACCATCGAAAGCACACAAATAAGTGGAAGCGAGTAGAGTAGGAATCAAGTGATTCCGAAGTGCGAGGGCACTCAGATGAGTGTAAGATATGGTCTGAACTCTAGGGAGACTTAGAGAGTTGATCTAACGAATCAACGTAACAAATTGGCGCAAATGATTATGCTTTCATCATGGCACCCTGATATTGTGGAATTCATCATTTCTAAAATGCAAAATCCGCGTATTTTACGATTCCTAATTGAAAATACAAATGATGAGTCGATTAAAAAGCATGCAAAGGATAAGTTGAAATTTACTACTTTGACAGAACAAGAAAAAGCAATGTATCAAGGAATCATTAACTATAAAACAATTCCTGGTCTTGGAGGCTTTAATGAAAGCATCATTAAAGAAGCTGAAGAGAAATTAAAATTAGGCGGAACATATACCGTTCATAATCCAGAGTTTTTAACAGGTGCTAACATTTCTGTTTGTTTAACAAGGGATTTTATGGATGCAGTAGAAAGCAATGAAGATTATGAATTACGTTTCCCTGATGTTGAAAATTATCATTCTGACGAAATGAAAATCTATAATACGCAATGGCATGAAGTTGGCGATGTTCGTGAATGGGAAAAGCTAGGGCATAAAGTTAGAACTTATCGCAAAATTAAAGCACAAGAATTATGGAATCTTATCAATATTTGTGCAACCTATTCTGCAGAACCGGGAATTTTCTTTATCGACAATGCAAATGACATGACCAATGCAAAAGCTTATGGGCAAAAGGTAGTAGCAACAAATCCATGTGGTAAGGTAGCTTAGTTTGCCTCATGTAAAAAACTGCGGAATTAAGCGGGAACCCTGAGAGTGGGAATCCGAACCGAAGGCTATCTATAATAGGATAGTCAGGGGCAGAGCATAGGTAGTGAAACTACTTTTCTTTAGTAGAATATAATCTACCCAAGAGGCCGCAGCATTGTGTTGAATATGGAATGAGTTAATATCAGCACAATGAAAATATATGCCGAACTTACAGGAAGATGAACTGTAAGAGCTAAAGGATAAAAAGCCTTTAGGATAACAATATTGGAACAACCTCTTGCACCATATTCAGTCTGTAATTTAGCAGCTGTAAACTTAGCGCAAATGGCTGATAAGGTGAACAAAACAGTTGATTTTGAAAAGCTGAAACGTACCGTTGAAATTGGTGTACGTCTTCAAGACAATGTAATTAATGCAACACCATATTTCCTTGAAGAAAATAAAAAACAAGCACTCGGTGAACGTCGAGTAGGTCTTGGGGTAATGGGACTAGCTGACTTACTTATCTATTGTGAAAAGGAATACGGTTCAGAAGAAGGGAACCAGCTAGTTGATAATGTGATGGAAACGATAGCAACTACTGCATATCGTGCCTCTATTGAATTGGCAAAGGAAAAGGGAAGCTTCCCATTTTTACAAGGGGAAACAGCTGAACAAACGAATCGATTACGTAATGCCTTTATCCAATCAGGATTTATGAAGAAAATGCCAGAGGACATTCGCGAGTCTATCCTTGAACATGGTATTCGTAACTCTCATTTATTAACTGTCGCACCAACTGGTTCAACTGGTACGATGATTGGTTGTTCTACAGGACTTGAACCATATTTTTCATTCACTTATTATCGTAGTGGCCGTTTAGGGAAATTTATCGAGGTAAAAGCAGAAATCGTGCAAGAATATTTGCATGAGAATCCTGAAGCTAATTCTGACCAATTACCAAACTGGTTTGTAACAGCGATGGAGCTGGCGCCAGAAGCACATGCAGATGTTCAATGCATTATCCAACGCTGGATTGATAGCTCTATATCAAAAACAGTTAATGCTCCACGTGGGTATACTGTTGAGCAAGTTCAAAAAGTATATGAACGTCTTTATAAAGGTGGAGCAAAAGGCGGAACAGTCTATGTTGATGGCAGCAGAGACTCACAAGTTTTAACATTAAAAGCAGAAGAAAATCAAGCTGATGATGGAAGTGGATTGGACAATACGAAAGAAAAACAAGCAGTAGTTTTAGTTGACACAATCCAAGATTTACGTTCAACAAGTGTAACCATTGGTTCTGAGATTGGAAATACATGCCCAGTTTGCCGTAAAGGTACTGTCAAAGAAATAGGCGGCTGTAATACATGTGATAATTGCAATGCGCAATTAAGATGTGGTTTATAATTGGATGAAAAGGGATGGGTTTTTTAACCTATCCCTTTTTATTATTTCGCGGATGTAGGTTCTATTTTTGCCATCTTCATCTTAAGAATATAACAAGAGAATTGACACCAAAGGGGATGCGTAGAATGGAAATTGATGGGGTGTTTTCTGGAGGTGGGATGAAGGGCTTAGCATTGATTGGGGCATATGAGGCTTTAGAATTGAAAGGCTTCAAATTGAAGCGTGTAGCTGGAACAAGTGCAGGATCCATTATTGCAGGATTAATTGCAGCAGGATATTCGAGTCAAGAAATGATAAGCCTCACTGATCAAATCCAATTTCAAAAGTTATTAGATTCGCGAAAAACATGGTTACCATTTCCAAATCAAATTACCAAATGGTTATTACTTTATTGGCGGCTAGGACTGTATAGAGGAAAGGCATTAGAAGATTGGATAGGCGAGATGTTGAGAGTGAAGGGTGTATATACTTTTTCAGATTTGCCGAAAAATTCCCTTAAAGTGGTGGCATCTGATCTAAGTAATGGTAGATTGCTAGTTTTACCTGATGACCTAGTACAGTACGGAGTACCAATTGATAGTTTTCCCGTTGCAAAGGCTATCAGAATGAGTTGTAATATTCCTTATTTTTTTGAACCTGTTAAACTTCGCAGCTTAGAGGGGACCAATATCATGGTCGATGGTGCTGTATTAAGTAACTTTCCAATGTGGATATTTGTAAAAAGTGAAATTAAAAAAATTCGTCCAGTTATTGGGCTTACATTAAGTTATAAAATAAGTGAGCATCCAAAACACAAAATTCGCAACGGTATTCAATTATTTGAAGCATTGTTTGAAACGATGAAAGATGCACATGATGCAAGATATATTTCAAGAAGGCTTGAAAAGGATATCGTCTTTATTCCTGCTAAGAACTACTCTTCAACTGACTTTCAAATAACAAAGGAAAAAAAAGACGCCCTAATAGAATTAGGGCGTTCAAGAACAGAAGAATTTTTAAAAACATGGTCATATTAATAATTAACGAAAAAAAGAGAAATCTGCTATATAGCGATTTCTTTTCTTCTCACATTTGAAAATGATTAGTGTTTTTCTTAATATATAGCTCGATTTTTCTTTTTACCCTTTTTTCCTTCAATAACAGTTAAGTTTGCTGTAGATTTTTTTCGAATCGGCTTTTTTAAAGCTTGTGTATGTGTGGTTGCGGACGTTTGGCGATTTTTTATCCGTTTTTTTGATTTTCGTGCAGCCTTTAGAAAAGCCCTCTTATCCTGTGCACCTGAGCGTTTTCCTAACCAGATTCGATAGATCATATAGACAACGCATATAATGAAAGCCCCGATAATTAACTGTTTAAACAATGCCCCAGGCTGTTGAAATAGTAACGATCCAAATCCAATGATAGCAAGTAAAAAAACTAAACCGAAAAGCCATTTTCTTATTAGCAAAAAAGCCACCTCCCTTATGAGCATCATAAGTATTTTGTCCGCAAATTTATCCTTTTATACCAATTTTTCGCATAATAAGATTATTGAAGGATATAAGTATTGGTATTAGAATATGCGATGAGATGGGAATTAGGAAACGAATAAACCCATTATTTCACTATCCGGCAATAGCCTGAGCAAATGGTTAGCTAGTGATATTTTGTGTATTTACTTCAATAAGTGTATGATCTTTTTCTACTTTCAATAATTCTTGAAAGGAAGCAATTGCAACCTCGACTTGATCGTTTAAAGGTTCTTTAGTTGTCAGAAGCTGAAGCCAGAGTCCCGGATATCCTAAATAACGAAGTACGGGAATATCTCTAAACTTATTAGTTAATTGTAACACCTCAAAAGAAACGCCTAAAACAATGGGGATAAGTGCTAGCCGATCAACTATACGTAGCCATAAAGGATCAGTAGGGACAAACATATAAATAAAAACTCCTACTAATACTGTAAAGATGATAAAGCTGCTTCCGCAACGGTAATGTAACCTAGATTGAGATTGAACATTTTCAACAGTAAGCTCCAAATTATTTTCAAATGTATTGATCACTTTATGCTCAGCACCATGATATTGAAAAACACGTCTAATAATTGGTGTTAAGGATACGACATATATATAGATTAATAATAGAAGCAGTTTTATTAAGCCCTCAATAAGGACTTGGGAAATATCACTTGAAAATACAGGTTTTGTAAATGAAGCTAAAATTGCTGGAACAAGTGTAAAAACAAACTTTCCAAAAATGAAAGAAAGGACACCGACGGTTGCAACGCCTAAAACCATTGTAGTCTTAGAGACTTTTTGTTCGGTTATTTTATGATCGTTTTCTGGATCTAAATCAAATCTTTCATGAGAGAAATTTAAATGCTGTGAACCATTTGCGCTTGCCTCAAGAATCGCAATGATTCCTCTTAAAAAAGGAATCTTTTTTAGCTTTTGCAAAGTAGGATTTGACTTTCGAGGTAAATAAAAATAATCAATTGTATTGTCCTTCCTGCGAACAGCAGTTACTGTTTGATTCTTTCCTCCAAACATAACGCCCTCTATTACTGCTTGGCCGCCATATGCGGGCTTTTTTTGAGCTTCCACTAATTTCACCAACCATTTCTGTGATTGAACTTTTTATTGTTGTTATTTATTATAAACACTTTAGAAATTTCTGGTATAACAAATAGTTTATTATTTTACCACAATTTCTATTAAAAGATAGAATCTATATACTTATTTTACTAAAAAAACAAAAATACGACTAGCTTAATTACTTGTGGATACTCTAAAGATAATGAATGAATTTCGGGGGTGCACATATGTTAGAGATGAATGAAGAATATCCATATCAAAGAAGCTCTTTTATTCTTCTGGTTATTTTAACTGGTTTTATAGGAGGGGTTATTTGGAGTCTATTAGGGTATTTATTTTACTATTTTAATTTTTCTACAATTGAACCAAATATCATATTAGAACCATTTACTGTTGGTACTTGGAGAGACAGCTGGATAGGGATTATTTTATCCATTTTATTATATGGAATATTATCGATAGGTGCCGCTTTAGTTTATTATGGTCTATTAAAGAAAGTGCAAACAATGTGGATGGGTATTGGTTATGGTTTGATTATTTTCTTAATCGTTTTCTTCATCTTAAATCCGATTTTCCCTAGCATGAAGCCATTTTTTCGAATTGATTTAAATACTATAATCGCTTCTGCTTGTGTATATGCTTTATATGGACTTTTTGTAGGATATTCGATTTCATACGAGCATAATGAGTTTAAACAATTTAAAGAACAACAAAAGAAACAATAGTTATTGTTAAAATAATTATGATAAAATATCCTTTGTAGAATATTCTTTTTTTTTACCATTCATTGTTAAAGGGTGTTTTAATGTATGAAATTTTTAGTAATTAACGGTCCCAATTTAAATCTATTAGGAAAAAGAGAACCAAATGTTTACGGTAAAAACACTCTTGATGATTTACATCAGCGCTTCAAGCAGTTGGAACAAGAATACAAAGTGAAGGTGGATCCATTTCAATCCAACCATGAGGGAGCTATTATTGACAAATTGCATGAAGCCTATGAAGAAAATTATTCAGGGGTCATTTTAAATCCAGGTGCATTTACGCACTATAGCTATGCAATCCGCGATGCGATTGCCAGTATAGATGTCCCTGTGATTGAAGTTCATATTTCTAATGTCCATACAAGGGAAGCTTTCCGAAGAGAATCTGTGATATCACCCGTAACAATTGGTCAAATTGTAGGATTTGGATTTTATGGGTATGAATTAGCTTTAAAGGCAATGACAGAATACATAGTAGGGAGAGTATAAATTATGCAAAAACTAGAGAATTTACGTAATCAGTTTTCCAATCATGGCATTGATGGAATATTAGTTACTAGTCCTTTTAACCGTCGTTACATGACAAATTTTACTGGTTCATCTGGTGTAGCTCTAATTACAGAAAAAAATGCTTTATTTATTACTGATTTTCGTTATGTAGAACAAGCCTCGAAACAAGCAGAAGGATACACTGTTATCCAACATAAAGGTCTAATTCATGAAGAAGTGGCTAAACAAATAGAAACTTTGGGAATTAAAAAGCTTGGCTTTGAAAAAGACTATGTTACTTTTTCCGATTACCAAGTTTATCAGCAATCTTTTAAAGCGGAGTTATTGCCGGTCTCTAACTTAATCGAAAATTTACGCTTGATTAAGACGGAATCAGAGATTAAGATATTAAAGGAAGCAGCCGATATAGCTGATGCTGCGTTTAAGCATATATTAGATTTTATTAAGCCTGGTGTAACAGAATTGGAAGTATCCAATGAACTAGAGTTTTTCATGAGAAAAGCGGGAGCTACATCTTCATCCTTTAACACCATAGTGGCTTCTGGAGCAAGATCTGCCCTTCCTCACGGCGTAGCCTCTGATAAAGTGATTGAAAAAGGAGATTTTGTAACATTAGACTATGGTGCACTTCATAAGGGCTATGTTTCTGATATTACTCGAACAGTGGCAGTAGGAGAACCTTCAGATAAATTGAAAGAAATCTATGATATTGTATTAGAATCACAGTTGCTTTCTGTTGAAAAAATTAAACCTGGTATGACAGGGATTGAGGCGGATGCAATTGCTCGCGGGCTTATTACTGAAAAAGGTTATGGTGAATATTTCGGTCATTCACTTGGTCATGGGATTGGATTAGAAGTTCATGAAGGACCTGGATTATCAGTGAGATCTGATATAGTCCTACAACCGGGTATGGTAGTTACAATCGAACCAGGTATTTACTTACCAGAAATCGGTGGTGTCCGTATTGAAGATGATACGTTGATTACGGAAAATTCTAATGAAACATTAACTCATTCCACTAAGGACTTAATAATTCTTTAAAATGCCATACGCAGCTAAAAAGGACAATGTGCCTTTACAATAGTCCGTAGTTGAACGATTAGGAGGAAAACGATATATGATATCTGTTAATGATTTTCGTACTGGATTAACGATAGAAGTAGATGGTGGAATTTGGAGAGTAATGGATTTCCAACATGTTAAGCCTGGAAAAGGAGCGGCATTTGTACGTTCCAAGCTGCGGAATCTTCGAACTGGTGCGATCCAAGAGAAAACATTCCGTGCGGGTGAAAAGGTAGCAAAAGCACAAATTGATAACCGTAGAATGCAATATCTTTATGCTAACGGTGATCAGCATGTATTTATGGATAATGAATCTTATGAACAAATTGAATTAAGTTCTGCTGCAATCGAATATGAATTGAAATTTTTAAAAGAAAATATGGAAGTTCAGATTATGATGTATCAAGCCGAAACGATCGGTGTCGAGCTTCCTAATACTGTTGAACTTGAGGTTACAGAGACGGAGCCGGGTATTAAAGGAGATACAGCATCTGGCGGTTCAAAACCTGCAACTGTCGAAACAGGATTGATTGTTCAAGTTCCGTTTTTTGTAAATGAAGGGGACAAATTAATTATTAATACAACAGATGGTTCATACGTTTCACGTGCATAACATAATGTGAAAAGCTGGGTAGGAATATTCCTATCCAGTTTTTTTTATTCTATTTTTGTCATACTCCTTTATGAAACGAATACATTTTAATAACGGGAGGCATGTACAAGCATTAAAAACAGTAGAATTATTTAATGCAGCAGAATAAGGAGGAACTAGCGATGGAAACAATATTAGCATTTTTGCCCAAGCATATCTCGAATAAAATTAGCGAATTACCTACTCCCATTTTAAATAATATGGAAGAAATAAGAATTCGAGTCAATCGTCCAATTGAGGTAACTACAAGAGGTAAGCCATACTTTCTTCCCTATCTTGTTTCTGAACAAGATGCAGAACAACTAATTAACAAACTAGCGAATTTTTCATTTTATACGTTGGAAGAAGAATTGAAAAAAGGATATATAACAATATCCGGAGGGCATCGAGTTGGATTAGCAGGTAAGGTTATTCTTGAAAATGGATCAGTGAAAGCGATAAGAAATTTAGCATCGTTTAATATTAGAATTGCTAGAGAAAAGATTGGAGCAGCAGAACCATATATCCCAATTCTATATAAAGAAAATAGGTGGGTACACACAATGATTATCGGTGCTCCACAAACAGGGAAAACAACTCTACTGAGAGATATCGCAAGACTGATATCATCCGGTAATGAAAAAAGGAAGATCCCGCCATTTAAAGTGGGGATTGTTGACGAACGATCTGAAATAGCTGGTTGTGTTCGAGGCATCCCGCAACTGGAATTCGGTCCACGAATAGATATTTTGGATGCATGTCCAAAAGCAGAAGGAATGATGATGCTAATCCGGTCTATGAGTCCTGATGTACTAATTGTAGATGAAATTGGTAGGGAAGAAGATAGTATTGCCATAATGGAAGCAGCAAATGCAGGAATTACACTGATAATGACTACACATGGAAACTCTTATGAAGATATAAAAAAACGACCTATATTAAAACAAATCATTGAAACCCATATTTTTGAGAACTTTATTGAACTTTCAAGAGCAGGTGGACCTGGTACGATTAAAAAAATTCGTAATGCAAATGGGAAGGAATCTATATATAAAGCTGGTGTTATGAGTGGTTAGAATAATTGGCGCAATATTCGTGATTCTTTCAACAACTCTAGCAGGTTTTGAATTTTCAAGGCATTTAAGTGAACGACCTAAACAATTAAGAATGTTTCGTACAGCTTTACAGTCTTTAGAAGCAGAAATTATGTATGGTCATACACCACTTCATGAAGCAGCGCGAAAGCTTTCAACACAATTACCAAAACCAATATCTATCTTCTTTGAGAGATTCTCTTCAAGGTTAACCTCTACAGAAACAACCGTAAAAGTTGCTTGGAAGGAAAGTTTACAAGAAATTTGGAAAATGACTGCATTAAAAAAAAGTGAATATGAAATACTCTTACAATTTGGTGAAACATTAGGAAAACATGATCGAGCGACGGAGCAAAAGCAAATTATCCTCACTTTAACTCATTTAGAGAGAGAGGAAGAAGAGGCGCGTGACAAACAACAACGCTATGAAAAAATGGTGAAGAGCTTAGGATTCCTTTCAGGCTTATTAATCGTAATATTGCTCTTATAATAGGTTTTTTCTAATGTATTGCTTCAATTTCATAAAATGTTAACTTACAAATATTGATTGGTTTTGTGGCATCTTTTCTTAAAAATTCTCCTATCTAAAGTTGATGGAGGTAGATGACATTTACACAAAGTTTAAGAAAAGAGTCTTTGTAGTTGATAGGAGGAAAATGATGTGGGAATTGATGTGGATGTAATATTTAAAATAGCTGGTGTTGGTATCATTGTTGCATTCCTGCACACTATTTTAGATCAAGTTGGAAAAAAAGAGTATGCCCAATGGGTTACGCTATTTGGCTTTTTATACATTTTGTTTTTAGTTGCATCCATTGTGGATGATTTATTTCAAAAAATTAAATCGGTATTTTTATTTCAAGGCTAGAGGAGGGACCCGAGATTGAAATCTTAAAAATAGTAGGGATTGCCTTAATCACAACATTCCTCGCTTTAATCATTAAAGAACAAAAGCCAAATTTCGCCTTTTTATTAGTTCTTTTTGTAGGCAGTGCGATCTTCATTTTTTTGGTGGATCAAGTACATGCGATCATACAAATGGTGGAAAGTATAGCTACCAATGCAAATATAAATATGGTTTATGTTGAAACTATTTTGAAAATTATAGGTATAGCTTATATTGCGGAATTTGCCTCACATATTTCAAAGGATGCTGGTCAAGGCGCACTCGCTGCTAAGGTTGAATTAGCGGGAAAAATATTAATTTTAGCTATGGCGATCCCTATATTAACAGTATTAATTGAAACAGTAATTAATTTGGTTCCTAAAGGATAGAACAAGGTAATGAGGTGAAATCAGTTGCGGCAATGGATCCAGATTATCACAGTATTATTCATTTTTTTTATTGGACAAGGAACTGTTCAAGCAGCCTCTGAAAGTCAAAAGGATTCATCTATCCAGGATGAGCTTGTTGAAAAGCAAATGAATGACTTGGGTATTAATGAATTAAAGCAGTATTGGCAAACAATCATTGATGAATACGGAGGTTTTTTGCCTGATCATCAAAAAGGGAGTTTGATTGATTTCATAAAGGGAGATAAGGAGTTTTCATTGAACCAATGGTTTCATGGGATTCTAAAATTTACCTTTCATGAGCTTATCGCAAATGGAAAACTTCTTGGTTCTCTGATCATATTAACAATCTTCAGCATGTTTCTTCAATCCCTTCATAATGCATTTGAACAGGGGACAATTAGTAAGGTCGCTTACGCCATCGTATTTATTGTATTAATTATACTAGCATTAAATAGCTTTCATATTGCCATTGATTATGCGATGAATGCAATATCTATGATGATTAACTTTATTTTAGCGATTATTCCTCTCTTATTGGCTTTGATATCTACCTCTGGCGGAGTAACCTCAGCAGCCTTTTTTCATCCAGTTATTTTATTCCTCATGAATACTAGTGGGATACTCGTTCAATACATTGTTTTGCCTTTGCTATTACTCTCAACTGTTCTTAGTATTGTCAGTTCATTATCAGAACAATATAAAGCGACACAATTAGCACAGCTTTTACGAAATTGCAGTATTGGTTTACTAGGGATTTTTATGACGATATTTTTAGGAGTCATTTCAGTACAAGGAACAGCTACTGCCGTTACTGATGGAATTACCATTCGTACAGCAAAATTTGTCACTGGTAATTTCATTCCTGTTGTTGGAAGGATGTTTACAGATGCAGCAGATACAGTCATTAGCGCCTCTGTATTATTAAAAAATACCCTTGGAATTGCAGGTGTAGCGATTGTCCTTATTATCGCAGCATTTCCTGCTATCAAAATACTAGTTTTAGCATTTATGTTTAAGTTTACAGCAGCAATTATTCAGCCAATAGGAGACGGCCCTATTATTAAATGCCTGGACACTATCAGCAAAAATATGGTTTATGTATTTGCTGCATTAGCGATAGTAGCTTTTATGTTTTTTTTAAGCATCACAATTATTATTACAGCTGGAAACATAACAATGATGATGCGATGAATAGAGAAGATTGAAACATTCATAAGGGGTGGGAGTTCTTGGCTTTTATAACAGAATGGATCATGAATATAGTTGTATTCATCTTGTTAGCGATGATTGTAGATATGCTTCTGCCAAATTCAGGATTGAAAAAATATACAAAAATGGTTACAGGACTTCTATTAATTGCGATTATTTTAACTCCACTCTTAAAAGTTGTGGCAAAGGACTTTGATCAAGTAGTTTCATCCTTTTCCAATAAAAACTTTGTAGATAAGAGTAAAATAGAAAATTTAATAGAAACGAAAAAAAAAGAAATACAAGCAGTACAAGATGAATATACATTAGAACAAGTGGCTGTCCAAATGAAAAAAGATGTTGAAGAGGAGTTGATCGATCGCTTTGGTAAGGATATACAAAATATTGATATTAAACAAAAGAAGCAAAAAGTAGAAAGTGAAAATCAAATAGATAAAGTGATTGTATATCTAGGAGAGGCAGAAAGTGAAAATTCAGTTCAAGTTATAGAAGCTGTTAACATCAACATTAATGGAGACAAGCTAGATAAAGAAGAAACTTCAAATGATAGTGAAAAGATTATCGCAACTCTATCAAAACGCTGGAATTTAACTACCAATCAAATTGAACTACATATCGAAGGGGGGGGTCGCGATCTAAATGGGCAATAATAAGGGGCCGATTGACTGGTTAAAGGAAAAATTTTTCGAATCTAAGGAAAATGATTCCAATAAAAAAAATAAGAAGTTTCAATACTTCCTTATTCTGTTAGTATGTGGGATTGCTTTTATGTTAATAAGCGATATATGGAAAAGTGGAAAGAAAGATACATCAACATCTGTTTATAGCGCATCAACTGATCAAAAAGATGTAGAAACATTTGGAGCCAATAATAAAAATCAAAATAAAACAATGAAAGATTATGAAATGCAATATGAAACAGAATTAAAGGATGCATTGGAAGAAATATCAGGAGTTGGAAAGGTTCGCGTAATCGTCAATCTTGAGGCAACTGAGAGCAAGATTTACGAGAAAAATTCAGATATTCAAAATCGAACCACCAATGAAACCGATCCAAATGGCGGTCAGCGTGAAATTGAGGAACTAACCAAAAACGATAAGCTTGTTATCATCAGGGACGGCGAAAAAGAGGTACCACTTGTAACTGAAACGAAGAAACCAGTAATTAGAGGAGTTCTTGTCGTAGCAGAAGGGGCAAAAAATATATCTATAAAAAGTATGATCATCGAGGCGGTATCAAGAGTTTTAGATGTACCGACACACAGAGTGTCAGTTCAACCGAAAAAAAGCTAAGGAGGATTTATCAATGTTATTGAAAAAACAAACTGTATGGTTGTTAACTATGCTAAGCTTAGTTGTCGTATTGTCCGTCTATTATGTTACATCTGATCCAAAAAAATCAGATATGGCTGCTGTTGATAAAAATAATGCTAAAAATGTAGCACAAGATAAGAACACGGGAAAGAAAAAAACAAATATGAATGTAGTGACAGAACCAAGTGATGAGGTATTTGAGCAAATCCGATTAGATAGACAAGATGCTAGAAGTAAAGAACGAGACGAATTGACTAATAAGTTAGCATCTACAGACTTATCAGCGGATGAAAGAAGCAAAGCGCTAGATGAAATGCAAAAGCTAACTGAAGCTGCGCAGACAGAAAAAGTTATAGAAAATCTTATAAAATCAAAAGGATATGAGGATGTGCTTGTCCGATTAGACAATAATTCAATGAAAATTACTGTAAAATCAAAAGACCATGATAAAAAAGCGGCTAATCAAATCCTTCGCTTAGTATCTGAAGAGGCAGGTAACTTTCAAAAAGTTGCAGTAGATTTTGAGCCATAAGTTTTTTATAAAGACCCTCTTTTTCTTGGAAAAGGGGGCTTTTCAATTTCAACAGATGTTTTTAAAGGATAAAAATGTTAGTTGCTATTCAATTATTGAATTTTCACTTAGTCTTATCGTATGATATTATTAGTAAGTCACAATTCATCCTGACAGCCATTATTTCTTTAAGAAGTTTGACAGCAGGTATCTTACAACGGGATAATGTTAAGTAATAATATACTTATCCTGAAATTTTATTAAAAATTGCTAAAGAGGTGTTTAAGATTATGAAAATACAAGAAATTCGTGAGTTAATTAAACTTGTCGATCAATCAAATATTGATGAATTTGAAATTGAAAATGATGGTTCAATTATTAAAATGAAAAAACGTTCTGGTGTTGCAGTAGTAGAATCACGTATTGTTGAACAACCAGTGGTATCTGCTCCTGTCTCCCAACCAACAGTTGTTAGTAATGAACCAAAAGCAGAGAAAGTGGAACAGCCTGTTGTAAAACAAGATGAAAACTTACATAAAATTGTTTCTCCTATGGTAGGGACATTCTATCAATCCCCATCACCTGATAGTGAAGTTTACGTGAAAGTTGGATCAACCGTACAGGATAATACAGTAGTTTGTATTGTTGAAGCAATGAAGCTATTTAATGAAATTGAGGCAGAAGTCCAAGGCGAGATTGTAGAAATCTTGGTGAAAGATGGACAGCTTGTTGAATATGGACAACCTTTATTCTTGGTGAAGTCTAAGTAAGGAGCGAACATCAATGATTAAAAAAGTATTAATTGCCAATCGCGGTGAAATAGCGGTTCGAATTATTCGGGCCTGCCGTGACTTAGGTATTGAAGCAGTAGCTGTATATTCTGAAGCTGATAAAGATGCACTACATGTGCAATTAGCAGATGAAGCTTATTGTATTGGACCAAAGGCATCGAAAGAAAGTTATTTGAATGTAACAAATATTATAAGTATCGCGAAGATAACTGAATGTGATGCAATCCATCCAGGATATGGGTTTTTAGCAGAAAATGCTGACTTTGCTGAGCTTTGTCGTGAATGCAATATTACCTTTATAGGTCCAAGTCCTGAAGCGATTTCCAAAATGGGAACTAAAGATGTTGCTAGAGAAACGATGAAAGAAGCAGGTGTTCCAATTGTTCCTGGATCACAAGGAATTATTAATGATATAGACGAAGCGTTAGAACTAGCAAATTCAATGGGGTACCCAGTAATTATCAAGGCAACTGCCGGTGGAGGCGGTAAAGGTATCCGTGTGGCAAAAACAGAGGAAGAATTAATTAAAGGTATTAATATTACTCAGCAAGAGGCAGCTACAGCTTTTGGTAATCCAGGAGTATATATCGAAAAATATATTGAGGATTTCAGACATGTTGAAATTCAAATTATGGCCGATACCCATGGTAATGTTATTCACCTTGGAGAACGTGATTGCTCAATTCAAAGACGACTTCAAAAATTATTAGAGGAATCACCTTCACCTGCACTTACACCAGAAATTCGAGAAGAAATGGGACAGGCAGCTGTTAAAGCAGCACAGGCAGTTGATTATACTGGGGCTGGAACAATCGAATTTATTTATGATTACAGAAACAAAATTTTCTACTTCATGGAAATGAATACGAGAATACAAGTTGAGCATCCAGTGACAGAATTGGTGACAGGGGTCGACTTAGTTAAGGAACAAATCCTTGTTGCATCTGGAAAACCATTATCAATCAAACAGGAAGATGTAACTTTTACTGGTTGGGCCATCGAATGTCGTATTAATGCTGAAAATCCTGCCAAGAATTTCATGCCATCAGCAGGAAAAATTGAAATGTACTTACCGCCAGGTGGATTAGGTATTCGAATTGATTCTGCCGCATATCCTGGTTATACGATACCTCCTTATTACGATTCCATGATTGCGAAAGTTATTTCATATGGTTCAACTAGGGAGGAAGCTATAGCAAGAATGAAGCGCGCTTTAAGTGAGTTTGCAGTAGAAGGAATCCATACTACTATTCCTTTTCATTTAAGATTGTTAGAGCATGAAACATTTGTAAAAGGTGACTTTAATACGAAGTTTTTAGAAAAATACGATATAATGAAATAATAATCGTATATGGAGGTGATTGTTCAAATGGTTGAAACAAACTCGATGTTAGAAATGGAACACGGCCAAAACGGTTTAGGAAAAGTTGAAATCGCACCTGAGGTAATCGAGGTTATCGCTGGAATCGCCGCTTCTGAGGTAGAGGGGGTTGCTCAAATGCGTGGCAACTTTGCAACTGGAGTAGCGGAAAGATTAGGAAGAAAAAACCATGGAAAAGGTGTAAAGGTAGACTTAACAGAGGAAGGTATTAAAGTTGATGTATACTGCACCATGAACTTTGGTGTTTCGATACCTACAGTTGCAACGAAGATTCAAGATAATATTCGACAAGCATTATTGAACATGACAGCTTTAGAAGCAGAAGAAGTAAATATTCATATAGTCGGAATTCAATTTGATACGCAAAAGCAAGAAAACGATTTTGAATCGGAAATATTATAAAATGAAAATAGCCAGAGGTGTGCCTTTGGCTATTTTTTTTGGTCTGGGTCTAGCTCCAGCGCCTAGCCCCTCGAGGTCAAATGTTCTCCACCCATAGAAGTCAAAGGGCAGAATTCTATGGGTGGAGAACATTTGCTTGTCGGAGCTGAACAAGGCGCTTCCGCTTTTCTATTTTTCTTAAATTGTTAAAGTAATCGTGCTTTCATTGTTCTTTTTATGCTATTATTTTTTTAGTGAAAATAATTAATGGTAAATTAATTAATATTGGGTAGATTTGTTGATAATGAATAATACCTATATTTAACAAAGGAGTTTTATATAAAAATGAAAAGAAGAACAGCACGGGAAAAAGCACTTCAAGCACTATTTCAAATAGATATCAATGAAGTATCACCGGAGGAAGCAATCAAAAATACGTTAAAAAACGATGAAAGTGACGATTATTTAAATAGTTTGGTTAATGGGACCTATCTACATATGAAAGATATTGACGAAACGATTTCAAAGTATCTTGAAAAGTGGACAATTGAAAGATTGGCAAAAGTAGATTTAAATATATTGCGTCTTGGCGTGTATGAACTAATTTATGTGGATGAAGTGCCAGCTAATGTTGCGATAAATGAAGCATTAGAGGTATCTAAACGTTTTGCTGATGATCAGTCAACCAAGTTTATTAATGGGGTGCTTTCAAAAATTAAGGACAATATAGCAAAATAAATTTCGATAATTGGGGGAGAAAAAATGCCAACAAATATAATTGATGGAAAAGAAATATCCTTTCAAATACGCGAAAATATAAAGCTTGAGGTCGAAGAATTAATTGAACAAGGGATTACTCCTGGACTAGCCGTAGTCTTAATAGGGAACAACCCGGCGTCAAGAACGTATGTAACAAATAAACAAAAAAGTTGTAAAGCAATGGGGATGCACGGGGTTCTAATCGAATTTCCAGAAACCATTTCTGAAGAAGCCCTGCTTAATAAAATTCGCGAACTGAATACTGATGAAACAATACATGGTATTTTAGTTCAATTGCCACTTCCTAAGCATATATCAGATGCAAAAGTGATTGAAGCAATTACTCCTGAAAAAGATGTTGATGGTTTCCATCCAATTAATGTTGGCAAAATGATGATAGGACAGGATGCATTTCTACCATGTACACCATATGGAATTATGGAAATGCTCCGTATGAAAGGGATTGAAGTTGAAGGAAAACATGTAGTTATTATTGGTAGAAGTAACATTGTTGGCAAACCTGCTGGTCAATTATTTCTAAAAGAAAATGCAACTGTCACCTATTGTCACTCTAAAACTAAAAATCTTCCTCGTATTACACATCAGGCAGATATTATAGTTGCAGCAATAGGAAGAGCAAAGTTCATAAAGGATGAATATGTGAAAGATGGAGCAATAGTTATAGATGTCGGTATGAACAAAGATGAAGATGGGAAGTTATGTGGAGATGTGGATTTCGAATCTGTTAAACAAAAAGCTTCTTACATCACACCTGTTCCAGGCGGGGTTGGACCAATGACTATAACCATGTTACTTCAAAATACATTGAAATCTGCCAAAGATGTATTAAAACATCGATAATACACACATAAAGATGTATAATATAAGCAAAAAGCTGTCTTCACATGAAGCAGCTTTTGTTTTGTACATATCTAAATTGGTGAATCGTACTTCGAAACCATTTCAAATAAAAAAGGGTGTTACGATGACTTTGAATCAATATCTAACAGTACAGGCTTTAACAAAATATATAAAACGAAAATTTGATGCGGATCCTTATTTAGTTAATATTTATGTTAAAGGCGAAATTTCAAATTTTAAGCAGCATTCTAGTGGTCATATGTATTTTACATTAAAGGATGACAAAGCTAGAATATTAGCTGTAATGTTTTCATCCTCTAACAAAGTATTAAAGTACAAGCCCGAAAATGGCATGAATGTATTAATAAAAGGCCAGATAACGGTATATGAGGGCAGCGGACAATACCAAATATATGTGAAGGAAATGCAGCCGGATGGTATTGGCGAGTTATATCTAGCTTACGAGCAACTCAAGGAAAAACTTGAAAAGGAAGGATTATTTGCTCCTGAAAGGAAAAGAAAAATTCCTGTTTATCCGAAAGCGATCGGTGTGATTACATCGCCAACTGGTGCTGCGGTACGTGATATCATATCCACCATTAAGCGAAGGTACCCAATTGGTAAAATCATTTTGCATCCTGCCTTGGTCCAGGGAGAAAATGCTGCCAAATCAATTGTTGATGCACTAGAAAAAATGAATCAAATGAAGGATGTTGATGTATTAATTGTTGGTCGCGGTGGTGGATCGATTGAGGAATTATGGGCTTTTAATGAAGAAATCGTTGCTAGGGCTATTTCCGAATCTAATATTCCAATCATATCCGCTGTAGGACATGAAACTGATTTTACTATAGCAGATTTTGTAGCTGATCTTCGTGCACCAACACCAACTGGAGCGGCAGAATTAGCAGTACCACATATAGAGGAATTAATGGAAAAGCTTTTAAATAGAAAATCTAGACTTATTCGTAGCTTTGCAGATATTATACGACACGAAAGAAAAAGACTGGAGTTTGTAACTAACTCATATGTGTTACGGAACCCAAATCGTTTGTATGAACAGAAAATGGAACAAATAGATGGGTTAACAGAAAGACTTTCTCGCGAAATGAAACAGGCAGTCGAGCAGCGATTTACAAAATTTGAACATTTAGAACAACGCCTGCAAAGGAATCAGCCTCTTTTACAGCTTCAGCACAGTAAAGAAAAATACGGAAGGCTGAAAAAAGACATGTATAAGCAATTATCATTAATTTTAAAGGAAAAACAACAAGAGTTTGCTAAAGCGCTCACTGCTATGCAGGCTTTAAGTCCACTTAAAGTAATGGAAAGAGGATATAGCTTAGCATATTCGGAAAACCAAGAAATAATAAAGAGTGTTAACCAAACAAAAAGTGGAGATAAAATTCAAGTAGTTTTATCTGATGGAAATTTATTTTGTTCGATTGAAGACGTTAGAAAGGATTGAAATATATGGGAGACAAATTATCATTCGAAGAAGCGATGGAAAAATTAGAAGGAATTGTTCAGCGATTAGAAGAAGGGGATGTCCCGTTAGAAGAAGCATTAAATATTTACAAAAAAGGGATGGAGCTTTCAAAGCTTTGTCATGAAAAGTTAAAAACAGTTGAAGAACAATTAACGAAGGTTATTACAGATAATGGTGAAGAGGAGTTTATCATCAAAGAGGAGGATTAAGCTTGAATAATACGAATTTAAAATCATTTATGTTGCAGGTTAATGAGCAAATCGAGAAGGAACTTTCTCATTACATTTCAGTATTAAATGCTCCTCAAATCATAAAGGACGCCATGGATTATTCGCTCCAGGCTGGTGGAAAAAGAATCCGGCCAATATTACTTTTAGCCACTCTTCAGTCATTTGGACAAGATGTGAGTAAGGGAATTACTACAGCTTGCTCGCTTGAAATGATACATACTTATTCACTCATTCATGATGATCTGCCTGCTATGGATAATGATGATTTACGAAGGGGGAAACCAACGAATCATATAGTATTTGGTGATGCATATGCCATTCTTGCAGGGGACGGTTTACTAACCTACAGCTTTCAACTTATTGCACAGGATCCGAAATTATCGCCAGATCAAAAGGTAAGGATTATTGAGTTTTTAGCACAATGCTCAGGTCCTGAAGGTATGGTCGGTGGACAGGTAGCAGATATGCAAGGAGAGAATCAGAATCTGTCAATAGATCAATTGGAATATATTCATCGAAATAAAACTGGAAAGCTATTATCATTTGGTGTTGTAGCAGGAGCAATCATTGCTGAAGCATCAAATGAACAAATTGATATAATGAAAACATACGCAGAAAATATTGGACTAGCTTTTCAAATCCGTGACGATATCTTAGACATAGAAGGAAATGAAGAAATCATAGGAAAACCGATAGGTAGTGATACAGGAAATTTAAAAAGCACTTATCCTGCCCTATTAACATTGGAGGGGGCAAAAGAAAGACTCCATTCTCATACTAGTATTGCTAAAGAAATAATAAAAGACCTTAATATAAATACCAGATTACTCGAAGAAATTGCTGATTTAATTGAAGAAAGAGATCATTGAAGGAAAGATGAGCAAGTAAGTAAAATATGATATAATAACGAGATATTATTAAAAAAAGGCTCTTTTCTTAAACAACGTTATAATAAAAGAAAAAAGTGATAATGATTAAAGTAAAATCTATGTAATGAAAGTGAGTGATCCATATTGGATCTGTTATCGATTAAGGACCCTTCCTTTCTAAAAAAAATGAATACTGAACAATTAAAAGCTCTAAGTAGTGATATTCGCCATTTTTTAATTGAAAATTTGTCAAAAACCGGTGGACATATAGGACCTAACTTGGGGGTTGTCGAATTAACCATTGCTTTGCATAAATGTTTTGACAGCCCAAAGGATAAATTCATTTGGGATGTCGGCCACCAATCCTATGTCCATAAAATATTAACCGGACGTGCTGATCAATTTTCAACTTTAAGGCAATATCAAGGACTGTCTGGTTTTCCGAAAATGTGTGAAAGCGAGCATGATGTTTGGGAAACGGGGCATTCGTCCACATCTTTATCAGCTGCAATGGGAATGGCTATTGCCCGTGATTTAAAGGGTGAAAAATCATTTATCGTACCAATCATTGGGGACGGTGCTCTTACTGGCGGAATGGCATTAGAAGCGTTAAACCATATCGGCCATGAAAAGAAAGATTTAATCGTTATTTTAAATGATAATGAGATGTCCATTGCACCTAATGTAGGAGCATTGCATAATATTTTAGGACGTCTCCGAACGGCAAGTAAATATCAGTGGGCAAAAGATGAACTAGAGAATCTTTTGAAAAAAATCCCTGCCGTTGGCGGTAAATTAGCTTCAACTGCTGAAAGACTTAAAGACAGTATGAAATATTTCCTTGTTTCAGGGATGTTTTTTGAGGAGTTAGGCTTCACATATTTAGGACCAGTCGATGGACATAATTATGAAGCTTTATTCGAGCAATTACAAAATGCGAAAAAAACGAAAGGTCCTGTCCTATTACACGTAATAACGAAAAAAGGGAAGGGATACAAGCCTGCTGAAAACGATACTATAGGAACTTGGCATGGAACTGGGCAATACAAAATTGAAACTGGTGATTTAATTAAACCAGTAAATACAGCACCTGCATGGAGTAAATTAGTTAGTGATACGGTCTTACGCTTAGCAAAAAAAGATGATCGCATTGTTGCAATCACTCCTGCAATGCCGGTCGGTTCGAAGCTTGAAAAGTTTGCAAAAGAACTGCCAAATCGCATGTATGATGTAGGGATTGCTGAGCAACATGCAGCGACCGTAGCTGCTGGTTTGGCAACTCAGAAAATGAAACCATTTTTGGCTATTTATTCTACATTTTTACAAAGAGCTTATGACCAGGTTGTTCATGATATTTGCAGGCAAAATTTGAATGTCTTCTTAGGTATTGATCGAGCAGGATTAGTGGGGGCTGACGGAGAAACACATCAGGGTGTTTTTGACATCGCTTTTCTTCGCCATATACCAAACATCGTATTAATGATGCCTAAAGATGAAAATGAAGGGCAGCACATGGTCAATACAGCCATTCAATATAACGATGGTCCAATCGCAATGAGATTTCCACGTGGAAATGGATATGGTGTCCCATTAGATCAAGATCTTCGTACAATTCCGATTGGAACATGGGAAATTCTTCGTGAAGGAACGGATGCAGCCATTCTTACATTCGGGACGACGATACCAATGGCACTTGAAGCTGCAAATCTTTTACAAAAGCAAGGATTTTCAATTAAGGTTATTAATGCTCGCTTCATTAAACCTCTTGATGAAAAAATGCTAAAAGACTTATTGGATTCGAATATGCCTATATTAACGATTGAAGAAGCCGTACTTGAAGGTGGTTTCGGCAGCGCTGTTCTTGAATTTGCACATGATCATGGGACCTTAAACATAATAGACAGGATGGGGATTCCTGATAAGTTTATTGAACATGGAAGTGTCGATGAATTACTTTCTGAAATTGGGTTAACAACTGATGAGGTTGTTAAGAGAATAAAAGCCTTCACACCTAAAAAACAAAAAAGGGCATGAAAAATGAAAAGTAAAAAACAACGGATAGATATTCTTCTAGTTGAAAGAGGATTAATTGAAACTAGGGAAAAGGCAAAAAGGGCTATAATGGCAGGTTTAGTTTATTCAAATGAGACTCGCCTTGATAAACCTGGTGAAAAAGTAAATGAAGATATTCCTTTGTCAATAAAAGGAAAGGTCATACCCTATGTTAGTCGGGGTGGATTAAAACTCGAAAAAGCTCTACAGGTTTTTGATGTTTCTATTCAAAATAAAATATTATTAGATATCGGTTCTTCAACAGGAGGCTTTACGGATTGTGCGCTTCAAAATGGAGCGAAAATGTCTTATGCCCTTGATGTAGGATACAATCAATTAGCATGGAAACTCAGACAGGACGAGCGGGTTGTCGTTATGGAAAGAACGAATTTTCGTTATGTAACACCGAAAGACTTAGTTAGAGAAATGCCAAATTTTGCAACGATAGATGTTTCTTTTATTTCATTATCTTTAATTTTACCTGTACTGAAAACTTTGTTAGTTCCTACAAGTGATATCATCGCTTTAATTAAACCGCAATTTGAGGCTGGAAAAGAACAAGTAGGCAAAAAAGGTATTGTCAGGGATAAAAAGGTACACGAAGCAGTTATTGAAAAAATTGTTCAGCTTTCCACTAAAGAGGGCTATGATGTCGCTCAATTATCATTTTCTCCTATAACAGGAGGAGAAGGTAATATTGAATTTTTAGTTCATTTAAAGTGGTCAGGAAAGAATATAGAAAATGGTGAAGGTATAAACCAGTTAAGTGTTACAATAAAAGAAGTAGTGGAAGAAGCGCATAAACAACTAACTGGGAGAACAGATCAATAACGGTCTGTTCTTTTCTAATGGCTTTATTAATAGTCTTTGTTTATAAAATTGCCTATAGGGTATGCGTGAAGCGATTTTTTACGAAAGTATAATAATCTAAAACGCATACCCTACAGGACTTTATCAGAAACAAAACATTGGTTAACAAAGCCTTTCGATTATTTGTATAAAAAATATAATAAAATAGGTACACTAACTATCATATTTCGTCTTTAAAGTGTACATTTTGACAAAAATAAGCTAACATGAAAGTAAAATGTGACTGAATGCTTTACTGTATTTTTGATAAAGGTGGATGAGGATGAATAAGGGACAAAGACTAATTAAAATTCGAGAAATTATCGCTAATAATGACATAGAAACTCAGGATGAATTAGTTGATCAATTAAAAAAGGCTGGTTTTAATGTAACTCAAGCAACGATATCTCGCGATATAAAGGAATTACATTTAGTAAAAGTTCCTCTAATGGATGGCAGATATAAATATAGCCTTCCCGCAGATCAGCGTTTTAACCCAATGCAAAAGTTAAAAAGAACGTTAACTGATGCTTTCATTAGTATTGATTATGCAGGTCATTTAATCGTTCTAAAAACTCTTCCAGGAAATGCTCATGCTCTAGGTGCACTAATAGATATCCTTGATTGGGAAGAAATTATTGGAACGCTGTGCGGTGATGATACGTGCTTGATAATATGCAAAGATCAAGAAAAATCACAAATGCTTTCACAAAGATTTTTAGATATGCTTTAAGAAAAGAAAAAACGTTATTGAAAAAATGAGGTGAAGTTTTAATGTTACAGGAATTATCCATTAAAAATTTTGCCATCATCGATGAACTTTTTTTATCCATCGAAAAAGGTTTAACTGTCCTAACAGGAGAAACAGGAGCAGGAAAATCCATCATTATAGATGCGATAAATTTATTAGTGGGTGGAAGAGGTTCATCAGAATTTGTTCGTCATGGGGAAAAAAAGGCTGAAATTGAAGGGCTATTCATATTAGATGATCATTCACACCCTTGTTTCGAACGGGCACAAGGATTTGGAATTGATATTGAAGAGGGAATGATAATTCTCCAACGTGATATTTCAATATCAGGAAAAAGCGTTTGTCGAATTAATGGAAAACTGGTCACCATCGCTATTTTGCGAGAAATTGGCAGTACTTTAATTGATATTCATGGACAGCATGAACATCAGGAATTAATGAATGAGGCATTCCACTTAAGACTCCTCGATCAGTACGGAAGTATAGAAATTGATCAAGCTTTAAAAAGTTATGGAATTCTCTTTAAAAAATATGAACAAACAATTTCTCGTTTAAAAGGCTTAAGTGAAAATGAACAGCAAATGGCACATCGATTAGATCTAATCCAATTTCAACTTCAAGAAATTCAAAATGCAAACCTCCAATTAAATGAAGATGAACAATTAATGGAAGAAAAAAGAAAACTTATGAATTTTGAAAAGCTCTTTGAATCATTAAAAACGAGTTATGGAGCATTACAAGGCGAACAAAAAGGTCTTGATTGGATTGGTTTAGTCATGAGTCAGCTTGAAACAGCTGCAGAACTTGAAAAAGATTTTGAACCATTATTAGAATCTGTTTCAAATTGTTTTTACATACTTGAAGACGCATGTCGCACCATTCGCAATGAATATGACAGTTTGGAGTTTAATCCTGAACGTTTAAATGAAATTGAAAGTCGACTAAACGAAATTAATCAATTGAAAAGAAAATATGGCGGTACTATAGAGGGAATACTAGAGTATAGCTCGAAAATTGAAGAGGAAATTGAAACTATTATTAATAGGGAAAGTCACATTGAGCAATTACAATCGAAAGTACAACAGCTTCAAAAGGATTTGTATCTTGAAGCAAAGCAACTTAGTGACTTGCGGAAAAAATGGGCAGATAAATTAACAAAAGCCATTCATAATGAATTAAAACAGCTTTATATGGATAAAACTGTATTTGAAGCAAAATTTATAAAATCATCTGAAATGTATAAAAATGACACGATTCAACCATTCCGTAAAGATGGTTTAGATGTAATGGAATATTATATTTCGACGAATCCGGGAGAGCCATTAAAACCATTAAATAAAGTTGCTTCGGGTGGAGAATTATCAAGAATGATGTTAGCATTAAAAACAATATTCTCAAAGCATCAAGGGATAACCTCAATTATTTTTGATGAGGTAGATACAGGAGTAAGCGGTAGGGTCGCACAAGCTATCGGAGAGAAGATTTACCTGGTTGCAGAAAATTCTCAAGTACTTTGTATATCACACCTCCCTCAAGTGGCGGCAATGGCTGATACTCATTTATTTATTATGAAGGAAACGATAGAAGGACGTACAAGAACGACAGTAAAAACCCTTGAATACGAAGAAAAAGTAACTGAAGTAGGTCGAATGATATCAGGAGTTGAAATCACTGATAAAACAAAGGAACATGCTGAAGAGTTATTGCAACTAGCATATACTAAAAAAGAAATTTGAAATGCTATCCAGCAATGGGTAGCTTTTTTCTTATTCTATTGTTATATTTCACCCGTATCAAGGCTAAATTAAAATTGTAGCCCTAAAAAAAGAAAAGGGCTCATCTATATAACAAAAAGTGTGGACTAGAAGCGAGGAGAGTGAAAAATTTTGAAAATAGAATTTCTAAGAAAAATGTTAGGCGGATTTCTCCTTGTTTCACTATGTTTATTAGGATTTTCAAAACCGTTTCAAGATTATCTTCACATACCGACTCATATCACCTTATTTGAAGGTGATGGTATTAATATTACAAAAGCAGTTAGAGTATCAGCTAAAGTATTTGCAAATGGTGAAAGTGTAGATGTAAGTGCACAAAAACAATCGATAAATATTAAAGGAAATTCGGCGGGGGAAGGTGAAGTTTTTTTAGAATATGCCGGGATTCCAATAAAAAAAGTTGATGTAAATGTAATAAAAGATTTCAAGATCATCCCAGGAGGCCAATCGATAGGTGTAAAATTAAACACTTTAGGTGTTTTAGTAGTTGGGCACCATCTTGTAGAAACAAAAACTGGAAAGATTTCTCCTGGTGAAAAAGCAGGAATCAAAGTAGGAGACATCATCACCTCAATCAATGGGGAAAAAATAGAAAATATGTCAGATGTAGCTCCTATAGTTGAAAAAGCAGGTGAAGATGGAAGGCAATTAAATATTACTATCCAACGAGAACAGGAAATCATTAGAACAAATCTTAATCCAGAAAAGGATCAATCAGAACAATCCTATAAGCTCGGATTATATATAAGAGACTCTGCAGCAGGAATTGGAACAATGACATTTATTGATCCAAAGACAAAAAAATACGGTGCACTAGGACATGTAATATCTGACATGGATACAAAAAAGGCGATATTAGTTGAAAAAGGGCAAATTTTAAAATCCACTGTTACTTCAATAGAAAAAGGCAGTGATGGAAAACCAGGGGAAAAGCTTGCTCGTTTTTCATCAGATCATGAAGTAATTGGTGATATAAAAAGAAATAGCCCATTTGGAATATTTGGGAAGTTAGAAAAGAATGTTTCAAATGGTAAATACGATCAACCAATGCCTGTAGCATTATCTTATCAAGTGAAGGAAGGCCCTGCCAAAATATTAACAGTTGTTGAAGGGAATAAAGTCGAGGAATATGATATAGAGATTGTTAACACAATTCCACAAAAGTTTCCAGCAACAAAAGGAATGATTATTAAAATTACCGATCCTAAGTTGCTTAAAAAAACAGGGGGTATTGTTCAAGGGATGAGTGGGAGTCCTATCATTCAAAACGGCAAGATTATTGGTGCAGTTACCCATGTGTTTGTTAACGATCCTACATCTGGTTATGGAGTTCACATTGAATGGATGCTTCGTGAAGCTGGAATCAATATTTATAAAAAACAAAAAGAAAAAGCAAGCTGATAGAGCAATCCTCTACAGCTTGCTTTTTCTTTTGTAAATAGTACGTATTAACTAAATATGTTATGATAAAAATAAGTTTTTTCGACAAATATTATACTGATACACGAAAAAGGTCGAAAACAAGAGAATTTAAGAGAAAATAAAAGAAATCATCGTTTTTTTAAGAAATTTTCAAATTTTAGAAGGAATTTAATTGGCATTGTCGAAAATGTTTTATATAGAAATATGAAAAGATAAAAAATTTTGCGTTGATTGATTGAGGAGGAAACATGGAGTGAACAAAATTAAAGTTTTTATTGTTGATGATAATCGTGAGCTTGTAGGTTTATTGGAGGAGTTTATTTCTTCTCAAGATGATATGGAGATAAGCGGAGTTGCTTATAATGGACAAGAATGTCTAGATTTATTGCGGGAAGCTAAACCTCATGTTCTAATATTAGATATTATTATGCCGCATTTAGACGGTTTAGGTGTACTGGAAAAGCTTCGTGAAAAAAGTGAGATGCCAAATGTCATCATGCTTACTGCATTTGGACAAGAGGATGTAACAAAAAAAGCTGTAGAACTAGGGGCTTCATACTTTATTTTAAAACCATTTGATATGAATAACCTAGCAAACCAAATTCGTCAGGTTAGTGGGAAGCAAAGTCCAATTTTGAAAAAATCAAGCCCTTCAACCGTAAGAACCAGTATTGAACAAAAACCTAAAAATTTAGATGCAAGCATTACGAGTATTATCCATGAAATAGGTGTACCTGCACATATCAAAGGATACTTATATTTAAGAGAGGCTATTTCGATGGTGTATAACGATATCGAGCTATTAGGATCAATCACTAAGGTGTTATATCCTGATATTGCTAAGAAATATAATACCACTGCAAGCCGCGTCGAAAGAGCTATTCGTCATGCAATTGAAGTAGCTTGGAGTCGTGGTAATATTGATTCCATCTCCTCATTATTTGGTTATACCGTCAGCATGTCCAAGGCTAAACCTACAAATAGTGAATTTATTGCCATGGTGGCAGATAAATTGCGTTTAGAACATAAAGCATCATAATAATTACTTAATAACTGTAACTCCATCTCATGTTATCGCAATTAAGAGGGCGTATTTTATGCCCTCTTTTTTACATCAAAACGATAAATAAAATAAGGCGTATACGCTTCCTTATTTTCTTCTTATATCTATTAATCGATGATCTATAAACTTTATTTTTACTCTTTCCCCAATTGTATACCTTAAATAGGTATCACAATCCATTTCTAAAATTTGACCGTTGCTAAACTCCATCAAACATGCTGCCTGACCATTTGGAATTGTTTCTACCGGAACACTTTTCCTTGTTTTAACTCCTTTGGCTTTTCCGTTTGAATGGGGAGAATAATATTTTTCAACAATTTCTACTTTAATAAAGCTATTCGTTGGTTGATATTGTAAAAGGACAAAAAATAGAATAGTTAAAATGATTAATACGACAAATTTTAATACAACTTTCTTCATGACGCACTCCTTATATTGTATCTGTTTATATTATGTATATAGATTCAATGTGGAGATATGCCAGGAGGTTTTATCAAAGTAAGTTAAGTATTAATCATTTTTTTACTAAAAATTTACAACCTTTGTTCCACTATTTAGTGTTATTGTTTTTATATATATATTAAACTAAATATATACATTATTAGAAGGACGTGACAACATGACCCTTATTTTTGCGCATCGTGGTTCAGCCGGGACACACCCTGAAAATACAATGGAAGCTTTTTTAGCTGCTGAAAAAAGTGGATCAGATGGAATTGAGCTAGATGTTCATTTATCAAAAGACGGAGAAATTGTTGTAATTCATGATGAAACAGTAGATCGGACAACAAATGGAAAAGGGTTTGTTAATCAATTGCTACTTAAAGAAATTAAGGAACTGAATGCAAGTTATAAATTTAAAACATTTCAGTCATTCATAAGAGTTCCAAGAATTCCAGTTTTAAAGGAAATTTTTGATTGGATGCGAGGGAATGACCTTCTTTGTAATATTGAATTGAAAAATGGTAAGATAGAATATCCTTTCTTAGAGGAAAAAGTAATCCAACTGATTAGAGATTATCAATATGAAGAGCGTATCATCATTTCGTCATTTAATCATTATTCACTCATTCACTGCTACCAGTTAGCCCCAGAAATAGAGACTGCGGCACTTTACTCAGATAGTTTGTATATGCCATGGGTTTACGCACGTGCGATCCGAGCGAAAGGAATTCATCCTAATATTAAATCTGCTTCAGATATGATTATTAATGGGGCTATTGAAAATGGGATCGCTATTCGGCCATATACGGTGAACAAAGATAATGAAATTGAAAGATTAATTCGGGTCAAATGTTCAGCAATCATTACTGATTATCCTGAAAAAGCGATTAAAATTAGACGAAAAATAAGTAAAATGTAAAACTTCAATAAAAAAATCTGCAGATTTTATGCAGATTTTTTTACAAAGTAAGAAAGTATAAAATTTACTAAGGATATTAGCCATGAAAAGTGTCTGCTGTATCTAGCTCCAGCGCCTATCGGCTAGCGGATTTCTACGTCTTCTCCCTACGATAAGCGGGCATCGGCTCCTTACTACCTGGCCGTGTTTCCTTTATCTCAGTCGAAGACTACAAAATCCGTACGCTAGAGCTGCGGCACTTGCGCTTTTTTTATTATATATTACTCTTTTTTCTAAAACGTTTTTGAACTTTATTTCTTTTCCGGTCACGGTAAAATATAAAACCTGCAATAAATCCTAAGCCGCCGATAAAGAAAATAAATCCAATAAGAAATTGAAGCCAAAGATATGGGAAAGGTGATTGAAGAATCCCGAAAGTCATGTCTCTCATTAATTTAATTCCAAGCGCTGCAAAACAACCAGGAATGACTAAAATGATTAGTGCAATTAATCGTATCATGAAAATGTCTCCTTATAGAGGTTGTTCAAAAAGTTGTCCTCCTTTTTGAACACGCTATTATTTATAAATAAGCATAATTACCAAGTCAATTCTAACAAAAAATGATATAACATTGAAATTATTTTGCTATTGAATTCTTGGATTCTTATTAAAACTTGAAATTCATTAATACAACTCTTAAAATAAAGTATGAAAAAGATTGCATTGTTAGGGAGGAACAATCTTGCAAAATGTTTTATTAGTTGGTGGTGGTAAACGCGGGGCGGCAATTTTAAAAATGCTTAAGGATAGTACATTTTTCAAAATTAACGCAGTTATCGATCCGAATAACAGTGCTGAAGGGATTCAATTAGCTGAAAAAAATAAGATCCCTACTGGAGATAATTGGAGAAACTTTTTAAATGATTCCATTGATATCATCATTGAGGTGACTGGTGATCAGACGGTATATCAGGAAATCCTTGAATTACGCAGCAAGCATATGGTGCTAATTCCAGGAAGTGTTGCATATTTGTTAGCAACCTTAATGGATGAAAAAGAGGAGCTTATTACACAATTAAAAAATGAAACCTATCAGCATCATTTAATTCTTAACTCTACTGATGAAGCAATGGTGGTTATCGATACTGAAGGGAAAATTATTTTCTTTAATAAAAGTGCCGCAAGAATGACCGAGGTACCTGCTTCTAAAGCTATAGGGAAGCATGTTTTAGAAGTTATTCCGAAGAGTCAGCTCCCTAGAATTATTGCAACTAGAAAAACCGAAATAAATCAAGAAACTATCCTTGATAATGGAACAAAAATAATTACTACCCGAATACCAATGATAGATGAGAAAAATAAAATTATTGGCGCAATAGCTGTCTTTAAAGATATTACTGAAGTGGTAAACTTAGCAGAAGAAATAACCAATTTAAAAGACATTCAAACGATGCTTGAAGCGATTATTCAATCGAGTGATGACGCAATTTCTGTAGTAGATGAAAACGGGAAAGGAATTTTAATCAACCCCGCATATACTCGAATTACTGGGTTATCGAGAGAGCAGGTGATCGGAAAACCTGCGACAGCAGATATATCTGAAGGTGAAAGCATTCATTTAAAGGTACTTCAAACAAGGAGAGCTATTCGGGGTACAAAGATGCGAGTGGGTCCAGGGAAAAAGGAAGTTATCGTAAATGTAGCCCCTATTATTGTAGATGGAATATTAAAGGGTAGTGTTGGTGTTATCCACGATGTATCTGAAATTCAGTCCTTAACAAAGGAATTGGATCGTGCTAGACAAATCATAAGAAATTTAGAAGCGAAGTACACCTTTGAAGATATCATATCCAATTCAGAAGAAATGAATATTGCAGTAGAACAGGCAAAACTAGGAGCGAAAACACCTGCTACGGTATTGCTTCGTGGAGAATCCGGTACAGGTAAGGAGCTCTTTGCTCATGCAATACATAATGCCAGTGACAGAAAGTATAATAAATTTATTCGTGTTAATTGTGCAGCTATTTCAGAATCACTATTAGAAAGTGAATTATTTGGTTATGAAGAAGGAGCTTTTTCAGGTGCTAAAAGAGGTGGGAAAAGAGGGTTTTTTGAAGAAGCAAATAACGGTAGTATTTTTCTTGATGAAATTGGTGAGTTAAGTGCAAACACACAAGCAAAGCTATTACGGGTATTACAAGAAAATGAAATTGTCCGTGTCGGCGGGACAAAACCAATCCCGATCAACGTTAGAATTATTGCGGCAACTCATGTGAATTTAGAAAAAGCTATTGCAGATCGAACTTTTCGAGAGGATTTATACTATCGGTTAAATCGGATGCCCATTCAAATCCCTCCATTAAGGAGAAGAAAAGAAGAGATTCCGTTATTATGCGAAAAACTTATTCTTAAACTAAATCAAGATTATGGTCGAAATGTTGAAGGGATTACGCAAAAAGCAATGTCAGAGCTTATGGAATATAATTGGCCAGGAAATGTGCGTGAGCTGGAAAATATATTAGGGCGAGCTATTATATATATGGGATATAATGAAAAGCAAATTGATCTTCAGCATATAGCAGTTTTAACCGATAACAAACATTTTCTAAATGCTTCTCCACATTCAATTAAAATAGCTCCAGACCAGGATCTGACAACATTAGTAGAGCGTTATGAGAGAAATGTTATTAAACAAACTTTAGAACAAAATAAAGGAAATAAAACAGCTACTGCTAAACAACTAGGGGTCTCTATCAGGAATCTCTATTATAAAATTGAAAAATATAATCTTGCAAATAACAACATGCAGTAATTTGCACGTTGTGAAAAATATTGCATGCAAAAAGAAAGCTTTAAGTTAATAAAACTTAATTTAAGTGGTATAATCATGTTGGTACGAAAGTTGCATGTTATATATGTGGAGGCAAACATTAAAAAGGGGTTGAGGCAACAGACATGGACTTAGACAGGATACTTCAAAAAGCAACCCAACAAAACAAAGTAAGAATCGCAATAGCATCTGCAGAGGATTTCGAGGTATTGGAAGCGGTTTCACTTTCGATAGAGAGAAATCTTGCTAGTTTTATTTTATTTGGTGCTAGAGACAAGATTCAGCATATAATGAAAATTCATTTCTCGAACCTCATAGATCATGATGAAGTGAAAATTAAACATACTGAATCTTTGGCTGATGCAGCAAACCAAGCGGTTTTATCAGTCAAAAACGGGCATGCTCAAGTATTAATGAAAGGCAATATTCCTACATCTATGATACTTAAGGCGGTCCTAAATAAAGAAAATGGATTAAGATCAGGAAAGGCATTGTCACACGTAGCTGCCTTTCAAATACCGTCATTTAATCGATTATTATTCATTACTGATCCAGCAATGAACATAGAGCCAGATTTGGAACAAAAAGTTCAAATTATCAATAATGCTGTTCAAATTGCAAGAGCTACAGGTGTAGAAGTACCAAAGGTGGCTGCACTTGCTGCGGTGGAGGTTATTAATCCCGATATGCAGGCAACTTTGGATGCAGCAGCTCTTACTCAAATGAATAGGAGAGGACAAATTTCTAATTGCATTGTAGATGGTCCTCTAGCACTTGATATCGCCATTTCAGTTGATGCAGCAGAACACAAAAGGATTAGCAGTGATGTTGCTGGTGCAGCTGATATTCTACTAGTTCCAAATTTAGAAACAGGGAATGTATTTTATAAGTCATTAATCTATTTTGCAAAAGCTAAGGTGGGTGCAGTTCTTGCTGGAGCAAAAGCACCAATTGTGCTAACTTCAAGAGCCGACAGTGCTGAAAGTAAATTATACTCATTGGCACTCGCTATTTGTTCGGTAAATAATAAAGAGATGGAGAGAAAATAAAATGAAAATTTTTGAATATATGGGAAAATATGATTATGAACAATTATTATTCTGTCAAGACGAGCAATCTGGTTTAAAAGCCATTATTGCTATCCATGATACAACTTTAGGACCTGCATTAGGTGGGACAAGAATGTGGACATATGCCTCAGAGGATGCGGCTATTGAAGATGCACTTCGCCTAGCGAGAGGAATGACATATAAAAACGCAGCAGCTGGTTTAAATTTAGGCGGCGGAAAAACAGTTATTATCGGAGATCCACGTAAAGATAAGAGTGAAGAAATGTTCCGTGCATTTGGTCGTTTTATTCAAGGACTAAATGGCCGTTATATTACAGCGGAAGATGTTGGTACAACTGTTGCAGATATGGATTTAATCCATGAAGAGACGAATTTTGTTACAGGTATTTCTCCTGCTTTCGGTTCTTCTGGTAATCCTTCTCCAGTAACAGCTTACGGCTGCTATGTTGGAATGAAGGCTGCAGCAAAAGAAGCTTTTGGATCTGATTCACTTGAGGGATTAACTGTTGCAGTTCAAGGTGTGGGAAATGTTGCTTTTGAATTATGCCGCTATTTGCATGAAGAAGGAGCAAAATTAATTGTTACAGATATCAATAAAGAGGCAGTTCAAAGAGCGGTTGAACAGTTCGGAGCAGAAGCAGTTGATCCTAACGATATATACGGAGTGAAGTGCGATATTTTTGCACCTTGTGCATTGGGAGCTATCATAAATGATGATACAATTCCACAATTAACAGCAAAAGTCATTGCAGGCTCTGCAAATAACCAATTAAAAGAAACTCGTCATGGTGATCAAATTCATGAAATGGGAATTGTCTATGCACCAGACTATGTAATAAATGCCGGTGGTGTAATAAATGTAGCTGATGAATTATATGGTTATAATCACGAACGTGCAATGAAGAAAGTAGAAGGAATTTATAATAATGTGGCGAAAGTAATTGAAATTTCAAGACGTGATGGAATTCCAACTTATTTAGCTGCTGATCGGATGGCTGAAGAGAGAATTGCAAAAGTAGCAAAATCAAGAAGTCAATTCTTGCTTAATAATCGACACATTTTAAGCTACCGTGCTTAATTTTCAATAAAATCATGTATCAATGAATCAGCACCTTGCTGGTTCATTGATATGTTTTTACGCATGAAGAACAATTCAATAACCTGAATGATAAAAGTAGCACAAATCCATTTGGAAGTCTTAATATACTCCACTTTGGTAAGAGAAGCTTGTTTTCAAACGGTTCTTTGTTTCCTTCGTGTATGAAAGTAAATGGAGGTAACAGCTTTGTTAGATAACGAACATAGAATTCTAGTGATAAATCCTGGATCGACATCAACTAAAATAGGTGTATTTGTAAATGATAAATCAATTTTAGAAAAAACAATTCGACACGAAATGGAATTCATGCAATCTTTAAATTCCATAACCGATCAATATGAATTTCGTAAACAAACAATTCTAGAGACATTGGATGAAGAAGGGATAAACCTCTCTAAACTGAATGCGGTTTGTGGCAGAGGTGGATTACTACGTCCAATAGAAGGCGGTACATATACGGTAAATGAGCCGATGCTTAATGATTTACGTACGGGTTATGCAGGACAGCATGCTTCTAATCTTGGTGGTATTATTGCCTATGAAATTGCTGATGCGTTAAATATTCCAGCTTTTATTGTAGACCCAGTCGTTGTCGATGAATTAGAACCAATTGCAAGAATATCTGGATTTTCTTTAATTGAGCGCAAGAGCATCTTTCATGCTTTAAATCAAAAGGCGGTTGCCAGGCGAGTAGCAAAGCAATTAGGAAAAAAATATGAAGATCTTCAATGTATCGTTGTTCATATGGGTGGTGGAATCACTGTTGGTATTCATAAAAATGGAAAAGTTATTGATGTGAATAACGGTTTACATGGTGAAGGACCATTTAGTCCAGAGAGAGCAGGTACTGTTCCGGTTGGTGATCTTATCGATCTTTGTTTTTCTGGAATGTATTATCGTGAAGAAATCATGAAAAAAATAGTTGGTCATGGTGGCCTTGTCGGTTATCTTGGGACAAATAACGCTGTTGAAGTAGAAAAGATGATTAAACAGGGCGATAAAAAGGCAAAACTTATCTATGATGCTATGGCTTATCAAATTGCTAAAGAAATTGGTGCTGCCGGAGCTGTTTTAAAAGGAAAGATCGATGCTATCATTTTAACTGGCGGTCTAGCTTATGGGAAAGAATTCGTAAGTATGATTAGTGAATATATTAATTGGATTGCAGATGTAATTGTTCATCCTGGTGAAGATGAGCTGCAAGCCTTAGCGGAAGGTACGCTCCGTATTCTAACGGGTGAGGAAAAAGTAAAAGAGTATCCAAACAAAAAATAAGTGGTAAAGATATAACTTAAATAAAGGCTCTTTTCTTTAACTTTGTTGCTTTTGAATCGAAAATCTTTATAACAAAATATCAAATCATTTAGGTAGATGCACTTTTCAAAGAAAAGATGCCCTGAAACCAAACTATATTAGGCTTTTATACATTATACGAAATAGCAACATTCTTTACGAAAACAGCCTAAATAAAAGAAGGAGGCAAAACTTTGGCTCAAGAATATGATTTAGTCATCCTAGGTGGTGGAACTGGTGGTTATGTTGCTGCCATTCGCGCATCACAGTTAGGACTTAAAACAGCAATTGTTGAAAAAGGAAAACTAGGTGGAACATGTCTCCATAAAGGGTGTATTCCTAGTAAAGCTTTACTCCGTAGTGCAGAGGTTTATTCTACGACGAAACGAAGCGAGGAATTCGGAATCGTTGTTGGTGATATAAAGCTTAATTTTCAACGTGTTCAAGAGAGAAAAAGTAAGATAGTTGAACAATTACACCGTGGAGTTCAACATTTAATGAAGCAAGGGAAGATTGATGTGTATGAAGGAATAGGGAGAATTTTAGGACCATCTATTTTTTCTCCTATGCCAGGAACGATTTCCGTTGAAATGAATAATGGTAATGAAAATGAAATGCTGATCCCTAAAAACGTTATTATTGCAACTGGCTCCCGTCCAAGATCCCTCCCTGGCTTAGATATCGATGGGCAATATATATTATCTTCTGATGAAGCACTTGAACTGCAAAAGTTACCAAAATCTATTATTATTGTTGGTGGAGGCGTAATCGGTATCGAATGGGCATCAATGTTAAATGATTTTGGTGTGGATGTAACCGTGATAGAATATGCTGATCGAATCGTCCCTACAGAAGACCACGAAATATCAAAAGAAATAGCGAGAATAATGAAGAAGAAAGGTGTTAAGATTGTAACTTCTGCAAAAGTATTGCCTGAAACAATAGTCAAAGCGGACGAAGAAGTTTCCATCTCAGCAGAGATTAAAGGGGAACAACAAATCTTTACTGGAGAAAAGATTCTTGTTTCAGTAGGACGAATGGCTAACACAGAAAATATTGGATTACAAAATACAGATATACAAGTTGAAAAAGGCTTTATACAGGTAAATGATTATTTCCAAACAAAAGAATCTCATATCTATGCAATTGGTGATGTAATTGGTGGCCTTCAGTTAGCACATGTTGCATCACACGAAGGAATTATTGCAGTAGAACATCTTGCAGGTGAAAATCCTTCTCCAATAGATTACACCTTAATATCTAAGTGTATTTATAGTAATCCTGAAATGGCTAGTGTAGGATTAACAGAAAACGAGGCTAAGGAAAAAGGATATAATCTTAAGATTGGTAAATTTTCTTTTAAAGCAATTGGTAAAGCATTAGTGTATGGTGAATCGGACGGTTTTGTGAAAATTGTTGCAGATAAAGATACCAACGACATTCTTGGTGTCCATATGATTGGACCTCATGTTACTGACATGATTTCTGAAGCCGGTCTTGCTCGTGTGCTAGATGCAACACCTTGGGAGGTTGCACATACCATTCATCCACATCCATCACTAAGTGAAGCGATTGGTGAAGCAGCTTTAGCAGCTGATGGGAAAGCAATTCATTCATGAACGTTAAAAAAATGATCTTTCAATGGGAGGTAATGAACTATGGCTGAAAATCGACATAAAGAGTTAGGATTAAGTGACGAAATGGTTTTAGAGATGTATGAAACGATGCTGTTGGCACGTAGAATAGATGAACGGATGTGGTTATTAAATCGCTCCGGAAAAATTCCTTTTGTTATTTCGTGTCAAGGGCAGGAAGCTGCACAGGTTGGAGCGGCTTTTGCTTTAGACCGTGAAAATGACTATGTTTTACCATACTACCGTGATCTAGGTGTTGTTTTAACTTTTGGAATGACTCCAAAAGAACTAATGCTGTCAGGATTTGCAAAGGCGGAGGATCCGAATTCTGGAGGTCGCCAGATGCCAGGGCATTTTGGTCAAAAGAAAAATCGCATCGTAACTGGGTCATCTCCTGTTACAACACAGGTCCCCCATGCTGTTGGAATCGCTCTAGCAGGTAAAATGGAGAATAAAAACTTAGTTACTTTTGTTACATTCGGGGAAGGTTCATCGAATCAAGGTGATTTCCATGAAGGAGCAAACTTTGCAGGTGTACATAAATTGCCAGTAATCTTCATGTGTGAAAATAATAAATATGCGATTTCTGTCCCAATTGAAAGGCAATTAGCCTGTGAAAACGTATCAGATCGTGCAATTGGATATGGAATGCCTGGTGTAACGATAGATGGAAATGATCCGTTAGAAGTTTATAAAGCAGTTAAGGAAGCTGCAGACAGAGGTCGTCGTGGTGAGGGGCCAACTCTAATTGAGGCCGTTTCATATCGTCTAACAGCGCACTCTTCTGATGATGATGATCGTACATATCGTTCTCCAGATGAAGTGGCAGAGGCAAGAACGAAGGATTCGATTATCACTTTTGGGGCTTACTTAAAAGAAACAGGTGTGATGGACGATCAACTTGAAAAAGAAATCAACGATCGAATAATGAAACAAGTAAATGAAGCAACCGATTATGCCGAAAATGCTCCATATGCAGAACCAGAAGAAGCGTTGAAATACGTATATGGAACAGAGCTTTAGTTTATAGGAGAACAGGAGGGTATAAAAATGCCAGTAATATCTTATATTGATGCGGTTACAATGGCTATTCGTGAAGAAATGGAGCGTGACCCTAAAGTTTTTGTTTTAGGGGAAGACGTTGGGAAAAAAGGCGGAGTTTTTAAAGCAACTCAAGGACTGTATGATCAATTTGGTGAAGATCGAGTTATTGATACACCACTAGCTGAATCTGCGATTGCTGGGGTTGGAATTGGTGCTGCGATGTATGGAATGAGACCGATAGCAGAGATGCAATTTGCTGATTTTATCATGCCTGCTGTAAACCAAATTATTTCCGAAGCGGCACGAATTAGGTATCGTTCAAATAATGATTGGAATTGTCCGATTGTTATCAGAGCACCTTATGGTGGTGGAGTTCACGGAGCTTTATATCACTCCCAATCAGTTGAAGCGGTATTTGCGAATCAGCCTGGTTTAAAAATTGTCATGCCTTCTACCCCGTATGATGTAAAGGGCTTATTAAAAGCAGCTATTCGTGACGAAGATCCGGTTCTTTTCTTTGAACATAAACGTGCTTATCGACTAATAAAAGGTGAAGTTCCTAATGATGATTATGTACTTCCTATCGGAAAAGCGGATGTAAAACGTGAAGGAGATGATATCACAGTTATTACATATGGCCTATCTGTCCACTTTGCTCTTCAAGCAGCTGAACGCTTGTCGCAAGATGGAATTGAAGCACATATTTTAGATCTTCGTACTGTTTATCCATTAGACAAAGAAGCAATTATTGAAGCTGCATCTAAAACTGGGAAAGTTTTACTTGTTACTGAAGATAATAAAGAAGGAAGCATTATGGGTGAAGTTTCTGCAATTATTGCAGAAAATTGCTTATTTGATCTCGATGCTCCTATCATGAGATTAGCAGGTCCGGATGTTCCTGCAATGCCATATGCACCTACAATGGAGAAATTCTTTATGATTAACCCAGATAAGGTAGAAAAAGCGATGAGAGAATTAGCTGAATATTAATTAATCATTTTTGCAAAAGGAGGTACCCACATGGCAATAGAAAAAATAACGATGCCTCAATTAGGGGAAAGTGTAACAGAAGGAACGATTAGTAAATGGTTAATATCCCCTGGAGACCATGTAAATAAATATGATCCGATTGCTGAGGTCATGACAGATAAAGTAAATGCTGAAGTTCCATCTTCTTTTACGGGTGTGATAAAAGAATTAATTGCCGGAGAGGGAGATACGTTAGAAGTAGGTCAAGTGATTTGCACAATGGATGTTGAGGGTAGTAAAGGAACGACTACTAATGTTACAGAGGAACAAACAATTCAAAACGAGTCTGTTCCTTCTCAAGAACAAAGTAAGCAAGTGAAAAAGTTAGAAGAAAATAGCGGGAAAGCTCGTTATTCACCTGCAGTTTTAAAGCTTTCTCAGGAACATGATATCGACTTATCTCTAATTAGTGGCACAGGCAAAGATGGTCGAATAACAAGAAAAGATTTATTAAAAATTATTGAATCTGGAAATATTCCAAAAGCGGAGGAGCAGGTTGTCGCACAGCCACAGCAGACTGTTCAGAATATACCGGCTCCAACTGCTACAGCAAAACCTGCTGCACCAACAGTACCAGCAGCGAACATCCCTGTCCTGCCTGGTGATATTGAAATACCGGTGAGTGGAGTTCGAAAAGCAATAGCAACTAATATGCTTAGAAGCAAGCATGAAGCTCCACATGCATGGACAATGATGGAACTAGACGTAACAAATTTAGTTGAGTATCGCGATTCAATCAAAACAGAATTCAAAAAACGTGAAGGATTTAATATTACTTATTTTGCCTTCTTTGTTAAAGCGGTTGCTCAAGCCTTAAAAGAATTCCCGCAAATCAATTCGATGTGGGCGGGAGATAAAATTATTCAAAAGAAAGATATTAATATTTCGATTGCAGTCGCTACAGATGATGCTTTATTTGTCCCTGTTATTAAAAATGCAGATGATAAATCGATTAAAGGGATCGCACGTGAAATTTTTGAGCTAGCTAATAAAGTTCGAACAGGAACACTTAAAGCCGATGAAATGCAAGGTGGTACGTTTACGGTAAACAATACCGGCTCCTTTGGTTCGGTCCAATCTATGGGGATCATCAATTATCCTCAGGCAGCTATCCTGCAAGTTGAATCAATTGTAAAACGCCCTGTCGTTATGAATAATGGCATGATTGCTGTTCGTGATATGGTGAATTTATGTATGTCACTCGATCACCGTGTTCTAGATGGATTAGTTTGTGGCCGATTCCTACAACGTGTGAAGCAAATTCTTGAAAATATTTCAAAAGAAACTTCAGTTTACTAAAAATAAACCCGTCTTTTACATAAAGGCGGGTTTTATCTTTTTAACATGTCTCTAAATATTTATTTCCATTTCCCTCATTGTTTATAAAATTCCATTCCCTTGATCCAGTATTGATGATAAAAAAAGAATTAAACCTAGATTGAGAACATTATTTATACTAAAATAATAATATGCAATTCTTAATTTATATTATTTTATAAAAATTGAAACCGGTTACAAATAGATGGAGGGAGGAAATAATTTGGTATTAAATATTAATGAATTAAAAAGGCAATCTTTTCAAGCATTTTCTGTAGAGGAATGGAAAAGTTCGGCTATTGTGTCGCTTAAAAATAAAAGTATTGATTCTTTATTGAAAAAGACGTATGAAAATATCATTTTAAAGCCATTGTATACGAAAGAAGACCTTGATATGACTAGTATTGAGCAAATTCCAGGCTCTTGCTTAAATACACGAGGGTTCCGTGAACTAGGGGATTTTCGAATGAATTGGAAAATAGCGCAAAGACTTTATAACCGTAATTGGGATGATTTGCATCCGATTTTATCTAATGTGCTACAACGGGGCCAAGAAGCTCTTTCGTTTGATATAGATGGAATGAAGGATGTTCAACAAGTGAATTTACTAGATATTAAAGGTGTGGACTTATCGGAAATTCCAATTTTTTTACAAACAAAAAGATATTTTCCAGCTATCTTCAGCAAATTAAAGCAGCTGCCAAATTGTGCTCAGCTAAAAGGAGTTTTCGGTACAGATATCATCTCACGAGGGATAGAAAGAGCGGAAATCATAACAATTGATCAGTTTGAAAGCTGGACTAAGCTAGTCAAAGAAGCCGATATTCACATGAATGGAGTAAAAACCATTCTAATTGACACAACTCCATACCATAACGGTGGGGCAAATGCTGTGCAAGAAATCGCGATAGCACTAGCAGAAGCTGTATGCTATATTGAACACTTTAAAAGTGAGAATTGGGATCCTAGAAAAACGGTTAATAAAATGGTATTTCATTTTTCAATTGGTGGGAATTTCTTTATGGAAATCGCAAAATTGCGGGCATTTCGTAAGCTATGGTCTACGATCGCGAATGCTTATGAAATATGCCAAGATGAGCAAAAAGTTACAATCAGTGCTGAAACGTCTACATTTACTAAATCTGCTCTGGATCCTTATGTGAATGTTTTACGTGCTGGTAATGAAGCTTTTTCAGCTATACTTGGCGGAATCGATTATCTTCATGTCGCAGCCTTCGATGAAACCTATCAAGAAACGAATGAGTTTTCAGCAAGAATCTCTCGTAATATCCAATTGCTGCTAAGAGAAGAGGCACATATAAATAAAGTGTGTGATCCTGCCGGGGGATCTTATTATATTGAAACTTTAACGAACGAACTTGCTTTGAAATCCTGGAAGCTTTTTAAAGAAATAGATGCAAAAGGTGGCATCCTTAACGTATTAGAATCAGGTTGGCTTCAAAAGGAAATAAGAGAAATATTAGAAAATAGGATGAAGGATATTGAAACTAGAAGCCAGTCACTTATTGGATCAAATGTTTATGCCAATCTTTCTGAACATGTTCATTTCCCTGGAACCTTCCAAGAGAATATCTGCAATACAGAACTAGCTATTAAGCCTACTAGAATGGCAGCAGCTTTTGAAAAATTAAGAGAACAAGCGGTGGTGCTTGAAAAGAGTGGGGCAGCTCCTGTAGCTGGATTAATTTGCTTAGGAAAATTAAAAAGCCATAAGGAAAAAGCGGATTTTGTTTCTGGTTTTTTAGCTGCGGGAGGAATAAAAGCTATATGGAGCAATGAATGCAATAGTTTAAATGAAATACAAAAATTTGTAGAGGAAACGAAATACTTTTATTATTGCATTTGCGGTACTGAAGAATCATATGAACAGTTTGCTATAAAAATAGCAGAATGGTTTAAACAGCAAAATAAGTACGGAATCTTAGATATTGCTGGTAAATTTTCTGATGAAAAGTTAGTTGAATTGAAAGTAAGTGGAATCTCAGGTTCAATTTATATGAATCAAAACTTGATAGAGAAATTAACATCCCTGTTAAAACTGTGGGAGGTGAAATAAATGAATAGTAAACCTAATTTTCAAGCAATTGATCCCTTCATTGAATCTAATAAAAATGATTTAAATAATTGGGATATTACAAATTCTTTTGATACGCTGTTGTTCGAAACCAATGAAAATATTGCCGTAAAACCTCTTTATACGAAGGAAGATATTCAATCCGTTGAACATTTAGATGATAAACCTGGGATGGTTCCATATACAAGAGGTCCATATCCAACCATGTATGTAAATCGGCCATGGACGGTCCGACAATATGCTGGTTTCTCTACTGCAGAAGAGAGTAATGCATTTTATCGCCGTAATTTGGCAATGGGTCAAAAAGGCTTGTCCGTTGCCTTTGATTTAGCTACGCACCGAGGGTATGATTCAGATCATCCAAGGGTTGTTGGCGATGTCGGGAAAGCAGGGGTAGCCATCGATTCTATCTTGGATATGAAAATACTATTTGAGGGCATCCCACTAGATCAAATGTCAGTTTCAATGACAATGAATGGTGCAGTATTGCCAATTCTAGCATTTTATATTGTTACTGCTGAGGAACAAGGTGTGCCTCCAGAAAAACTCGCAGGAACCATTCAAAATGATATTTTAAAAGAATATATGGTGCGTAATACGTATATATATCCACCTGAAATGTCCATGAAAATTATTGCCGATATATTTGAATATACATCAAAAAAGATGCCGAAATTCAACAGTATTTCTATTTCAGGCTATCATATGCAGGAAGCAGGAGCACCTGCAGATCTTGAATTAGCTTATACGTTAGCTGATGGTTTAGAGTATGTTCGGACAGGTCTGAAGGCAGGTATTGATATTGATTCCTTTGCTCCAAGGTTATCGTTCTTTTGGGCGATAGGCATGAATTATTTTATGGAGGTTGCTAAGATGCGTGCCGCACGCAGAATCTGGGCACAGTTAATAAAACCATTCCAGCCAAAAAATGAAAAGTCACTTGCGCTTCGGACACATTCACAAACTTCGGGGTGGAGTTTGACAGAGCAGGACCCATTTAATAATGTAACTAGAACACTTATTGAAGCGCATGCAGCGGCCATGGGACATACTCAATCACTTCACACGAATGCATTAGATGAAGCGATTGCCCTGCCTACTGATTTTTCAGCAAGGATTGCGCGTAATACCCAGTTGTATTTACAGGAAGAGACTGGGATAACAAATGTGATTGATCCTTGGGGCGGATCTTACTATGTGGAGTCGCTTACAAATGAATTAATGAATAGAGCTTGGGAGCATATCGAAGAGATTGAGAGCTTAGGCGGGATGACGAAGGCAATAGAGACAGGGCTTCCAAAGATGCGCATCGAAGAAGCCGCAGCACGACGTCAAGCATATATTGATTCGGGTAAAGAAACCATTATTGGTGTCAATCGTTATCGCTTGGAGGAAGAAGAACCTCTAGAAATATTAAATATTGATAATACAATTGTTAGACAAAAGCAAATTGAACGTTTAAAAGAGCTAAAAGCCTCACGGAATAAAGAAGCAGTTCAATCGAGTCTCGTAGCTATTACAAATGCAGCTAAAACAGGGGAAGGAAACCTTCTCAAATTAGCAGTAAATGCTGCCCGTGCACGTGCATCATTAGGAGAAATTTCAGATGCCATTGAGAAAGTATCTGGCAGACATAAAGCGGTGATCCGTTCAATAAGTGGAGTGTACAGCTCTCATTTTTCAAATGAAGAAGAAATTGCTGAAGTGAAGGAAATGTCAGAACAATTTATGGAGCATGAAGGCAGAAGACCAAGGATATTGATCGCGAAGATGGGGCAGGATGGTCATGATCGCGGAGCTAAAATTATCGCAACTGCTTTTGCTGATTTAGGATTTGATGTTGATATTGGACCTCTTTTCCAAACGCCTGAAGAAACAGCAAAACAAGCAGCTGAAAATGATGTCCATGTTATTGGAGTGAGTTCTTTAGCTGCTGGACATAAAACGTTATTACCACAATTGATTTCGGAACTGGAAAAAATTAGTCGGGAAGATATTGTTGTAGTGATTGGTGGTGTTATTCCGGCACAAGATTATCCATTTCTTAAGGAAAATGGGGCGGCAGCGATATTTGGACCTGGTACTGTCATTCCTGTAGCAGCCGGGAAGGTTATTGAAGAAATTTATCATCGCTTAGGCTATGAGGAAGTGAATGATTAAATGACAGACACTAAACGTCCTGAATGGTTAGATTCTGACGATGAAACTTCTTCTTATATGCCTGGAATGAAATCATCTCATGATGGATTTCAAAAAACACCTCGGAAAACGTTCCAAAAGCAAAAAAAAGATGAACTTACTGTAAAAGATTTAGTAAATGGCGTTCTGCAGGGAGATAGAATGATGCTATCGAAAGCGATTACTTTGATTGAAAGTAATGCTGCACATCATTTTCAAAAAGCACAAGAGATGTTAAGTCAATTATTGCCACATTCTGGAAAATCCATTCGAATTGGAATTACAGGGGTTCCTGGTGCGGGTAAAAGTACTTTTATTGAAGAATTCGGCACGTTATTGTGTGAACGGGGCCACCAAGTCGCGGTTCTGGCTATCGATCCAAGCTCGACGATAAGTGGAGGTAGTATTTTAGGGGATAAAACTCGGATGGAGCGACTTGTAAGGAATGATAAAGCATATATTAGACCTTCACCATCATCAGGCACACTTGGCGGTGTTCATCGGAAAACAAGAGAAACGATTTTGGCATGTGAAGCGGCTGGCTTTGATGTGATTATCGTAGAAACGGTAGGAGTTGGTCAAAGTGAGGTGATCGTGAGAGGCATGGTCGACTTTTTTATGCTGCTTACGATTACAGGTGCAGGTGATCAGCTGCAAGGAATGAAAAAAGGAATTATGGAGCTTGCAGATGCGATTATTGTGAATAAAGCGGATGGCGATAATAAACCTTTAGCTGAAAAGACGCGAAGGGAATATAACCAAATCCTTCATTTTTTAATGCCGGCTACAAAAGGATGGGACACAAGAGCACATACTTGTTCTGCTTTGCATGGAATTGGAATCGAAGAGATATGGGATATGGTTACGAAATTTAATAATCTCACATATCAATCAGGGGTTTTTGCAGAAAGACGTAATATACAGGCAAAGGAGTGGATGTTTTCTCAAATTACCGAAAGACTTGAATTTTCCTTTTACCAGCACCCTGAAATAAAAAGATGGCTTTCATTCTATCAAAAATCAGTGATTGACGGTGATACTACTGTTTCAATGGCTGTTGATATTCTTTTTGAAAAATATTTAAGAAAATAAGTGGTTCTATGTCCAGCTTCAGCGCCTAGCCCCTCGAGGTTATTTGCTTGTCGGGGCTGACCAAGGCGCTTCCGCTTTTCTAATAAAAAAGGACAGCGATTAATCAGTCGCTATCCAAAAAACATCTAGGGAGTTTAGGGGTATGGATCTAGATGTATTAATATCATACCCGCTTCCTAAAGACTTTAACCTTTTAAACTTTATTTTTTCAAATAAATTGTCTTTGTTAAACAAAGTTGTTGTTTTTAATAAAACCCTGTATAGTATGCGTTCAGCAAGTTTACTACGTAAACAAATCGCTTCACGCTTCCTATACAGGTCATTTTATCAACAATAAACATTAACAAAGCCAAAAAATTAAATAAGTATAAAAGTTATCCCATCATCGAATAGAATATTTGTAAAATCAAAAGAAAACCTGCTATTATGGGAATGTAGGAATAAGTAAGAAAGGAAGCGAAAGAATGAGTATGGACTTTAATTTATTTATGAATGATGTTGTTCGCCAAGCTCGTGAAGAAGCGGTTGCTTCTGGTTATAAAGAACTAAAAACAGAAGATGAGGTTAATCAAGCCCTTTCTCAAAAAGGAACTACTCTAGTACTTGTGAACTCTGTCTGTGGTTGTGCTGGAGGGATTGCACGTCCTGCTGCAGCACATGCGATTCACCATGACAAACGTCCGGATCAATTAGTTACTGTATTTGCTGGACAGGATAAAGAGGCTACAGCAAAGGCACGTAGTTATTTTGTAGGTTATCCGCCATCATCACCTTCATTTGCATTATTAAAAGATGGAGAGCTTTTGACTATGGTAGAGCGCCATGAAATAGAAGGACATGATCCTATGTCAGTTGTGAATAAACTTCAAGAATACTTTGATCAATATTGTGAAGAAATCTAAACATATTCTAAACATACCAAAAAATCCGGTTCATAACCGGTTTTTTTTGTAGCATGATAAAGTTAAAAGATAATCATACATAATAAAAATGGAGGAAACCTGAATGTTTCGTATCGGATATCGAACGTTAAAAACGGCAATTGCCACACCAATTGCTATTTATATCGCTCAATTACTCCATTTACAAAACTATTTTTCAGCTGGAATATTAGCTATTCTTTGTATCCAAAGCACAAAAATGAAATCAATAAGAGCGGCTTGGAGTCGGTTTGCTGCCTGTGTCCTTGCAATGATTTTGTCGACTTTATTTTTCTCCCTATTCGGTCAGCATCCTTTTGTAATAGGACTTGTTTTATTGATCTTTATTCCCAGTACTGTCTACCTGAAGGTAAACGAAGGGGTTGTCTCTAGCAGTGTTATCATCTTGCACTTCCTAGCAGCCAAAAGCATTGATAGCCATCTTGTTTTGAATGAATTTGCAATCATACTAATTGGTATTGGAGTAGCATTAATAATCAATCTTTATATGCCAAGTCTAGACCATCAATTGATAAAGTATCAGAAAAAAATTGAAGATAATTTCCGAAAGATTTTTGAAGAAATCATTCTTTACTTACGTACCAATAAAAATACTTGGGATGGAAAGGAAATTACGGAAACAGCGGATATCATTGAGAAAGCGAAAAGCCTTGCATTACGAGATGTGGAAAATCGCTTTGTGACAAATGAATCCTTTTTCTATTCATATTTTAAAATGCGTGAAAAACAGTTCGAAATCATTGAACGTTCTTTACCGGTTATTACTTCTATTTCTTCAATGATTGAACAAAGAATGATGATGGCAGATTTTGTAGAGGATTTGAAAGAAAATATTCAGCCGAAAAATACTGCAATAGAAAGATTGAAAAAGCTTTACTCTATGCGGGAGCAAATAAACCAAATGGATCTTCCGAAAACACGGGAAGAGTTTGAGGCAAGAGCAAGCTTATTTCAATTTATGAGAGAAATAGAGCAATATTTGACGATTAAAAGTAATTTTAAGCACAGTAAGAACTCACATAGTAAACATCAGGTGAAAGCACACTAAAGATAAAGTCCTTTGCTTTTTTAATTTAGCAAAGGACTTTATTATATTTGTCTAGCTCCAGCGCCTAGCCCCTCGAGGTCAAATAACCTCCACCCATTGAAGTCGAAGGGCTGACTTCTATGGGTGGAGGTTATTTGCTTGTCGGGGCTAATCAAGGCGCTTCCGCTTTTCGAATTTAAGCTTATAGTAACCATGAAAGCCCAACTAATACCGTTGAAGCCAGCATAGCAAATAACATTAAATAAACAACTATTTTTTGTGCTCTTTTAGACATTCTATTTTTTCACTCCTCAATTTAAGAGTCTCTTATCTTATTTTATAAATACACGGAGGAGAAGACAAGGACTATATTGAATGAATTAAGGCATTTTTATTAATTATTTTCATTTAGCAGGATTTTCGACACTATATGTATAAGTATATATTGTTACAAGTTGGGGAGGTATAGTTATGAATAAAGTTGATCACATCGGTGTAGCTGTTCACTCAATTGATGAAGTTTTGTCTTTTTATACGGAAACGCTTTCATTTGAATGTTTGCATATCGAAGAAGTTCCGTCAGAAAATATTCGAGTAGCATTTATTGATGCAGGTAATGTTAAGATAGAATTATTAGAACCTTTACATGAATCAAGTACAGTTGCTAAATTTATTGAAAAACGTGGACAAGGAATTCATCATGTCGCATTCGGAGTTAACGATATTGAGGCTCGTATAAATGAATTAAAGCATAAGGGAGTTCGAATGATCCAAGATAATCCGAAACCAGGTGCAGGTGGGGCACAGGTCGCTTTCCTCCACCCAAAATCAGGACACGGCGTTTTATATGAATTATGTGAGAAAAAGAAGGATTAGGATACTTAGTATTGGAAATTAACATCAAGGAGCGATGGGAATTGACAGATATTTATGAAAAAATCAACGATTTATATGATCGGAAAAGGAAAATTGAACTAGGCGGCGGAGATGAAAAAATTGAAAAACAACACCAAAAAGGGAAATTAACAGCTAGAGAGAGGATCGATTTATTAGTTGATCCAGGATCATTCGTTGAACTAAATCCTTTTATAGAACATCGAAGCTATGATTTCGGCTTGGATCAAGTGGAGGGACCAGGTGATGGAGTTGTAACTGGATACGCAAAAGTGAATGGTCGGCCAATTTATTTATTTTCACAGGATTTCACTGTTTTCGGCGGGGCACTTGGAGAAATGCACGCTAGTAAAATTGCAAATGTCATGGATTTAGCTGCAAAAAATGGAGCACCGTTTATAGGGTTAAATGACTCAGGAGGAGCGCGAATTCAAGAAGGTGTCGTATCGCTGGATGGATACGGACATATTTTTTACCGAAATGCGATTTATTCAGGTGTGATTCCACAAATTTCAGTGATTATGGGACCTTGTGCAGGCGGAGCTGTTTACTCTCCAGCGATTACCGACTTTGTTTTTATGGTTGATGAAACAAGTCAAATGTTTATAACGGGTCCAAAGGTAATCGAAACTGTCACAGGGGAAAAAATTTCTTCCGAGGATTTAGGGGGATCAAAAGTACATAATACCATTAGTGGAAATGCGCATTTTCGTGCTCAAAGCGAAGATGAAGTATTAGAGATGGTTCGAACACTTTTGACATATCTGCCACAAAATAATGCTGAAAAAACTCCTCTTCAACCATGGGACGAAGCTGAAGATTACCGTCCGGATTTAACGGATATTATCCCTTTTGATGCCGTCCGTCCTTATGATATTAGGAAGGTGATTGATCAAGTAGTAGATGAACAAACATTTTTCGAAATTCAAAAGGAGTTTGCGAAAAATATTGTAGTCGGATTTGCTAGAATTCGAGGAGAAGTGGTAGGGCTTGTGTGCAATCAACCAAAATTTATGGCTGGTGGCTTAGATATTGATTCATCTGATAAAGCTGCTCGTTTTATACGTTTCTGTGATTCTTTCAATATACCGATCATTACGTTCGAAGATGTCACTGGATTTTTCCCAGGAATTAAGCAGGAACACGGTGGAATCATTCGCCATGGTGCAAAAATTTTATATGCTTATTCTGAAGCAACCGTTCCGAAAATCACGGTTATTTTAAGAAAAGCCTTTGGCGGTGCTTATGTTGCTTTAAATAGCAAATCAATTGGTGCCGATGTTGTTTATGCATGGCCAAATGCAGAAATAGCTGTAATGGGACCTGAGGGAGCTGCAAATATTATTTTTGCAAAAGAAATTCAGAATAGTGACAATCCTGAGGAAACAAGAAAACAAAAAATTGAAGAATATCGCGAAAAATTTGCTAACCCATATGTAGCTGCGTCTCGCGGTATGGTTGATGATGTAATCGATCCGCGAGAGACAAGAATAAAATTAATTCAAGCATTAGAAATGATGCGCAATAAAAAGGAAGAAAGACCTGATAAAAAACATGGAAATATTCCATTATAAAGATTTGTTAATTTTTTATCTTAAATATTAATGCTGCCTAAGAAATATGCAAGGCAGCATTTTTCATTTGAGTAATTTATTGTAAAAAAACATCCGAAATACATTGACATTCTTTCGGAATAATTAGAAAATATTGAATAGAAATATATATTAGATTTTTTTCGGGGCGAGAAGTTCCAAGTGATTGACTAGAAATAACGAATGAATAATTAAAAAATTTAGGGGTGATGATATTGAAACGGATTGGCTTATTAATATTTATGGCTCTAATTTTTTCTTCGTTAGGAAGTATCACTGTTTTTGGGGAAAATGTTATGATGGACCAAGTTGAAAAAGCATTAAAAGAAGAATTTACCTATTATGACAATCACTCAGCAAAAGTGCTGGATGAAATGGAAACGAATACGAATGTCATTGAAAATGAAGAGAAATATGAAAAAAATATAAAAGTCCTTTACATTTCGTTTCAGGAAGTAAGAGGTGAAATATATTATTGGGATAATTCTCAAATATACTATTATGATGTAGCCGAAAACAAAATGATAGATTCTAGTAAAATAGAGATAAATGATAGCATTAATACATTCATCAAGAAACATGATAATGTGGGAGAAAAAGAAATAAGGACTGGATCTTTTCTTATACTTATGACCTCAATTATATTGCTAGTTATCGTACCATTAATTATTGCATTTTTTCACAATGGCAGCAGGTCCCGAGAAAATTTAACGATCTATAAAAATAACAGAGTTACATTTTAGAAATCGATTCGTACCTTCGGCCCTAACATCATCATGTTAGGGTTTTTTAAAAGGTAAGAAAGTATAAAATTTACTAATGATATAGACATGAAAAGTGTCTGCTATGTCTAGCTCCAGCGCCTATCGGATTTCTTCGTCTTCTCCCTACGATAAGTCAATATCGGCTCCTTACTACCTCGCCGTGTTTCCTTTATCTCAGTCGAAGACTACAAAATCCGTGCGCTAGAGCTGCGGCGCTTTTCGCTTTTCGTATTTGTCCATAAATCAATTTAGCGATATACTTATTAAGTGAATACATATATTTTTGGAGGTCTTTTAAATGGCTAATCAAGAACGTTTACTGAATGAGTTTCTAGAATTAGTTCAAATTGATTCTGAAACAAAAAATGAAGGGAATATTTCTAAAGTACTCAAGAAAAAATTCGAAGATCTTGGTGTAGAAGTATTTGAAGACGATACAATGTCACAAACTGGTCATGGTGCAGGTAACCTTATCTGTACATTAAAAGGAACAAAGCAAAATGTGGATACTATTTATTTCACATCTCATATGGATACAGTTGTACCAGGAAATGGTGTCAAGCCTTCTATTAAAGACGGATATGTCGTGACAGATGGTACAACAATATTAGGTGCCGATGATAAAGCTGGACTTGCCGCTATGTTTGAAGCTCTACGTGTATTAAAGGAGGAAAACATCGAACACGGTACCATTCAATTTATTATTACCGTTGGTGAGGAATCCGGACTTGTTGGAGCAAAAGTGCTGGATCCATCTCTTATCAAAGCAAAATATGGATTTGCATTAGATAGCGATGGAAAAGTAGGAAATGTGGTTGTTGCTGCACCAACCCAAGCAAAAGTAAATGCAGTGATTCTTGGTAAAACTGCGCACGCAGGTGTAGCTCCTGAGAAAGGTGTTTCAGCCATTTCCATAGCAGCAAAAGCTATTTCAAGAATGCCACTTGGACGTATTGATTCGGAAACTACTGCAAATATTGGACGTTTTGAAGGCGGCCAAGCTACGAATATTGTTTGTGACCGTGTTGATATATTAGCAGAGGCCCGCTCTTTAGTTCCAGAAAAAATGGAAGCACAAGTTGCTAAAATGAAAGAAGCATTTGAACAAGCAGCAGTAGAAATGGGTGGAAAAGCAGATGTAGATATAAAGGTCATGTATCCAGGATTTAAATTTGCTGATGGTGACCAAGTTGTAGAAATCGCAAAAAAAGCTGCTGCGAAGATTGGAAGAGAATGCAAACTTGAGCAAAGCGGCGGTGGAAGTGATGCAAACGTAATTGCTGGTTTTGGCATTCCTACTGTAAATTTAGCTGTTGGTTATGAAGAAATTCACACTACAAATGAACGTATGCCTGTTGAGGAACTTGTAAAGCTTACAGATATGGTAATAGCAATTATTCAAGAAGTGGCAATAGACTAATATTAAATGGAAACTAGACTAATAAGCGGTCTAGTTTCCAAAATGAAGGTTGGAGGACTAGGGTGTGGAGGTAAATGAAAAAGCAATTATTTTTCAAGCAGGAAATGAGGAATACGGAATTCCAGTTGATTATGTTATAACAATAGAAAAATTCGAAAACGCGACTCAGATTCCGAATTTGCCTCAATTTGTGAGAGGAATCATAAAATCAAGAGAAGAGCTTATCCCTGTCATCGATTGTGAACAGGTACTGTATGGACAAGTTTTACAACAAGATGAACAATCAAGATTAATTGTGCTAAAAACTGAAGTACTTTCGATAGGATTGCTTGTCAAAGAAGTAAATGAGATTTTAAATATTCCTAAAGAGGTTTTAAAACAAATAGGATTAATCGCTTATCCAAAAACTAGATATTTTAGCAGTGTAGCAAATTTAGAATCAAGGTTAATAATGATGATTGATCCGAATCTTTTCATAGGCTCATTAGATGGGATAAAAGATATTCTTGAATATATGAAAGAGCAGGAACAAGAGGTATAGATGCATGTGAAAGCATGCATTTTTATGTGGAAATAATCATGGGGTGAATCTTATGAAGCAATACTATCCAAAAAACGGAAGAGTCATTTTACATGTTGATATGAATAGCTTTTTTGCCTCTGTGGAGATGTCACATGATTCTTCATTAAAAGGGAAACCGATTGCAGTTGCTGGAAACCCTGAGGAACGGAAGGGGATTGTTGTTACTTGCAGCTATGAAGCTAGGAAGTTTGGAGTAAAAACAACCATGTCAGTTTGGGAAGCAAAGAAATTATGTCCACAATTAATCATATTAAGACCAAACTTTAGCAGATACCGTTTAGCATCCGAAGCAATGTTTAATATTTTGTGTCAATATTCAGACCTTGTAGAGCCTGTATCCATTGACGAAGGGTATATTGATATAACCGAAAGCTATGAAATAGGGTCACCAATGGATATCGCAAAAATGATTCAAAAGCAATTAATGAGTGAATTAGATTTACCCTGCAGTATCGGGATTGCTCCAAATAAATTTTTGGCAAAAATGGCCTCAGACATGAAAAAGCCAATGGGGATTACTATATTACGAAAACGTGATATTCCAATGAAAATTTGGCCGCTCCCATTGATTGAAATGCATGGGATTGGAAAGAAAACAGCCGAAAAACTATTGAATGTTGGAATCAATACGATTAAAGATCTCGCTCATACAGATGATATGCAGTTAGAAAAACTGTTAGGGATCAGAGGGAAGCAGCTAAAAGAAAAAGCAAATGGAATTGATTTACGATTAGTAGATCCAAACTCGGCAAATGATTTCAAAAGTGTGGGATGCTCTACTACGCTACCGAAAGATTCTACTAATCAACAAGAATTATTAAAAGTATTAGAAACTTTATCTTCGGAAACAGCTGAACGGTTAAAGAAGAAAGACTACTTAACCAAGAATGTTTCCATTACGATTAGATATAAAAATCGCAGCACCATAACTAGAAGTCGAAAACTTAATAATCCAATTATTCATCAAAAAGACATCTATAGTGCTGCAAAAGTATTATTTTTAAAGCATTGGAATGGGAACCCTGTTCGCTTACTTGGGGTAACAGGACAAGATTTAGTAGAGCAGCAAAGTGCAGTGGAACAATTAAACTTATTTTCTTATGAAAAAATAGCTGTTAAAGAACCACTTTATCAAGCAATAGACAAACTTCGTGAAAAATACGGCGAAAATGCAGTGTTAAAAGGAATTAAGAAAAGAAAAAATAAAAATTAACGCTGTCGTTTACCCTTGACTAAAGCACCTTTTAAGGAGGACAGGAGCCCTTTCTTTTTTGCTTTTTCTTTTTGTTGCTTACTTGATGTGGTAATGTAAATATCTTCTTTGTTGATGGCGTGATCAAGTGCAAGTACTAAGCCGATGGAAGTATTAGAATCATTATTTGTTACGATTGAATATGGATTACCATATCTTTTCGCTAATTGTATATATTTAGATAAGGATGGATAATTTAGTTCTCCGTTTAATAATAGTTTTGCACACGGGTTCGCTTTTAACAACTGGTCTATTTCTGTGTATACTTTATTTTCCATAACCTGACTATTTTTTAAGGCAATAATGACACGTTCACGAAAAGTACCTAAAAATTTTCGTTTTTCATCTGGTTTTACTTGTTTTTCCCCATACATTCCTTTTTGTAAGTAATCATCTATATTTGGTTGTCCTGACATACCATTTCCTCCTTACTAAAAAAATTCATTTATAACAACATAAGCAAATGGAAAAATAATGTTCCATTTTGAAAAAAAGTAACCCGGTGCAAAGTGTCAGACACTTATGGGTTACTTTTCATATGATATTTTATTTAGCAATTTTCAACATCAAGGTCTGTAATATTCCACCAGAAATATCCATCTTTCTGGACAAGCTGTTCTGCCTCTTTTGGTCCCATTGTACCAGCAGAATAGTTTGGAAACTGTGATTGTGTTTGATGTTCCCAAACTTCGGAAATTTTATCAACGAATCTCCATGATAAGGCTACTTCGTCCCAATGTGTAAAGTTTGTCGCATCTCCTTGTAAGCAGTCATACAGGAGTTTTTCATAAGCTTCAGGTGTATTAATCCCATTTGTTCCGTCATTTGAAAAGTTCAGTTTAACAGGGTTTGTTTGCATATTTTGACCAGATTTTTTAGCATTAAGATGTAAAGTAATCCCTTCTTCTGGTTGGATATGAATAACTAACAGATTAGGATTCAGTTGTTCATTCCTATTGTACAGATTCATCGGTATATCTTTAAACTGAATAACGATTTTGGTTGATTTCGTTGTCATCCGCTTTCCAGTACGTATATAGAATGGAACCCCAGCCCATCTAAAGTTATCAATCATAACTTTTCCAGCTACGAATGTTTCAGTGTTAGATTGAGGGTTTACATTTAATTCGTCACGGTAGCTAACAACCTCATCAGCGTTGATAGTTCCTTGTCCATATTGTCCACGAACAAAGTATTCATCTACTTCTTCACCCTCTATTGGTCGAAGCGCACGAAATACCTTCACCTTTTCACTGCGGATTTCATCTGTTGTCAAACGAATCGGGGGCTCCATTGCCAAAAGGGCAACCATTTGAAGCATATGGTTCTGTACCATATCTCTAAGAGCACCGCTTTTTTCATAGTATCTTGCACGTTCTTCCACCCCTAGTTTTTCACTTGAGGTAATTTGAATATTAGAAATGTATCTATTATTCCATAGCGGCTCAAAAAAGGCATTTGCGAATCGAATAACTTCTATATTTTGTACCATTGCTTTTCCTAAATAGTGATCAATTCGGTAAATTTCTTCTTCTGCAAAAGATTTTCTAATTTGTGCATTTAAACTTTCTGCTGATTCTAAATCATGACCAAATGGTTTTTCAATTACCAACCGCTTAAAACCTAACGTGTCAGTTAGTCCGTCTGCTTTTAAATGATCAGCAATGGTTCCAAAGAATTCTGGAGCCATCGCAAGATAGAAAATTCGATTTCCATTTAAGGAATATTTAGAATCAAGCTCAGCAGCTAATTCTCGTAACTTTATGTATGAATTTGTATCGGTCACATCATGAGGTTGATAATAAAAGTGAGAAACAAAATCATCAATTTGATCATTCGTTCCAATGGATGTAAGAACGGAATCTTTTACATTCTCTCTAAATTGCTCATGTGTCCAAGGACTTCTAGCGGTTCCGATGATCGCAAATTGTTTCGCTAATTTTCCTTTCCTAAAAAGATGGTACAAGGAGGGGTAAAGTTTTCTTTTTGCTAAATCTCCTGTTGCACCAAATATCATAATTAATGATGTAGAAGCTTCGTTCGGACTCATATTTGTTCACTCTCTCCTTTTTTACATTCTAACTATAGGATACCAATAATTACGGTTCATACTTATAAATGATAAGATTTTAAAAAATAACCCATTCAAATATTTAATTTTATCTGTTAATATGGTAAATCGCAACTATTATTAATTCCTACCTGCGGCTATATTTGATAAGATATAGTAATATAAGCAGATAGTAATATAGAGGAGGAGACCTCTTTGGATATATTATTTTTAGGAACTGGAGCGGGTATACCTGCAAAGCTCCGTAATGTCACTTCAATTGCTTTGAAAATGCTCGAAGAAAGAAAATCTATTTGGCTATTTGATTGTGGAGAAGCAACACAGCATCAAATTTTACATACATCTGTTAAGCCACGGAAAATTGAAAAGGTTTTTATTACCCATTTACATGGTGATCATATATACGGATTACCAGGGATGCTAGGCAGTCGTTCCTTTCAAGGAGGGGACACAGAGCTGACAGTTTATGGGCCAAAAGGGATTCATGATTTTATTGAGGTATCGTTAAAAGTCAGTGAAACACATCTTCAATATCCTTTAATCATTAAAGAAATTGACGAGGGAATCATTTTTGAAGATGATCAATTTCTTGTTGAGACTGGACTATTAGAGCATGCAATACCTAGTTTTGGATATCGTATTACAGAAAAGGATCGCGCGGGAACTTTAGACGTTGAGAAGCTTCGAAAGGATGGAATCCCTCCAGGTCCCACTTATGCTAAAATCAAAAATGGAGAAGTCGTTCAATTAGAAGATGGCCGCATAATAGATGGAAAGGACTATGTTGGTCCAAATCAAAAGGGGCGAGTTGTCACTATATTAGGGGATACGAGGTCTTGTGAAAATGCCGTAAAACTTGCTAAAGATGTTGATCTCCTTATTCATGAAGCAACATTTTCTGCTGGAAACGAGGAAATGGCCTATGATTATTTTCACTCTACAACGAAGCAAGCGGCTGAAATTGCATTAAAAGCAAATGTGAAAACTTTATGTTTAACACACATAAGCTCAAGATACGGTAAAGAGGAATGGCATCAGTTATTGGAGGAAGCGAAGAAAGTTTTCCCAAATAGCCTAATTGCTCAGGATTTTATGGAAATTCCTATAAAAAATTAAGAGTAGGTTTGAGGTTAAGAACGACAAAACAATAAAAAGAAATCGGCTTTCTCGCCGATTTCTTTCAATTTAACCTCTAGAAAACCTAGAAGCAGTTTACTTACCATCCCCGTTCATATTGTTTTGGAGCTTTTATTTCTACTCCAAGTTCTTTCACGGCAGTTCGCGGCCAGTAAGGATCTCTTAACAGCTCACGAGCTAAGAAAACCAAATCTGCACGTTCATTTTGCAGGATTTCTTCTGCATGTAATGGAGAGGTAATTAGTCCTACTGCACCAGTATCAATTTGTGCTTCAGTTTTAATTTTTTCAGCAAATGGAACTTGATAGCCAGGGAAGACAGGGATTCTAGTTGGGACAACTGCACCTGAGCTTACATCGATAAGGTCTACACCCTGAGCTTTCATCCATTTTCCAAATTGTACATAATCATTTGGTGTTAATCCTTCTGAGTGATAATCATTTGCCGAAACACGTACAAATAATGGACCATCCCATACCGATTTTACTTCGTCAATGATCTCTTTTAAAAAACGATATCGATTTTCCGAAGAGCCCCCGTAACTATCTGTTCTTTGATTGGTTAATGGTGAAAGGAATTCATTAATTAGATATCCATGTGCACCATGAAGTTCAATAACATCAAATCCAGCCTTTTTCGCTCTTTTAGCACCTAGTTTAAATGCTTCAATCGTATCCTTGATATCTTTTTCGCTCATTTCCTTAGGTGTCTTACTTTTTTCGTTAAAGGCCATTGCGGAGGGTGCAAGAATTTCGCCTTCTAATACCGCTTTTCTTCCGGCATGGGCAATTTGAATACCAGTTGTAGACCCATGCGCTTTCATCATTTGAACGAGCTCAGATAATCCATCGATATGTTCATCGCCCCAAATACCTAAATCCTGCGGGCTAATTCTTCCTTGCGGTGTCACTGCTGTTGCTTCAAGAATAATTAGACCGACTTGCCCAACAGCGCGGCTCGTATAATGTATCCGATGCCAATCGGTAACCTTTCCATCCTTGTTGTCACAAGAATACATGCACATAGGTGACATGACAATTCTGTTTTTAATAGTTACATTTTTTATTGTATAAGGTTCAAATAACTTAGCAGCCAAAAGATTCCCTCCTTAACATTTCTTAACTAAGAATTATAGCAAGTAGATATTCGTGAGGGAAGAAACTTGCTTATAACTATTTCTGGCTTGTTTGATTTAACTGAGCCAATCTTTTTGATTGTAAGGCAGCTTCTTTAATACAATGAATAAAAGCTTGTTTTACTTGATTATTATCTAACACACGAATCCCTGCTTCGGTTGTGCCCCCTGGACTTGTCACTGCTTTCCGCAAATCCGCAGGAGATTTTTCTGAAGTGGTTAGCATTTCAGCTGCTCCTAGAAGTGTTTGGATGATAAGATTTTTTGCCACTGATTTTTCAAGTCCTATTTCATGGGCGGATTGCTCCATTGCTTCGACAATATAGTAAATATATGCAGGACCGCTGCCTGATAGTCCGGTTATGGCATCAAGTTTCTCCTCCTCCACAACAGTAGTGTTTCCAATTGATGATAAAAGGTTTATCGTAATATTAAGTTGCTCGTCAGATACTTTATTATTGTAGGAAATCGCTGTTGCGGATTTACCGATAGCTGCTGATGTATTCGGCATTGCACGGATAATTGGACAATTAAGTATGCTCTCAATATATGTTAACGATATACCGGCTAATACAGAAATAAACAAGGTTGTTGAATGGATATAAGGGCGTATCGCTAATAATGCATCTTCTGCGTCCTTTGGTTTAACAGCAAGGACGACAATGTCAGCCTGATCTAAAATCTCTTCCATATGATAGGACGTTTGAATGCCATATTTTTTTTGTAATATGGAGAGTTTTAGTTCGTCTGATCGATTGGTGACAAAAATATTCTTTTGGTCAATTAATTTTTTTTGTGTTATTCCGCTAATCATCGCCTCTGCCATAGAGCCCGCACCAATGAATGAAAGTTTCATCATATATCCCTCCAATTTAATTTGAGTATCATATCCAAAAAATAAAAAAACCTTCCATCCGAAAAGGACGAAAGGAATTTCGCGGTACCACCTTTATTAAATGTATAATCTAAAGCCATACATTCATCTTAAAAGCCGTTAACGCCGGAAACGTATTGGTTTTCCAATAGGCTCTCAAGGTAGGTTCAATAAAAAAGCGGATGGTGAAGTCTTTCAGCCGGTGAACTTCACTCTCTTTCATCATTTTTTATTTAGTAGCCTTGGTCAATGCCAATGATTGATTAAATTATTATGATTATGCAAAAGAATGTGCTTGTCTGTCAAGAGTATTTTTAAAAATTTTCTGTATTTTTATATCAATATAATGACAGCATCAGCCAAACTATGTACAATATATGTAATCGTACTTTTTGAACATTATAGAAATATAAGATAAGAGGGGATGTAAGATGGTTACTTTCATAGATAATATTGCAAAAATATCGTTACCTACTCCTTTTGCAGTAGGTGATGTTAATGTGTATTTAATCAAGGGGGATGTTTTAACACTAATTGATGCTGGAATAAAAACAAAAGATGCTTGGGAATCCTTTACATATCAATTATCACAATTAGGATATACACCTGATGATATTAAGCAGGTTATTTTAACACACCATCATCCAGATCATGTAGGTCTTCTTGAGTGGATGCCAGATGATTTAAAGATTTTTGGTCATCGATATTGTGCTCCGTATCTTTGTAGAGATCAAGACTTTTTCAAAGTGCATGATCAATTTTATTTTAATCTTTTTCATGAATTTGGATTACAAGGGGATTACACCTCAATGCTTAGGAAATGGAAATCTCCTTTGAAATTATCTGCAAACCGTTCCTTAACGAATGTTATTGCGGAAGGTGATCGAATTGAAGGCTTTGAAGACTGGATTGTTCTGGAAACACTCGGACATGCTCAAAGCCATTTATCGTTTTACCGTGAAAAGGATGGAGCATTACTAGCAGGAGATCATGTATTAGCAACGATTTCTTCCAATCCATTATTAGAGCCACCGCTATCTAGTCAGGCTGAACGTCCGAAACCGCAATTGCAATACAATGCTTCACTGAAAAAGCTTTTTGATTATGACATTTCTATCGCCTTTACTGGGCATGGGAATGAAGTCAAAAATGTCCATTCATTAGTTGAACGAAGATTGCAAAGACAACAAGATCGTGCCATGCAGGTGAGAGAAATGATTAAAGCCGAACCTTTAACAACATTTGATATATGCCAGAAATTATTCCCTGCCGTCTATCAAAAAGAGCTGGGACTAACATTATCGGAAACTACCGCCCAATTAGACTACTTGCTTTCCATTGATGCTGCAGAGAAAAAGTTTAATGAGGATGGGATTGCTTATTTTACTGCTAAATGATGGGGGAATAAAGTACATTATTCGGTAAATTAGCTGAAGATCTACCTCAAAGGAGTGAATGTGATAATGAATCACCGACTTCAAAATAAGACGGTTGTGATAACTGGTGCATCAGGAGGGCTTGGTGAACAGATTGCCTATGCTTGTGCAGAAAATAAAGCCAGTGTCATATTACTTGCTCGAAATGTGGAAAAATTAAAAGTCATGAAGGCGGATATTGAAAAAAAACATTCTGTCCGATGTGGGATCCAGTTTCTTGATGTGTCCAAGCATGAGCAAATCCCAGCTGTCTTTCAAAAAATAAGAGAAGAGTTTGGAACGATTGATGTTTTAGTCAATAATGCAGGATATGGAGTTTTTGAAGAGGCTCACGATGCAACTATTACAGATATTAAGGGAATGTTTGATGTTAATGTGGTTGGATTAATGGCCTGTACGAAAGAAGTATTACCTTTTATGAGAGATAAAAAATCAGGCCACATTATCAACATTGCTTCACAAGCTGGGAAAATGGCCACACCAAAATCAAGCGTATATGCGGCAACCAAGCATGCAGTTATTGGCTATTCCAATAGTGTAAGAATGGAACTCGTTCCTTATCATGTCTTTTTGACTACGGTCAACCCTGGTCCAATTGCAACGAATTTTTTTGAAATGGCCGATAAATCAGGGACATATGTTAAAAGTATTGAAAAATTCATGTTGAATCCTGAAAAATTAGCCAGGAAGATTGTTGAATGTATGTTTACAAAGCGAAGGGAAATCAATGCGCCTTATTGGATGAATGCTGGCAGTACCATTTATTCATTATTTCCCCGAATGGTTGAAAGGATCGGAAGAAAAGCTTTTTACAAGAAGTAAAACAGACCTCCCTAAAAAAAGTGGATAGGGGAGGTTTTTTTGCATGAATTTTTTAAAAACTAAAACTTTTCGAAAGGGTAACAGGTCTAATTCATGAAAGGGGGAAGGAGATGGATCATATTTCACTAGTTAAGAAAGCTCAAAAAGGCGATACCAATGCCTTTTATCAATTAATATCGGAGCATAAAGCTCAGCTTTATAGGATCGCTGTATCTTATATGAAAAACGAAGATGCAGCTCTTGAAGCTATTCAAGAAACGTCCTGTCGCAGCTTTAAATCGATTAAAAAATTGAAAAATCCACAGTTTTTTTCAACATGGTTAATTCGGATTTTAATCAATTATTGTAATGATGAACTGAAAAAGCGTAACCGAATCATTCAATACGAAGATATGTCGGTTATTGCAGGCGGGAAAGAAGATATTTTGAATACTGAGCTTCATGAGGCGATCGGTCAATTGGATGAAAAGTTACGAAACGTGATCATTTTAAAATACTTTCATGATATGAAAATTTCTGATATAGCGAGTCTTTTAAATTACCCTGAAGGAACGGTAAAAACTTGGCTTTATAAAGGTCTTCAACGTTTAAAGCTTCAATTAGAAGAGGAAGGAGGAGAACAGCATGTTTGAAAAGGAGGAAGAGAGGCTGCAAGGTGTGAAAAAGGATTTTGATGATATATCCATCCCAGAAAATCGATTAGATCAAGCAATTTTTACCGGAATACAGAAAGCACACCGACAAAAAAAGCACAGTTCTTTTTGGATAAAAACACTGATTGCAGCAGCTGCTATAGTTATTCTTTTTCTTGGTTCTATTCGGGTATCGGACACATTCGCTTCATATATTGTTAAAATTCCAGGAATGGAGTCTATTGTTGAGTTAATACGCGATGATAAGGGATTATTGGCTGCAGTCGGGAATGAATATGTTCAAAAAATTAATCAATCAGATGAGCATGAAGGAATGAAAATAGTCTTGGATTCGATTATTGTCGATGAAGAGCAAATGGTCATGTTTTATTATTTTGAAACAAATAAAAAGCCCTCGAAGCCTATTTCATCAAAAAGTATCCATCTAGAGAAAGAAAATGGAGAAGAGTTAAACGAAATATCTTATTCTTGTTGTCATGAAGATGCCGTAGTGAAAAAAGGTAGAACAAAGTTAGTTGAAAATACAGTTGATTTTGCTAACTCAATTTCCGATGAAAAGCTAACTTTAGTTATGAAATTAGCAGGTTTTTCCTCAGAATGGAGAATCCCTTTTTCCATTGATCGAAGTAAAATTAGCAAGAAAAAAACGATTCAAATGCAAAAAACTGTTACTGTTGAGGATCAGCAAATTTTTATTGATCATGTCACGTTTTCACCAACAAAGGTTGGAATCAACGTGAAATTCCCTGCTCAAAATTCAAAGGAAATTTTTGATATAGAAGATCTTCGCCTTGTCGATGAACATGGTGAGGAATGGTCGAAAATTCAAAATGGATTAGTTGCTCGTTGGGGTGACAACGAAAAAACTTATTATTTACAAAGTAATTACTTTGAAAAACCGAAGAAGCTTTATTTAGTTTTTAATAAGATTAGGGCATTGGATAGAGACGAAGTAAATGTTGTGGTCGATCCCGCGAAAGAAACAATTATTAAGGCACCAAAGGATGGGAAATTATATAAAGTAAAATCCGGTGCATTATATGGGAATAATTTAGGTTTTTATTTAAGCGAGGAAATTTATTACCAAATGTTTGAGAACAGTTATACGGATTCCGCAGGGAAGTTACATGAAATATCATCATACATGTGGAGCGGTTCCACGAAAAGTGGTACTACAATAGGTTTTCCTTATTCTATAAACGATTCAGTATCGAGAAAACCGATTACACTAAAGCTCACTGATTATCCAGCCTATATTCATGGAGATGTAAAAATCCGCATAAAATAAGCCTGCACTTGCAGGCTTTTTACTATTAAGTGATTAATTTTGCGTTAAATAGGCGTAAACTACATCATTAACTAAATCATGCAATCCAGTATCCGGATCCTTTTGTTTTTCCTCCAAAATTTCCTTATATAATGCTTCATAATCTTCTTCGTTGATTTCGTAGGTCTGCATTTCATAATGATATTGTTTGAAACATTGATTTATTAACTTGAAAATAAATTTTTTATCCATAGGTTCTCCCTTTTGTTACAAACTTTTTCCTTATTATTATACTTTTTTAGGCATGAATGATTGTATTTCATCAGGACTTTTTTCACTAGTTTCCAAAAAATGATGATTGAATAGGAACGTATATTCGCATACAATAATACATATAATAAGAACGTTAGTTCGTTTTTGGTTAGGAGGAAATGATTCATTTTAAAAAAGGGTGAAAAGCATGACGGTTGATTACAGCACATTGCCACATCATAAGATTTTATGCGTAGATATGAAAAGCTTTTATGCTAGCTGCTCAGCTGTAATGGAAGGATATGACCCGTTAGAGTGCTACTTGGCGGTCGTAGGGAATAAGGAGCAGCAAGGAAGTGTTGTTCTTGCGGCTTCTCCAAAGTTAAAAAAGGAATTTGGGATTAAAACAGGATCACGATTATTTGAAATCCCAAAGGATGATCGCATTGAGATTGTCGAGGCTAAAATGGCAACATATTTGCGCATTGCAACCGAAATTACCCGTTTGTTTAACCGATATGTACCAAAGGAAGCAATTCATGTGTACAGTGTCGATGAAAGCTTTATTAAAATAGATAAAGCAGATCACCTTTGGGGGGATGCCCATACCATCGCCGCTCAAATCAAGGATGAGCTTAATCGGGAGTTCCAGCTTCCATGTGCAATCGGCATTGGTCCTAATATGCTGATGGCTAAGCTATGCCTCGATCTTGAAGCAAAGAAGAAGGGAATTGCCGAATGGACATATGAAGATGTTCCCGGGAAGCTATGGCCGATTTCACCCCTAAGAGAAATGTGGGGAATTGGGAAACGTCTTGAGAAACGATTGAATCGTATGGGGATTTTTTCAGTTGGACAGCTCGCTCGGTATGATTTAGAAAAACTGGAATCAACCTTTGGAATTATGGGAAATCAGCTTTATTATCATGCCTGGGGTGTCGATCTATCTGAAATGGGTGCGCCCATTATGGAAGGGCAAGTCAGCTTTGGAAAAAGCCAAATTTTATTGCGTGATTACAAAGAAGAACATGAAATTAAACATGTCATATTAGAAATGTGTGAAGAAGTAGCGCGCCGAACTCGTTCCCATGGGAAGGCAGGAAGAACGATTAGTTTAGGTATTGGTTATAGTGATTCCGACTTTGGTGGGGGATTCTATCGTTCACACACGATTGATGAACCGACAAATGTGACGATGAAATTGTATCAGGTTTGTTTAAAGCTATTTCATATTCATTATACGGGAAAAAACGTTCGGCAAATTTCAATTGCTGTCTCCAATCTTGTAGACGATAACATCTTGCAGCTTAGTTTATTTGAACCAAATCGGGTGAAACAACATGAGCTAGGCTTTGTCGTGGATCTGATTCGCGACCGATATGGAGCGGGTGCACTGCTTAGAGCGATTTCCTATACAGAAGCAGGTACTGCAAGAAAACGCGCTGCATTAGTAGGCGGGCATAAAGCATAATCATCAAAATGGAGGGGATCAAGATGATCCGTGATCGCGGTAGAATTAAATGGAATTCATTAATGCTGCCGGAGCATGTGAAAATGCTTCGGGGTTGGGCAAAGGAAGATACCTATGAACAGAAGAAGCAACTAGATGAACAACAGCTTGAGCTTATGGATGAAATGGCGGCAGAGGCTATTGAGTATGGAAAAACGGTAACCGTTACTCATTACCACAACCATCATCATGAGCTTGTTTTGGGAGTTATTCAACACTACAACCCATTAGAGGGAAAGCTTCAAATGGTTGATCGATTTGAGGAGATTCATACGATTTTATTAAAAAATATTGTAGATATACGATTTATGGAAAACTAAGGCAAAATAAAATCCCGCATTTCACGAATAGTTTCTGTGACGCGGGATTTCACATTTAAACAGATTATTCTTCTTCCTTTACACGAACGACGGATTCAAAGTTTCCTTTATGTGATCCATCACAAAATGGTTTCTTATTGGAGAGGCCACAGCGACATAGTGAAAAAGATGGCTTTGTTTCGAAAACATTTCCTTCCGGATCGATTAGCTCGACATCGCCTGTAATTCGATAGGATCCATTATCATTTACTTTAATTTGTACTTTAGACATATAAACAATCATCCTTTCTAGAAATAAACAATAGCTACTATGATGGTATAGGGAATCGGAAAAAAATGCAATACATTCTATTGGAAAAGAATGCTATTTTAATTTTTACGGACTGTTTGAATAACCTATTAAATCAGTTTATATGCCTTAAAGTTATTCTCTTGAACAAGCCAATTTTGCGGAAACGGATTGCCAAGTACCCAGTAGCTGATTCCACGCAGGCCATAGTTATTAACGACATCAAATTTTGCTTGAACACTCCTAGCATCTTCAAACCATACTTCATGCTGCTGTCCTGTTTCATCCGTATATCGGAAAAACGGGGATTGGTATGTTTGATTGTATTCGATATTTGCACCATACTTACTTGCTAAAAGAACGGCTTGTTGTGGGCGTATAGTTTTTGCAAAGGTCCCTTCCTGCCACGGAATTTTCCAATCGCGTCCATATAGTGGAGCACCCATCAAAATTTTATAGTTCGGAATCACTGTAACAGCGTAGTCAAGCACCTTTTTAACTTCATTAATTGGAGCAATAGCCAATGGTTTTCCGCCAGCCCAGCCCCATTCATAAGTCATTAAGACAATAAAATCGACAATTTGACCTTGAGCCTCATAATCATGTGCTTCATATAGGATCCCTTTTTGATCAGAAGATATTTTAGGGGCAAGGGCAGTTGAAACAAAGTAACCATTAGGATGGAACTTTGTTACTACTTTTTCTAGGAAGGCATTGTAGTTTTCACGATCTTCTGGGTAAATATATTCAAAGTCAAAATTAATGCCTATATAACCTTTCGTACGCATTACTGTAAGGAGATTATTAATTAATATATCTTGAGTAGGGGCGTTGCGTAAAATACTTGCTGCAAGATCGGAATTAAAATCTTGATTGACAAAATTAGTAACGGTCATTAATGGAGTTATATGTTCTGTCTTAGCTGCATTCAAAACAGCTGATTCATTTAGTTCCGTTAGAGTCCCGTCTTCTTTTATTGAGTAGGTAAATGGGCACAAATAAGTTAAATATCTGCCTAGCTGATGAACCTCTTGAGCACCGCTTTCATTAAGTTTGGTTATATAAGCATTTACTTCTTTAAAAGGGAGGAGCTTTTCTGGTATTCGTAAAACCTGCCCAACATAAAGTGTAGATGGGTTTATAATGTAGTTCATGTCGGCAATCGCTGTAGTATTTACTCCATATCGCTGAGCAATAGACCATAGTGTTTCACCTGCATGAACCGTATGATATTGAATAGGAATTGTTATTACCTGCCCTACATTTATGGAAGAAGGATCAGATATTTGGTTTGCTCCAGCAATGGCTTGAACAGATGTTCCAAAAGATTTTGCAATTGCCCAAAGATTGTCTCCTGGTTGAATGATGTACTCACGACCAGGAGATGGAATGACGAGTGCTTGACCAACGACTAGCACATTGGGATCGGATAATTGATTGGCAGCTATAATTTGCTTGATATTTACTCCATAACGCTGTGAAATAGATCGAAGTTGATCTCCTTTTCGTACAACATATATATTCATTTGTATCTCTCCCTAACTCTTTTCCTACTAGATACTATATTCATAGACTCCTGCGGATGTTTTATAGAAAGGGAAATTTTATACTTTAAAAAGAGTCCTGCTTATACATCTTGATATTCCTTATCTACATATTTCATAAGAAAATCATCAACGATTTTTTCGTACTCCTCACGATTCTCATTAAAGGATTGGGCATGGAACCCCTTGGTCGCCATATATAGCATTTTATCTCCTTTTTTCTTGTCGAATAATTTCTTTGTCATCTCAGGCAGGATATAATCATCCTTTTCGCTATGTACAAATAAAATCGGTTTTTGAATGTTTTCAATGACATGAATAGGAGAGACGCTTCTTAATGAATAACGATTACGAATTCGAACAAAAATGTCAGCCAATGGAAGAAACCATTTGCCAGGCAGTTTGATTTCCCTTGAAAATTGATAAGTTAACAGTTCACGGAAATCTGAAAAAGGGCAGTCAACGATATAAAAGTTAGCTCGATCCTCCAGTATTCCCGCGTATAAAAGTGTTGTTGCAGCTCCCATCGATTCTCCGTGGATACCAAAAAAGACGTCTTCACCTTCAAGGGAGAGCAGGTGATTAACAACAGCCTTTAAATCATGCTTTTCATAATGACCGTAACTCGTGGTTTTTCCACCTGATTCTCCATGTCTACGGTGATCATAAATAATCGCATTAAAGCCTCTTTCTAAAAAAATATTCATATATTTAATGGAATTTATTTTATTTTCGGTAACTCCGTGACAAAAGATCATATATTTCTTAACTTCGGGAAATGGACGAACAAATAAGGCTTTGATTTGATAACCAAAAGGGGAAGGAATCCAAATTTCTTCTTTAGGTAATGCGTCAAACGAAATGGGATCAAGTCGTTTTGCACTTACTTCACGATCGTAAACATATTGTTCGTCTTTCTTTCTAATATACATAATTCGCTGTGAGATGTATAAGCCTAATCCAGTAGCAGCAAATAGGGCTGCACTGCCAAGGATGGAAAGTCTTTTTTTCAATTTGACCGCCTCCGTTACTTTCGTTTTTCATTATTTTACCATATACCTAAATAAAAGGGAGTTTTTGCATAGATTGTTGCTTTTCGGATATATTCTAATTTTATATTAATTTTGAAGACGTGCTCTTTTCCCTTATATTAAGTCTTCTATTCAAATTAAACCATCAATTAGAAACGTAAAAATCCAAATACCGATTTTTACTAACAGTTAATAGCAACAGGTTTTCGAAAAGAGCTCTATAAAAAAAGAAACTGACTTTTGTGTCAGTTTCATTAAGTATAAAACAATTATTGTTCAGAATTCTGCCGCTTTGTTGGATGAATCGCTTTGTTTAATTCTTCAGCAGCTATTACATTTCTCGTAGTATCGGCCGTAGGTTTTCCTTTTTGGCTATAGCCTTTTTCACGCTGTTTAGTCATTTTAGATGATCCTCCTTTTAACCATAAAATGAGCAAAACGATAGGAAATTATACTTTTTTCTTAGATAGCTGGTAAAAACCGCTTTCTATTTTTCGAGATAGGACTGGTGAAACGATATCTATGGCCTCTACGAGCTTATCCAAATCAATTCCTGTGTTGATTCCCATTCTTTCTAACATATATACGACATCTTCCGTAGCAACATTTCCCGTTGCACCCGGAGCAAAAGGACAGCCGCCAAGTCCGCCAGCAGAGGTATCAAAACGATTGACACCCGCTTGAAGGGCAGCATAAATATTTGCGAGCGCCATTTTTCTTGTATCATGAAAGTGAGCGTTCAATAGAACATTTGGAAGCTGTTCTTTTAATGCTGAAAACAGCGAAAAAGATTCTAAAGGATTAGCCATTCCAATCGTATCGGCAACACTGAGCTCATCAACGCCAGCAGTAACGAATTCATTACATAATGATATTGTGTCACTTTCAGAAATTTTTCCTTCGAAGGGACAATAAAAGGCAGTAGAAATACAAGCTCGGACAAATATATTTTTTTTCTTCAATTCAGCGATTACCGGTTTTAATTCTTCAAGACTTTCTCTTGTGCTTTTATTAATATTTCTTTTATTAAAGCTATTGCTGACACCGACAAAAACGGCAATTGCTTGGCAGCCAGTTTCAAGGGCACGATCCACTCCTTTTCGATTAGGAGCTAACACAATTTTTCGCAAGATGTCAGGATTTGATTTGACAATTTCAGTAGCATCTTGCATTTGTGGAACCCATTTAGGTGAAACAAATGATGTTAATTCCATTTCTTCTATACCAGCAGAGGATAATTTTTTGATAAATTGTAACTTAACTTCTGTAGGTACAAAGTTCTTTTCGTTTTGCAATCCATCACGTGGACCAACCTCAATAATTGTAACTTCCTTTGGCAATGACAACATATTTTCTCCCTCCCTCTCCATTGTAGAAAGAAATCAGATGGAATTGCAAGAATAATATGAATGTATAGTTAATAGAAAGGGGCAAAAAAATCAAGAGTGTCTCATAAGTGCTAAGCACATATCGGACACTCTCGATTAGAAATTATGATTTTAAATTCAAAAGCTTTTGCTTTAATTCGTTTTCCATTGTCATTAGTTCTTGCTCTGCTTGATAGCGTTTTGCCCGTCCTTCTTGCTGAATACGAAGTGTTTCTTCTAAGGTGGAAACAAGATTTTCTTGTGTTTTCTTTAATGTTTCAATATCAACAAGTCCACGTTCGTTCTCTCTCGCTGTTTCAAGCGTATTTTGTTTTAGCATTTCGGCATTTTTAAGGAGCAGATCATTCGTTGTTTTCGAAACTTGCTTTTGTGCTTCGACGGCACTGCGTTGACGAATCAAGGTTAATGCAATGGCTATTTGATTTTTCCATAATGGAATAGCAGTCATGATGGATGACTGGATTTTTTCAGCAAGTGCCTGGTTTGTATTTTGAATTAAACGAATTTGTGGTGCACTTTGAATGGTTATCTGTCTGCTTAATTTCAAATCGTGAAGTCTTTTTTCCAAACGATCTGCAAATTGAATCATATCGTTAACATCTTGAACAGCCATTTGATCACTGGCAGCAGCCGCTTTATTTTTTAATTCCGGAATCGTTTTTGTCTGTAGTTCCTCAAGCTTCAATTCACCAGCCGCAATGTAAATATTTAATGCATGAAAATAGTCTTTATTTTTATCATATAATTGCTCTAACATTTGAATATCGCCAAGCAAAGTTTTTTTCGAATGATCCAGCTTCACGCTTATACGGTCAATTTGTGCACTTGTTTTTTGATATTTTGAAAGAACCTCTTGAATGGAATTGGAAATTTTTCCGAACATACGAGAAAAAAGTCCTTTCTTCTCAGGTGTTAATTCATCAGGATTGACTTCGTGCAATTTTTTCATTAAATCGTTAATAATGTTACCTACTTCACCAATATCCTTCTTTTGCACATGATCGAGCATGGAATGGGAAAAACTCAATAACTTCGATTGTGCCTGCGTTCCATATAAAATAATGGATTGATGATTTTTAGGGTCGATTTGCTCAGCTAATTGTACTGCCTTTTGTCGGTTTTCCTCCGGTATAACATCAATTAAGCGTGTTGGTTTTTCTGTTTGAGTTTGTACGGGGGAATCATTTATGATGAGCTCTTTATCTCCAAATGGATTAGAGAGCAAGTCATCCATTGCGTTACTTGTATCTTCTTGCCATAATGTTTCTTTTGCTTCACTCATTTAATAGATCTCCTTTCATCATCTTTCTTAAGCGGGTTTTTCAATGTTTTTAGTGAATGTTTAGCTACATCTAATTCAAATTCAAGATGATCAATATCACTCGAAAGCACTTCATATAAATCTTTCTCGATTGATATCTTTAAATCCTTTAAAGTATCACGAGTTTCATTTAAGGAATAATATAATTTATCATTTTTAGCGGGCTGTGCAGCTAAAAATGAATATTTTTCTGATAGCTCAACGATGGAATCTAAATGATAGAAATAGAACTGCTCTGCTTTATAAAACCGCCCTGGTTCTTTTTTCGTAATCGCTTGGATTCTTTTCGTAAGGCGGATAATTTCAAACATTTGTTTAAAAGCACCGATACTCCGAATACTGAAGAATACTTTTTGCAGTCGTTTAATTTTCTTTTGTGCTTCATTTAAATTTTTCATAATATAAGCATATTCTTTCCGTGTTAGACGGTGTTTTTTCAAATATACGTGGCTTGTATACCATTTGATTGCTGTATAGACAATACCACCACCACCTATTGCAATAAGTGAAGATAGCCAATAGGTTTGGGAGAAAACAAAAAAGCTAACTAGCCATGTCGCAACCGCAGTAGGTAAGGCGATAAAAAAACGTAGCATAAACGCTAAGAATGGATGCATTACAATCGACTCCTGTCTAAAGAACTATTACATTATTATTACATACGATTAATCTAAAAAAAAGTTTCGCTGCATACCATTATATAGGAGTATTATAATGAAATAAATACATCTTGAGGAGTAGAGAATGATACTTCTCTGGAATCATAAGAAAGCGTAAGATCCTTGATCATAATCGGGAAAAAATGTTCTTCTAACAAGGAAGATTATTGACCTCCAGGGACTAGTCACTGGAGAAAGACATGTTAATACTCTTTTAAAAGAAAAATTGTAAACATTAGAGGAGAATTATACTTTATGTCGAAAAAATACTAATGATGTAAAATGTACTGAAAATAGACAGTAACCACAGCTAACAGTGGACAAGGAGGAGAAATAATGGAAAGACATGAGGTTGTCATTGTAAGTGCAGTGCGAACTGCTATTGGGAGCTTTAATGGAGCGTTAAAAAATACCCCAGCAACAGAGCTTGGGGCGATAGTGATTAGAAAGGCATTAGAGCAAGCGGGTGTAAAGGCAGAACAAGTTGACGAAATCATTATGGGAAATGTACTTCAAGCAGGGCTGGGACAGAATCCAGCACGACAAGCCGCAATAAACGCGGGTGTTCCTGAAAGCGTTTCCTCAATGACTATTAATAAAGTATGTGGGTCCGGATTGAAAGCGGTTCATTTAGCTACTCAAGCTATTTTAGCAGGCGATGCTGATATCATTGTAGCCGGTGGAATGGAAAATATGAGCAGAGCTCCATATCTATTAAATAATGCAAGAGAAGGCTTTAAGATGGGAGATCAAAATCTTGTTGACAGCATGATTCGAGATGGACTATGGTGCGCTTTTAATGATTATCATATGGGAATTACAGCGGAAAATCTTTGTGAACGATATCAAATAAGCAGAGAGGAACAGGATGAGTTTTCTGCACAGAGTCAGGCAAAAGCAGTAAAAGCAATTGAGGAAGGAAAATTTAAAGATGAAATCGTTCCAGTAGAAATTCCACAACGAAAAGGAAATCCAATTGTCTTTGATACAGATGAATATCCAAAAAGTGGTACGACTGCAGAAAAGTTAGCAGGCTTGAGACCGGCATTTAAAAAGGATGGCTCTGTTACTGCAGGGAATGCATCCGGTATCAATGATGGAGCGGCAGTGGTTGTTGTTATGTCTAGAAAAAAATGCGATGAACTAGGCATTACACCGCTGGTTACGATAAAAGCTAATGCAAGCGCAGGAGTCGATCCAAGTGTAATGGGGATTGGACCTGTGTCCGCAGTTAAAAAAGTGTTAGAAAAAGCCCAAGTTTCATTAGAGGATATCGATTTAATCGAAGCAAACGAAGCCTTTGCTGCACAATCACTTGCTGTTGATCGTGAACTTCAATTTAATAAGGAGATTTTAAATGTAAATGGTGGGGCGATTGCTCTTGGCCATCCAATTGGGGCAAGTGGTGCAAGAATTCTGGTTACTTTAATTCATGAAATGAAAAAAAGGCAAGTCAAAAATGGTTTAGCTACCCTATGTATTGGTGGGGGTCAAGGTGTTGCAACAATTGTTGAATTAGCATAAAGAAGTGGAAGCGCCTTGGGCAGTCTCAGACAAAAATTTGCTAGTTTGATCCTGAGGGGCTGGCTGCTTACGTAAAACAAGTTCAAGTTTTGGGGGGAGATTAAAAAATGAAACAAATTTACACATCGTTTCATGAAGCAGTTTCTGATATTCATGACGGTGCTACGCTTATGGTCGGTGGATTCGGTCTTTGTGGAATTCCAGAAAACATAATCCAGGCATTAGTGGATAAAGGAGTTAAAGATTTAACTGTTATCTCTAATAACTGTGGGATTGATGATTGGGGACTTGGTCCGCTTTTACAGCATAAACAAATTAAGAAAATGATTGGATCGTATGTAGGAGAAAATAAAGAATTCGAACGACAAGTTCTCGCTGGAGAATTAGAGGTAGAACTAACTCCACAAGGAACACTAGCAGAAAAAATCCGTGCTGGCGGTGCAGGAATTCCTGCTTTCTATACACCAGCAGGAGTAGGGACACCGATTGCAGAGGGAAAAGAAACACGTGAGTTTAACGGCAAAGAATATGTATTAGAAGAAGCCTTAACTGCTGATTTCAGTTTGATTCGTGCTTGGAAAGGCGATAAAATGGGAAATCTTATTTTCAATAAAACAGCACGTAATTTTAACCCGATGATTGCAGCTGCTGGGAAAATAACGATTGCTGAAGTAGAAGAACTCTATGAAATTGGTGAACTAGATGCAAATTTCATCCATACACCAAGCATCTATGTTCAGAGGATTATTCAAGGAGACCAAGAAAAAAGAATTGAAAGACGAACGATTTCGAAATAATAGATAGAAAGGAGAATATGAAATGGCAGAGAATAGGTTTGCGGTACGGGAGAAAATTGCCCGAAGAGCAGAAAAGGAAATCGAAGATGGATTTTACGTTAATCTTGGGATCGGTATGCCTACCTTAGTGGCCAACTATATATCCGATAATAAGCAAGTCGTCTTGCAATCTGAAAATGGCCTGCTAGGAATCGGTCCGTATCCAACAGAAGATAATATTGATGCTGATTTAATTAACGCTGGTAAAGAAACCGTAACAGCAATTCCAGGGGCATCTTATTTTGATAGTGCTGAATCATTTGCGATGATTCGTGGCGGCCATATCAATGTGGCTATTCTAGGAGGAATGGAAGTTTCGGAAAAAGGGGATCTAGCTAACTGGATGATTCCGGGTAAAATGATTAAAGGGATGGGTGGTGCCATGGACCTTGTCCATGGTGCGCAAAAAATTATCGTTATTATGGATCATGTAAATAAGAATGGTGAAGCAAAAATATTAAAACAGTGCAGTTTACCTTTGACAGGTAAAGGTGTAGTTAACCGGATTATTACTGAAAGAGCAGTTATTGATGTAAACGAACAAGGACTTGTTTTAAAAGAAGTGGCGATTGGATATTCAGTTGAAGAAATTCTTGCGTCTACCGAGCCAGAATTACTAGTTCCAGAAGATGTGAAACTAGAAGCTTATTAATTTATATAGTAAAATTAAAGGGGAATTAGTGATATATATTAGCTGATTTCCCTTTCTTTACTTTTATTAGAAGGAGCAACTCTCAATGAATAAATCTAAAAAACAACAGAAAAAGAATAAACCATCAGATGAAAGATTAACTTTACAAGATACATTAAATCAAGATATCCTCATAAAATTAAAAAAAGCACAACAAGAATTGCAACATGAGGAAGAGAATAAAAAACTATTAGAAGAAGAAAGAAAAAAAGAAGAAAGAAGAAAACGGGAAAAAAATAAATCATTTGAAGAATTATTTAATGAAAGCTCCATGGATTGGAAGAAATTTAAATAATGCAGGGTGTAAAAAAAGGTGTAAAGTATTTTAAATGCTTTAACACCTTTTTTTAATTAATCATTTCCAGGCGCTATGAATTTTAAGAAAGTTAGAAAAATAGAGAAAAAATGAGATAAAGAACGAAAAATGTTCTTTATAATGAAATTATCCCTATTTTTGTGATTTTTCAAAATAAACTATTTGTCCTATACTCAAATTATGGATTCTTTAAAACGAACAGAAGCGGAGTGCTTTATTAGTAGATTTCCTTTTTTTGTAACGTCTTGCTTGCAGAAACCAGAGATAAATTATATGTACAATTCATTTGTAGAAAGAGGAATATAAAACGAATAAAATTTGAATTGTACGTTCTCTAAAAAGAATAAACAAAATGATATATGTGTTGGGGGGATAAAAATTAGAAATTCACGTCTTCGTCCATTTAAGAATAAAAATAAAAGGTTACTTTTAATAGCTCAAATCGTTGCTATATGGTACATAGTAATTATTGCAGGATCTTACTTAACTTCAAATACTGGAGCATATTTAAATGATTCTGATAAAGTCACAGGAAAGATAACAGTTGGAACTTGGGAAAAAGATGATAAAGAAGGGATAGAGGAGGACCAGTCTCTTAGAGAAAATAATGAAGAACAATCATCATACGAAAAGGATGACGCTCCAAAAGAAGATAAGAAAGAAGAAGTAACTACAGAACCTGAAAAGGAACAACTTGATCAACCAAATAATAACTCAATTGAAGAAGGTAAAGAGATTTCAAACGAGGATACAAATGAAAAACAAAATTCAAGTGACTCTTCATCAGATGTAAAAGATGACAAGCCTACCACTGAACCAAATGATGATGGGGATACAAATTCCAAAAAGGATGGTGATTAATAATGAAGGGTAAATTAATCAAAAAGTGGATCAGTTCAATCATAACAACCGTATTATTTCTTGCACTAGTACTCATGTTTTTCGTTATTATTTCATCGAAAGTGTCAGGAGGGGAAGCACAGTTTCTTGGCTATCAGTTGAAAACTGTATTATCCGGTTCAATGGAGCCTGGGATTAAGACTGGATCGATTATTGCGGTAAGGCTTGCAGAAGATAAGACTCAATTTAAAAAAGGGGACATCATCACCTTTAAAGCGGATGAAAAAAGACTTGTAACGCATAGAATTATTGAGGTAAGTAAGGATGGCAAGGATGTCATTTATAGAACAAAAGGGGATAATAATAAAACGGCAGATATGAAGCCAGTTCAGTCGCAAAATGTGTTAGCGAAATATACTGGTATGACTATTCCGTATGTTGGATATTTTTTTAATTTTTCACAGTCTAAAAATGGCAGTGTTTTACTATTAATCTTACCAGGATTATTGCTGCTTGGTTATTCAGTCTTCACCATATGGAGAACCATATCGCAAATTGATGAAAAGAAAACTCCTCCAGAAAACATAGAAAAATCGGTATAATAAAAAAGAAGGGGAACCCTTTATAAGCAGAATTTATTTAAGCATAAAAGAGGTATTTTAGATGAAGCAATTATTAACTATTATGATAACCGTTATCTTAATCATCAGTGCATATACCCAAAAAGAAACAATGCTTCACCTAATCGAATCTGGGGAAAGTACAGCCATTATTATAAGTCTACTATTTGTTGCATTGTTAGTTTTCTTTCCAATTATACCATTCGCAGTAGTTGCTGGTTTGATTGGCTCCGTATTCGGAGTTTGGATGGGGAGCCTGATTTCATTGTGTGGAAGTTTAATTGGTACAATGCTCATGTTTTTCATGGCTCGCTATGGATTTCAACGTTGGGTCCAAACAATGCTTAAGAAATATCCTAAAACTAAAGAGTACGAAAGTATTTTTGAAAAAAATGCATTTCTAGGGATTTTGCTTGTTCGTTTAGCTCCCGTCATTCCGGCTCCCATACTTAATGTTTTATGTGGAGTCAGTATGGTTAGATGGTATATATTCTTTATTGCTACAATTGTAGGTAAAATTCCGGGAGTAATGATTTTCACATTTGCAGGTAGTTTATTTGAGGATAATAAACTCCTTTCTTTTTCTATTTATGGAGCCTATATCCTAATCATTACAATATTGATCACCATTCGCTTAAAAAAGAAAAACATCCAAATGTGAAATGGGGGAACTAAGAATTGACTTTTGCCTTTCACCTTTTGGCATTATTAAACGTTTTTGATGCTTTTATTTCATTCATTGGATTAAGAAGCGGATGGATAGAAGAAGCAAATCCACTAATGAGATATTTTTATAATATCCACCCAATATTATTTTTAGGAATAAAAATATCTTTTTCCCTCTTTAATATATATACTTATCTATACTCGAAAAATTCAAAGTAGAAAAATGATAAAGCAGACTACATTAATAGCAATATGGATCTATTTATTAGTTTTTCTATTACATATACATTGGATTCTAGCAATATAAATGAAAAAGCGTCTTTGATGAAGTATCATCATAAACGCTTTTATTGTTTGTTTAATTTCCACTTATTAAATTCCAAAAATTCGCGAAACTCTTCTTTTGAAACGCCAGAATTCATCGCTTCTTTAACAAGATTTTCCCACTCTGAGTCAAGTTCAACTGCATCGTTTTCATCTATTTCGTCATGTAAAAGTGAGTTAACTGAAACATTTAAAACCGCTGCAATTTTTTCAAGAAATTGAACAGAAGGATTGGATTGTAAATTTCGCTCAATCGAGCTTAAATATGATTTTGCTACTCCAGCTCTATCTGCAAGTTCTGATAAAGATAATTGCTTTTGTAGACGAAAGTTTTTTATACGCTGGCCAATCATATATTTTTTCACCTTCCTTCGTATTATTATAACATATAACGAAGGATTTTTTTCATATATAGAACAAAAAATAATTGTAATAAAAATGAAATGATAGTTGCTATACTTATTGGTTAATAGCAAATTTGTAAAATAGTATGTATATTATTAAGAAAATTGGGGAATTATAAAAAATTTTTATTTACAATATTTTTGTTCCTATTTTATTTTCTGAAAAAAATCTTTAATTTCTTGAACACTTATGCCCATATCTAAAGCGGCTAGAATTAAGTCAACCCAATCTTGATCCAAATTTTTTTCATTGACAGTGAATTGATTTTCCATGTTTACCTCCTAAAATACAGATGGTATTCCAGGTAGTCCAGCTATCATAGTCGTAAACCTTAGACCTGAGACTTTGCGTCCCTATTTTTCAATAGGTTTGCCCTTATCTGTAAATAATGATACTTTTGATATACTAATTGTCTAACTCTTACAATGAGTATATAAGATTCAAAAGTACTAGGCTCGTATAATTTGTCGATGTCGATAAATGATAGAAAGAACCCAAATAAAAGTAGGAATATATATATATAACAGTATTTACCACTGATTTTGTCGGTATATATCGATTTTTTCATTGTTTTATAGGCAAATCAAAACATTATGGTCTGAAAATAAATTAGGAAATAAGGAGTATTTGTAGAAAAAGAGATGAAAATGTTGAAAAGTTTTTAAGATTATTCTGATAATTTATGATTTTAGTCTTTTGATATAAGGTTTTGTTAATGGTTATAGTTGAAAAAACCAGCTTTATTGTATGTGTAAAGCGATTTCTATAAGTAATAAAACATGCTGAACGCATACCCTACAGGTAGTATTAGAAACTACAATATTGTTTAACAAAGCATAGATAAAAAACACAAGAAACCTGTGTTTTTTATCTATGCTCAATATAGTATGTTTGCTTCGTGAGTGCTAACAGAATATTACGTTCTTCCTCCGATAATGGATTGGCGCGGACAGCATTTGCATTTTCTTTAACTTGATTTACAGAACTTGCACCTGCAATAACCGAAGCAACGGATTCATGGCTTAGATTATATTGGATTGCAAATTCAGTCATTGTACGATTATTCTTTAATAGCTTTGATTGAATATTTTTGACTAATTCATTTAACTCTTCAAAAGTATAATCCATATAGCCCTTGTTCATAGCTTTCTCAAGTATTTTACCGCTAAGAATACCTTTGGCTAATGGTCCTCTTGTTACAGCACTAATGCTATTTTCTTTTAATAGAGGAAGAACGTTTTCCTCTGCACGACGGTCCAATAAGCTATATTGGAGCATAACACTAATAATATTGGATTTTTGAATGTATTCACGAATTACATTGGGACGGATTGAAGAAATTCCATAGTATCTGATTAGGCCTTCATTCTTTAATTCTTCGAAAGCTTCGATTGTTTCATCAATAGTATCTTGGATAGTTCCACCGTGTAATTGATATAAATCAATATAATCGGTTTGCAGGCGATGAAGGCTATCTTTTACCGCTTCTTTTATATAAGTTTTCGAAGGATCCCAATTCCAGCTTGTTTTTTCACTATTCCAACGATTACCTACCTTACTCGCAATAATCACTTGATCACGCACAGACTTTAAAGATTTTCCAACTATTTCTTCATTTACTCCAAAATCATATAGATCGGCTGTATCAAAATAATTAATTCCTTCTGCAAGTGCAGCTTTAATTATCTCCTTCGCCTTTATTTCGTCGGTACCGAGTGACATACACCCAAGACCTAATTTAGAAACGAATAAATCTGAGGTTCCTAATTGATTTTTTTTCATAAAGATTTCGACCTTTCATTATATGATATTTCTAATTTTAACGGAAATATTCAGTCAAATCTACCATTTGCTATTGGTCTGTTCCTTTAATCCAATCATTAACATATTTATATTTTTTCGAATAGAATTTAAGCGTTTCTCTAATTTCCCAGGCTTTTCCGCATAAAATCATTCCTTTTTGATGAATATAAATTTTCATTCTCATCATCTCCTAAATTAATTTCGGAGCTAGTCCGAATTTTGCACAGTCGTCTCCGCTTTTCTTTGTCTAGCTACGGCTCCTAGCCTCCGCTTTTCTATTTGTGTTAAAATGTATGAATAATGCCTAAGAATAGAACTCGAAGGAGCAAAAATAGATGCATAAATTTACTGAAAAAACATTAAGTACTGAAAAAATTTTTGATGGTAAAGTGATTCGATTACAAGTGGATGATGTGGAATTACCGGATGGGAAAACATCAAAGAGGGAGATTGTGAAGCATCCAGGAGCTGTGGCTGTTTTGGCTTTAACTTCTGAAAACAAAATCATTTTGGTTGAACAATACCGAAAGCCAATGGATCGTGCCCTTGTTGAAATTCCTGCTGGAAAATTAGAGCCAGGAGAAGAACCGGAATTAACGGCAAGGAGAGAGTTAGAGGAAGAAACAGGCTATGATTGTGAAGGCTTAGAGCATATCATCTCTTTCTACACTTCACCAGGGTTTGCTGATGAGCTTATCCATCTCTATTTAGCTAAAGGGATAAAAAAGAAAGAAAACCCGAAAAGTGCAGATGAAGACGAGTTTGTTGAATTATTAGAGGTTACAATAGAAGAAGCTATCCAATTAGTTAAGGAACAGAAAATTTATGATGCAAAAACGGCATATGCCATTCAATATTTACAATTAAAAGAGGCGCAAAAATAACATGAAAAACTACTTTGTTGATCTCCATATTCATATTGGTCGAACGAAAACGGGGAAACCAGTCAAAATTACCGGATCAAAAACACTTACACTAACAAATATATTAAAGGCAGCGAAAATACCTAAAGGATTAGATATAATTGGCATCATCGATTGTCACTCTCCTGAAGTAATCGCAGAAATTGAAGATCTTTTATACAGTGGAGAAATGATTGAAATGGAAGACGGTGGCTTTCGATTTCAAGATTCAGTGACTTTAATCCCAGGCGTTGAGATTGAAGTAAATGATGAATATTGTCAAGGACCCCTTCATGTTCTCGGGTACTTCCCTTCACTTAAGAGACTAAAGGAATTTTCAAACTGGTATTCTCAAAGAGTGAAAAATAACCAATTGAGCACACAACGTATTCGTGAGGATGCAAAGCAGCTACAGAAAAAAATTAAATCATTGGAAGGGATGTTCATTCCTGCACATGTTTTTACTCCATTCAAAAGCTTGTATGGAAAAGGAGTGAAAAAGTCATTAACGGAAGTATTCGATCAGAATCTTATTGATGGTATTGAGTTGGGTTTAAGCTCTAATACGGAAATGGCTGATCATATAGAAGAATTGCATGAATATACTTTCGTCAGCAATTCAGATGCCCATTCATTAGCAAAAATCGCTCGTGAGTACCAAGTAGTGAAGTTAGAAGCACCGACATTTCAAGCGTTGAAAAAAGCTTTTCAACAGAAAGATGGAAACAAAATAGTTGCAAACTATGGATTAAACCCATATCTTGGAAAGTATTATGAATCCACCTGTGCAAAATGCTTTGCTAAAAAATTTGGTGATATATGTGAAAAATGTGGATCTACTCAGTTTACAAAAGGGGTAGCTGAACGAATACAAGAAATAACAACTGCTAGTAATGGGCCAACTAGACCGCCATATATTCACCAAGTACCATTAGACTTTTTACCGGGATTAGGTCCTAAGACATTGGACAAGCTTCTAGACCATTTTGGAACGGAAATGAATATTCTTCACAATGTTTCTAAAAACGAGCTTGAGAAGGTTGTGAAACCGGATTTAGTAGATTTAATTATGAAAGCGAGAAATGGAGCACTGCAATTATCTGCAGGTGGGGGCGGTCAATACGGAAAAGTATCAGATCAGCAATAAAAAATATTTGATTGATCTATTTAGCCTACAATATAAATGGAGGATTTTATGGTAGACAGGAATTATTTTCAATTAATAAAGGAATTCTCATTACTGTTAGAAAACGAAAACATCCCATACCATTTTATAGATTCTACATCATTATGGCTACAAGGTGTGGAATTAGCACACGAAAATACCGTGTTTGTTGAAATTCAATGGGATGCGCTAGATAATTTATATGAATTATTGGAGCCGTTGGAACGTACAGAATTGGAGAAAAACGAGACACAGGCGAGTTTCCAAGCGCAAAAAGACAATTACTCTGTTTATGTGAAATGTCATTTTAATACAACGATTAAAACAGAGCCGTATCGAATCGAAATAATAATGGAAAATCACCCATTTTGGTGTGTGTCCTTGTATAAGTACCTTTATTACAATCATACATTTCATGAAACGATGAGTATACAAGCTCATTTGGAAAAAGAGCAGAGAATGGTAGCGATGCAAAACGAGGGTGCATGGAATCAAAATAATTACGCAGCATTACTAAATCGCTACGGTTCTCCACAGGAAATAGCAGAAAAGATTAAGCAAAACCCCAAGTGGAGGCTGCATCCGTTTTATAAATATCTTACCCCATTAAAAGATAAGAAGGTTCTTCATCTTATGGGATCGAATGGAATCAAAGCAGTGGCCATGTCATTACTAGGAGCAAACGTAACCGTAGTAGATTTTTCAAAAGAAAATGAAATGTTTGCTAAGGAAATTGCAAGCTTATCTGATATAGACTTTACATATATCGTTTCAGATGTTTTGTCCTTGTCTACCGAGAAATATCGTGGGCATTTTGATATTGTTTTAATGGAGCTGGGTGTCCTTCATTATTTCATTGATTTACATACATTAATGGAAAAAATCCATCAGTTATTATGTCCGAATGGTCGTTTTGTTCTCCATGAGTTCCATCCAATTTCAACAAAACTGATTACATCGACCGGAAAAAAGCATAAGGTTACCGGTAATTATTTTGATTCTTCAATCGAAAAAAATCATGTAGCCTTTACGAAGCATATGCCAGAAGAGGAAAAAAAGGAGCTTCAACATGTTTTACAAAGAAAGTGGACTTTAGGAGAAGTGATTACCTCAGTCGGACAATCTGAGTTATTAATAGAAGTTTTAGAAGAGGAACCTAATCATAAAATATCAGATATTGGTCTGCCAAAGACGTTTACATTAGTTGCAAAAAAGCTGTAGCCTCTATTTTTATAGAAGCTGCAGCTTTTTATTTCAAGGTAAGAAAATATTAAAGGGTATAAGTTTCAAAAAGTGTCTGCGTTGTCTAGCTCCAGCGCCTATCAGCTAGCGGATTTCTCCGTCTTCTCCCTACGATAAGCGGGCATCGACTCGTCCCTCGCCGTGTCTCCTTTATCTCAGTCGAAGACTACGAAATCCGTACGCTAAAGCTGCGGCGCTTACGCTTTTCTTATTCCCACTCATTTTTAAGCATTGAAAAAACACAAGTACTTCGAATTGATTTTCCATCTGCACTCATCGTATTATTTCTAAGAATTCCATCTAACGTAAATCCTAGACGCTCTGCAACTCTTCTAGAATTTGTATTCTTTGGATCACACCTAATTTCGATTCTTTCAGCCTTAAATTGTTTGAATGCAAAACTAGTTAGTCCCTCTACTGCTTCCGTAATATAGCCATTTTTAGTATATCGACTATCAATCCAATAGCCAATTTCAAAGACCTTGGTTTCCCAATTGATCCGGTGCAAACCAGTAGAACCTATAAATTTATTATCACTTTTTCGGTAAATATGAAGACGAAAATCTTGCCTCTTAATAAATTCAGCATATGAATTTCGTATTCCGGATTCAACATCATCTAAGTTTTGGTCTTTGTGCGCAAAAGCTAGCCATGTTTTTAAATCATTTAAAGAATGATTAATTGATTCATAAACGTCTTTTCCATCTCCAGGCATACAAGGACGGATATATAATCTTTCCGTCTCAATTCTATCAGGAAAATCTATTAATACTGGTTTCATAATATTCTCCTTTATGAAATATTTGTAAAAGTATAACTCTTCAATAAGAAAAAATGCAAGAGAAAAATAGTAGATAGATTGGCATAACATTTTTAATTCTGCATAACAATGATAATAAGAGATTATGTTACCTAGATTAATAGGAGGAAGTTAAAATGCGGAAAACAAAGTTGTTGTCTAATCCTATCATTCGTCATGTACAAGATTTCTCCTCAATTTACTCTTTTATTATTGTATTATTTTTAATGGGAGTGGTTTTCGGGGCGATTATTGTAAACAGTTTGTCAATCGACCAAAAGGAGGACCTTTTTCATTATTTAAATCAATTTTTTGGCCAAGTCTCTGATGGGAAAGTAGCTGCACCTGCAGATCTATTTCAACTCAGTTTTTTTCATAATGTTAAATTTCTTAGTTTAATGTGGGTGTTAGGAATCTCCATTATCGGATTGCCTATTATCCTCATATTATTATTTATTAAAGGTGTTGTCGTTGGATTTTCGGTTGGGTTTCTTGTGAATCAGATGGGATGGGGAGGATTTTTACTTTCATTTGTAACAGTGCTCCCACAAAACCTGTTCATCATCCCAATGTTTATATTTGTAGCGGTAGTGGCCGTTGGAGTATCGTTAAAATTAATACGAAAGATTTTTATAAGACAAAATATGGGGTTTCAAATTATTCCAATGTTCGCGCAGTATATTGTAGCATTAGTTATAGCTATCGGAGTTGTTTCAATAGCTGCAGGGATAGAAGCTTACTTATCTCCAGTATTAATGAAATCTGTTATGACATATATTAATAAATAATCATTATTAAATAATAAAATTTATACTTTGTATATGATAATAATTTTATTTTGCATCTTTTTCTCCTTCTGCTATAATAAAATGGATAGTGGCGAGGGAGGATTACTTCAAATGGAAAGTCGTGTGGATAGAATAAAAAAACAATTACATTCTGCAAGTTATAAGCTTACTCCACAACGTGAAGCAACCGTTCGAGTATTGCTGGAAAATGAAGAAGATCATTTGAGTGCAGAAGATGTGTACCTCCTTGTGAAAGAAAAATCGCCAGAAATCGGGCTAGCAACCGTATACCGAACATTAGAATTGTTAACTGAACTTAAGGTTGTAGATAAGATTAATTTTGGTGATGGTGTATCACGCTATGATTTAAGACAAGAGGGAGCTGCACATTTCCACCATCATTTAGTTTGCATCGAATGTGGAGCAGTAGATGAAATACAAGAAGATTTACTTGAAGATGTTGAAGCAATTGTTGAAAAACGCTGGAATTTTAAAATCAAGGATCACCGCCTAACATTCCATGGGATATGTTGGCGTTGCCAGGATAAGGACAAAAATAAAATAGAAGAATCATAAAAACCTTTTCTACTAGTTAGAAAAGGTTTTTATTCTTTCGAAAGTATAAAAAAACCAAAGCTTTTATGAACCGTTTACTTAATTGTTCTGGCTTCATTAACCTTTCAAAAAGTGGAATACAAGGTATAAAAAAACGTTACTCTGGCATAGCTTGTATTAGAAAAGAAATTTTATACGAAAGGGAAGGACTAATGCAATGTCTTGGATAAAAGTGATTTTAAGCACTCTTAAGGTGTTTATATTGTTTACTGGATGCACATTACTCTTTTATTATGGTATTATGTGGGTAAATCAAGAATATGAGGACTATCATCGATATGATGAGCCAAAAGGAACAGCAATAAAAGTAAATTCAGTAGAAGAAAACAATTCCGATTGGTTCCATCGACTAATGTTGTTCTATTTAAATGGGGAGTAATAAAATGCTAGATCGTTTAAGAGACTTAATTCATTATATGATTGTTGAAAAAGGCTTATCTAAAAATACGATAGTATCTTATGAAAGAGATTTAAAAAGCTATCTGTCTTATATGGGAAAAGTGGAACAAATAGAATCTTTAAATGAGATCACTCGCGTGCATATCGTCTATTTTTTAAATCATTTGAAGCAACAGGGAAAATCAGCAAGAACTTTAGCAAGACATGTTGCATCTATAAGGTCATTTCACCAATTTTTGTTAAGGGAAAAAATTACAGAAAATGATCCGTCCGTTCATATTGAAACACCACAAACTGAAAGAAGTCTTCCGAAAGTACTTAGTTTAACTGAAGTAGAAGCGTTATTGGAAGCTCCTTCTGATAAAGGGCCTTTGCCATTACGCGATAAAGCAATGCTTGAGTTATTGTATGCAACTGGAATTCGGGTGAGTGAGTTAATTAATTTGAATTTGGAGGATCTTCACTTATCGATGGGATTTATAAGGTGTATCGGCAAGGGAAACAAAGAAAGAATCATTCCAATTGGGAAAACAGCAACAAATGTTTTAGAAACTTACTTACAAGAGGGAAGACCAAAGCTTTGTTCGAATCATGATCAAACACAAAGCTTATTTTTGAATCATCATGGTAATCGATTAACTCGACAAGGGTTTTGGAAGATATTAAAAGGTTTGGCGAAAAAGGCAAATATTGAAAAGGAACTCACTCCACATACACTTCGCCATTCATTTGCAACCCATTTATTGGAGAATGGAGCCGATTTGAGGGCTGTACAGGAAATGCTTGGTCACGCTGATATATCAACTACTCAAATTTATACTCATGTGACGAAACTACGATTAAAAGATGTATATTCCAAACATCATCCGCGTGCTTAATAGATTAATAGATAACACCGCTATTCATGTTTATTGAGATAGCGGTGTTAATTATTGGAGAAAGTATATTCATGTTAGTGTAAAAGTAAATAAATAGTAACCCACTTTCAGTTGTGATTAAGGCTAATTCTTTGATAAAATAATGTTGTCAGACCTCATACCTTTATTAAATAAAAAAATCTATTATTCTATGTGAAATTGAAGGTAAAAGGTATTACCTATCTGTTTAACTTAAATTGTAAAGGGTATGATATGCTTGGAGTATAAAAAACAATGTAAATTTCATGAAGGGAATGAAAAAATTGAGTAATTATACATATAAACGAATTCATTTAATTGTTATGGATTCAGTTGGTATTGGAGAAGCACCAGACGCTGAAAAGTTTAATGATAAAGGTGCAGATACATTCGGACATATTGCCGAAAAAATGGTTGGTCTTCGTATGCCGAATATGGCGAAACTCGGCCTTTCAAATATTCGAGAAATTAAAGGGGTGGATAAAGCAGACACACCTCTTGCTTATTATACAAAAATGCAAGAAGCATCCAATGGGAAGGATACAATGACAGGTCATTGGGAAATAATGGGTTTGAATATCGAAACACCATTCCAAGTGTTTCCTGAAGGATTTCCAGAGGAACTAATTTCTGAATTGGAAAAAAAATCGGGCCGAAAGATAATCGGAAACAAACCTGCAAGTGGAACAGTTATTTTAGATGAACTTGGAAAAGAACATATGGAAACAGGAGCATTAATTGTTTATACATCTGCCGATTCAGTATTGCAAATTGCTGCCCACGAAGAAATTGTTCCGCTTGAAGAGTTGTATAAAATATGTGAAATTGCCAGGGAGTTAACCTTAGATGAGAAATATATGGTTGGACGAGTAATTGCACGTCCATTTATTGGTGAACCGGGTCATTTTACAAGAACACCAAACAGACATGATTATGCACTAAAGCCATTTGATCGTACAGTGATGAATGAATTGAAGGATAGCGGGTTTGATGTAATCGCTTTAGGTAAGATTTCAGATATTTATGATGGCGAAGGTGTAACAGAAGCGATCCGTACAAAATCTAATATGGATGGAATGGATAAATTCATTCAAACCTTTGATAAAGAATTTACAGGCTTAAGCTTTATTAATTTAGTTGATTTTGATGCATTATATGGTCATCGAAGAGATCCAATTGGTTATGGGAAAGCGTTAGAGGAATACGATTTACGCTTGCCAAAAGTATTTGAAAAAATGACAGAAGATGATCTATTAATTATTACTGCAGATCACGGAAATGATCCGATTCACCATGGTACAGATCATACACGTGAATATGTACCTCTATTAATTTATTCAAAACGTTTTAATGGTGGCAAGGAACTTCCAATTCGAAAAACGTTTGCGGATATTGGTGCAACAGTGGCAGATAATTTTAATGTAAAAATGCCTGAATACGGTACTAGCTTTTTAAAGGATTTACAAGGTTAGAGGAGGAGCAAGGGTGGATTATAAAGAAATTGTGCACGCAGCTGAATTTTTAAAAGAAAAATATACAAAAAGACCTAGAATCGGTCTTATTTTAGGATCAGGTTTAGGGGTTCTAGCGGATGAAATTGAAAATGAGGTAAAGATTCGTTATGAAGATATTCCTAATTTTCCTGTATCCACCGTTGAAGGCCATGCAGGACAACTCGTTTTTGGAATGCTTAGCGGAAAAGAAGTTGTAGCAATGCAAGGGAGATTTCACTACTATGAAGGTTACCCATTCGATCAAGTAACTTTCCCTGTTAGAGTAATGAAAGAGCTAGGTGTTGAAGTATTAGTTGTAACAAATGCAGCAGGTGGAGTGAATGAAGATTTTACTGCAGGAGATTTAATGATCATTTCGGATCATATTAATAATATGGGGAATAATCCACTTATTGGTCCAAATGATTCTAGGCTTGGTGCAAGGTTCCCGGATATGTCAGAACCGTATAATAAAGAATTACGATTCCTTGCAAGAAAAGTAGCAGAAGATCTCAATATTCGAATTCAAGAAGGTATATATGTAGGCAATAGTGGCCCTACATATGAAACACCAGCAGAAGTTCGAATGATTCGGGCATTTGGCGGGGATGCTGTTGGTATGTCTACTGTTCCAGAAGTTATTGTAGCTAGACATGCAGGATTAAAAGTATTAGGTATATCCTGTATTTCAAATATGGCATCAGGGATTTTGGACCAGCCATTAACGCATGATGAAGTTATTGAAACAACAGAAAAAGTTCGTGCCGATTTCTTAAAGTTTATAAAAGCAATAGTAAATAAAATTGAAGTTGGTGAAAACATATGAGAATGGTTGACTTGATAGAGAAGAAACGTGATGGACACGAATTATCAACAGAAGAGATACAATTTATCATAGAAGGATACACGAATAATTCCATTCCTGATTATCAAATGAGCGCGCTAACAATGGCTATTTATTTTCAAGGAATGAATGAGCGTGAACGAGCAGACTTAACAATGGCTATGGTAAATTCGGGAGACACGATTGATCTATCTGCAATTGAAGGAATAAAAGTTGATAAACATTCCACAGGCGGAGTTGGTGATACAACTACATTAGTTCTCGGTCCATTAGTAGCTGCATTAGGTGTACCAGTAGCAAAAATGAGTGGACGTGGACTAGGACATACAGGCGGAACAATCGATAAACTTGAAGCTGTTAGCGGCTTTCATGTAGAAATTGAAAATGACGAATTTATTCGTTTAGTTAATGAAAATAAAATTGCTGTCATTGGACAGAGTGGAAATTTAACTCCTGCAGATAAAAAGCTATATGCTTTAAGGGATGTAACAGGTACTGTTAATAGTATTCCATTAATTGCAAGCTCAATCATGAGTAAAAAAATTGCTGCAGGTGCAGATGCGATATGTCTTGATGTGAAAACAGGTGCAGGAGCATTTATGAAAACGATTGATGATTCACGTGAATTAGCGAGAGCGATGGTGAACATCGGGAATAATGTCGGTAGAAAAACGATGGCTGTTATATCAGATATGAGTCAGCCGCTTGGGTTTGCCATTGGGAATGCACTAGAGGTAAAAGAAGCTATTGATACATTACGTGGCGAAGGTCCGGAAGATTTAACAGAATTATGTTTAACCCTAGGAAGCCATATGGTCTTTTTAGCAGGAAAAGCAACTTCATTAAAAGAGGCACGTGAGAAACTTGCAGAAGTAATTTCAAATGGTAAAGCTTTGGAATCCTTTAAAATATTTTTACAGTCGCAAGGCGGGGATCCTGAAGTAGTTGACGACCCTTCTAAATTGCCACAAGCAAAGTATAAAATTGAATTGGAATCTTTAGTAGACGGGTATATTTCAGAAATCGTAGCAGATGAAATTGGAACTGCTGCAATGATGTTAGGTGCTGGACGTGCTACGAAAGAATCAATTATTGATCTAGCAGTAGGAATAGTTTTGAAGAAAAAAATAGGGGATCAAGTAAAGAAAGGTGAGTCTCTATTAACAATTTATTCTAATCAAGAACAAATTGAAGACGTAAAGCAGAAGCTTTACGATAATATTAAAATCTCACAACAAAAGGTAAAATCTCCAATCTTGATTCATGAAGAGATTGTATGAAAAATTTTTAATAAATTTGTATCTTAAAGCTGTTGATGAAAATCAACGGCTTTTTTTAATGGGTATAAGGAAATGCTTGTATAAAAAAGATGTGATTGGAAAAAATGGTGCTATGTATGTTTTTGAAGGTTAGAAGTTAGATAGGAGAAATCGGCAATTAAGGCCGATTTCATTCTATGTCTAAAGTTTCAAATCTAATCCACATTCTATGAAAAACGATGGAGGGGTCAAGATGAAAAAAGGACTAAGTATGATAATAAGTATATTTTTATTGACAATGCTCATATCATCACCTGTGTTTGCTGCTGAAACCAAGACCGAATTAGCAAGTGATTCGAAATCAGCAATTTTAATTGAACGTGATACGGGAGAAATTTTATACGATAAAAATAGTCATGAAAAACTACCACCCGCATCAATGACAAAGATTATGACCATGATACTAATTATGGAAGCAATCGAACAAAAAAAGATCGCACTAAATGAAAAGGTTCGTACGAGTGAATATGCAGCATCTATGGGTGGGTCGCAGATATTTCTTGAACCTGGAGAAGAAATGACAACAGAGGAGATGCTAAGAGGAATAGCCATCGGTTCAGCTAATGATGCTTCTGTTGCTATGGCTGAAAAAATAGCTGGAAGTGAAGAAGAGTTTGTAAAGATGATGAATAAAAAAGTAAGTGACCTTGGATTAAAAGATACGAAGTTTCAAAATGTAACGGGATTGCCTGAAAATGACCATTACAGTTCTGCATACGACATGGCCATAATGGCAAAGGAATTATTAAGACATGAAGAAATTACTAAATTCACAGGTACATACGAGTCCTATTTACGAGAAAATACCGATAAAAAGTTTTGGCTTGTTAATACGAACAAGCTTGTAAAGTTTTATCCAGGAGTAGATGGTCTTAAAACAGGTTTTACAAGTGAAGCAAAATTTTGTTTAACCGCAACAGCTAAGAAAAACGGTATGCGAGTTATCGCTGTTGTATTTGGAGCACCTTCTACAAAAGTTAGAAATGCACAAGTATCTAAAATGCTTGATTATGCTTTTGCCCAATATGTAACACATCCTTTATATAAGAAGGGGCAATCTCTAGGTATTGTTAAGGTGAGCAAAGGTGATACCAAGCAAATTAATGCGTTAACAAACGAGTCAATTTCAGTTTTAACAAAAAAGGGCGAAAAAATAGAGCACCTAAAAAAATCCGTTAAACTAAAAGAAAATTTAAAAGCACCTATTAAAAAAGGGGATGAAATTGGCAAATTAACCGTCAAAAAGGATGGGAAAGTAATCGTCGAATCAAAGTTAGTGTCAAGTCAAGATGTTAAGCAAGCAAGCTGGTGGAAACTATTTAAACGTTCATTCGGAATGTTTACTAAAACAAAGTAAAAGTCTCATCATACTTAGCTCGATTTTTCAGTATTTAAAGTCGAAGAAGTACTAATTGTGACGATATTCTTCTACTTTTGTCATGCAGCAGGAGATTTAGGAATAAAAATCGAATTGACTCACTATAAGAGGTTGTTCAAAAAGTCCGGGAAAAATAGCTGTCGAATTTTTTCTTAATCTGGTTCCAGTGCTTAGCCCCTCGAGGTCAAATAACCTCTAACCTATGAAGTCAAAGAACGGACTTCATAGGTTAGAGAACATTTGCTTGTCGGGGCTGATCGAGGCACTTCCACCTTTTGAAGTCAGCTTGCAGCTCCGCTCCTCACGTATTAAATTCATACGTTCCGGTGCTCGAGTTCTAGCGCTTCCTCGAATTTCTCGGCTCTTTTTGTCCTCCTTTTTGAACTCGTATTAAAAAGCTAGAAGGAGGCTGTAAAAATAGTGAGTCTGACCATTGATTTAGAAGTAAAAAAGGATGTTCTTTGTATTCGTTTAAAAGGAGAGTTGGATCACCATTCAGCAGAATCGCTACGTAAAAGTGCATCACAAGCAATAGAAAAGTTCCAAATAAACCACTTGGTCTTAAATTTGGGGCAATTATCCTTTATGGACAGCTCTGGACTTGGAGTTGTTTTAGGAAGATATAAGCAAATTAAACAAAAAAATGGAGAAATGATTGTTTGCGCAATCTCGCCTGCGGTTAAAAGGCTTTTCGAGATGTCTGGTCTGTTTAAAATAATTCGTTTAGATGAATCAGAACAGTTTGCACTTGAAAGATTGGGGGTTGCGTAGACAATGAGAAATGAAATGCAAATGCAATTTTCTGCACTTAGTCAAAATGAATCCTTTGCAAGGGTTACTGTTGCGGCATTTATTGCACAGCTAGATCCGACTATGGATGAGCTAACTGAGATAAAGACAGTGGTGTCAGAAGCTGTTACGAACTCTATTATTCATGGATATGAAGGTAATCCTGCCGGCAGCGTTTACATATCCGTTGCCATAGAGGATGGGGTTGTTGAATTAATTATTCGAGATGAAGGAGTAGGAATCTCTGACATTGAAGAAGCTAGACAACCGCTTTTTACAACCAAACCAGAATTGGAACGCTCAGGAATGGGATTTACGATAATGGAAAATTTTATGGATGAAATAGAAGTAGAATCTCAACCTAGCTTAGGCACCATCATTCGTTTAAAAAAGCATTTGGCATTCAATAAAGCCTTATGTAATTAAGGAGTCGTGCCTATGGATGCGGATCTTAAGAAAGAGAAAACTCAAGTCTATTTAAAGGATCATGAGGTCAAGGATTTGATACGAAAAAGTCAAGAAGGTGATCAAGAGGCGAGAAATCAAATAGTAGAAAAGAATATCCGCCTTGTTTGGTCAGTAGTTCAACGCTTTTTAAATCGTGGCTATGAAGCAGATGATTTATTTCAAATTGGTTGTATTGGTCTTTTAAAATCGGTTGATAAATTTGATTTATCTTATGATGTAAAGTTTTCAACATATGCTGTTCCAATGATTATTGGAGAAATTCAACGCTTTTTACGCGATGATGGCACTGTAAAGGTAAGTCGATCATTAAAAGAAATCGGAAACCGAATTCGCAAAGCGAAGGATGAATTAACGAAGAGTTACGGACGTGTTCCAACGGTAAATGAAATAGCAGAATTTCTTGAAATCTCACCTGAAGACGTTATTATGGCACAAGAAGCAAGCAGAACCCCATCTTCCATACATGAAACGGTTTATGAAAATGATGGAGATCCTATCACATTGTTAGATCAAATTGCAGATCAAAATGAACAGAAATGGTTTGATAATATTGCTTTAAAAGAAGCGATAAGAGGGCTGGATGATCGTGAAAGATTGATTGTTTACCTTAGATATTATAAAGATCAAACACAATCTGAAGTTGCAGAACGACTAGGCATTTCACAAGTACAGGTATCCCGGTTAGAGAAAAAAATATTGGAGCAAATGAAAGATCGTATGGGTATGTAGACCCTGCGATCTTTTTGTTTTCTAGTCGTATAGGAAATAATAAAATACTCGCACAGTGAATAAGTTTATGAAGATCGAGGTTTACGTCTAGCTCCAGCGCCTATCGGCTAGCGGATTTCTCCGTCTCCTCCCTACGATAAGTCAACATCGGCTCGTGAACTACCTCACCGTGTTTCCTTTATCTCAGTCGAAGACTACGAAATCCGTACGCTAGAGCTGCGGCGCTTGCGCTTTTGTTCTGAAAAGTTGTATTTTATTACAATGTATGAAATTTCTTCATTTCCACATACTACTATTTACAAAACACAAAATTTTAGGGGTTGAAGGAAATGGAGAGTTTGATTTATTTGCGGCTTCGCCATCGTGTTGAAGTAAAGCCGGATAGCACAATTAAACTTTCTGATATCGCACAGATTATTGCTCCAGAAAAGATTTTGTTAAGTCTTAAGCAGATGCCTGTTTATCAAGTATCTAAGGCAGATAAAACCTCTGTTGTCATCGATATCATGAAGGTAATACATTTAATAACGGAAAAATTTGGGGCGATGGATATTCAGACAGTTGGTCCGTCACAAACAATCATTGAAATCATCTACAAAAACAGGAAGTTATCTATTCCTTTTTTTCTCCTTATTTGGATTTTGCTTTTTATAGGTTCAGCCTTAGCAATTATGAATTTTCATGAGGATGTAAGTATGAGACTGGTTCATCAAAAGATATATAAAATGATTACCGGATTCGATGAATCTAAGCCATTAATCCTTCAAATTCCATATTCTTTAGGACTTGGGTTAGGAATGATTATCTATTTTAATCATATTTTTAAAAAACGCTTTAATGAAGAACCAAGTCCCTTAGAAGTAGAAATTTTTAACTACCAGCAGGATGTCGACAACTACGTAGTAATGAATGAAAATAAAGAAAGCATTAAGCGCCTTGATGATCATTAAAACTATATTACTCATAATGATCGGTTTAGCTGGAGGATTAATTGTTGGTTGCGGCGTGGTCGCATTTTTATCAGTTCTTGGAATTATACCCCGTTTAACTCAAATATCAAAAACAGGAAGTATGGTCTATTATTATGAATGGGCAATTGTATTTGGATCTTTATTAGGCGGCTGGGCACAATTTAGAGATATTTATTTTCACTTACCAGCACTTTTACTATCACCAATTGGATTAGCCTGTGGAGTGTTTGTCGGAATGCTCGCTGCAGCATTAACAGAAGTTGTAAATGTTATTCCTATCCTCGCGAAAAGAATTGGGATTGATGGTCATTTAATTGTAGCAATAATGGCGATAGTTTTCGGTAAAGTATTTGGTTCATTATTTCATTGGATGTATTTCATTGATAGATAAGGTTTATTCTGCAAAGATTGATGATAGTTTGGATAGTATCTAACATGTTTAAATAGCAATGATTCGGGGAATCTTTTCGTGGGAACAGTCGATGAATTTATAGTTGTAAGCAAGTTTAATTAAGTTTTTCGACTTGAAAGCAATAACGTTTACGAAAAGAACCGTAGATAAAAATATTCTTATGGAAAGGATTTTCGTATGAAAATGAAACGTCAGGTGATATTAATTACAGATGGAGATGAATATGCCAGAAAAGCAATTGAATTGATTGCAAAAGATTTAGGTGGCAGGTGCATCACACAATCATACGGAAACCCTTCTCATTTATCAGGACCTCAGCTTGTAAAATTAATAAAAAAAGCACCTGTTGATCCTGTGTTCGTGATGTTTGACGACAGTGGATATTTAGGCGAAGGGAAAGGTGAGGAATCATTAATTTATGTTGCTACTCATCCTGACATTCAAGTTTTAGGAGTTATTGCAGTTGCTTCAAAAACACATCAGGCAGAGTGGACAAGGGTTGATGTTTGTATCGATCGTGATGGAAATTTAACACCATTTGGTGTAGATAAATATGGAATTCCTGAAATGGAATTAAAAAAGATCAATGGCGATACTGTCTACTGCTTAGATCAATTAAATATACCGATTATTGTAGGTATCGGGGATATAGGGAAAATGGGAAAGTTAGATCATTATTCAAAGGGAGCTCCAATAACAAGAAAAGCTGTAGAGTTAGTTTTGGAAAGGAGTGGATTTAATGACAAAACAAGATCTAAGTACTAAAGCACCCATTCCCGCAGACCTCAATGAGCTTGAGAAGATATTTGAAAAAAGAATGGGATTGGGTGTAAGTTTTGACTTAGGAGTCCGCCATATAAAGGTATTAAAAAAGAATATTCAACTCTATTATATAAATGGTTTAGCTGATACTCTATATATTACTGAAATTTTAAAAGAATTATTAGAACTTAATGATACTGAACGATTAACAAGCAGGGTTTATGAAATTGTTCAAAATCGAATTGTCAATCAATCCGTGGAAATTGTAAAAACTATTGATGAAATGGCTGACCAAGTCTTATCAGGTTTAATAGCGATCGTTGTGGAAGGAGAAGGCGAGGCATTAATTGTTGATGTCCGTAGCTATCCAGGAAGACAGCCGATGGAACCTGATACTGAAAAAGTAGTAAGGGGATCACGTGATGGGTATGTAGAAAATATAATACTAAACACAGCTCTTACTAGAAGAAGAATTCGAGACGAAAGGTTACGTTTTGAATTAATGAAAATAGGAGAGCGCTCCAAAACAGATGTAGCAATCGGTTATATTGAAGGAGTAGCTAATCCTGATTTAGTGGAAACTATTAAAAAGGAATTGAAAACGATAGATGTCGATGGAATTACAATGGCAGATAAAACGATCGAAGAATTCCTTTTAAAACAAGAATATAATCCATATCCATTAGTTAGATACACAGAAAGAGCGGATGTTGGTTCTATCCATTTACTTGAGGGTCATGTCTTAATTTTTATAGACACTTCTCCAAGCGTAATGATTACACCCGCCACTTTCTTTCACCATGTTCAACATGCAGAAGAATATAGGGAATCACCAGCGGTAGGGACATTTATACGCTGGATTCGATTTATTGGAATAGTGGCTTCACTCTTTCTTCTCCCGTTATGGTATTTATTTGCCATCGATCCAAGCATGCTGCCCAACCATTTAGAATTTATTGGGCCTAATAAACAGACGAATATTCCATTAATTATACAATTATTTATCGCTGATATGGGGATAGAATTTTTAAGAATTGCAGCGATTCATACACCAACACCATTAGCTACTGCCATGGGATTAATTGCTGCTGTTTTAATCGGACAAATTGCAATAGATGTTGGACTGTTTGTGCCAGAAGTTATTTTATATGTAGCTGTAGCTGCCATTGGTACATATGCTACACCAAGTTATGAATTAAGTATTGCAAATAAAATCGCCAGGGTTATATTACTATTAATTGTTGCATTCTTTAAATTGCCAGGTCTATTAATTGGAGGAACCTTATTTATCATATTTTTAGTACAAATTCGGGCGTTAAATGCTCCATATTTATGGCCATTTATACCTTTTAACCCACAGGCAATTACACATATATTATTTCGTAGAACAGTACCAGGTTCAAAAGTTAGGCCAAGTATCGTACGCCCAAGAGATCGATTTCGGCAGCCTCCTGATAAGTAAACCCATTGCCAAAACTGATATTTTATGATAAAGTTTATCTAATTTATTTGAAATATTGAATAAATAGACAGTTTGTCTTTAGGACAACTGTCTATTTCTCCTTATTGTGACGAAATAGGAAATGAGGGAAGCAAATGTATTTTCACGGTACTTCTAAGATTAATGAAAAAGGTCATCTCGAAATAGGCGGAGTAGACACTGTCGATTTAGCCAAAAAACACGGTACGCCCTTATACGTGTACGATGTTTCTTTAATACGTGAACGTGCTAGAGGATTTAAGCGCACCTTTGATAAATTAGGTATTAAATCTCAAGTGGCTTATGCAAGTAAGGCATTTTCTTCGATAGCCATGTTAAGTTTAGTGAATGAAGAGGGATTATCATTAGATGTTGTGTCAGGAGGCGAATTATATACAGCAATTGCTGCTAATTTTCCGGTTGATCGAATCCATTTTCATGGGAATAATAAAAGTATTGAAGAATTGGAACTTGCTTTAGATTATAATATTGGCTGTATCGTTGTAGATAATTTTTATGAATTGGAATTATTACAGCAACTATGTATAAAAAAGGATAAACAGATACCGATTTTACTCCGTGTTACTCCTGGAATAGAGGCACATACACATGATTATATATTGACAGGACAAGAGGATTCAAAATTTGGATTTGATTTACAAAATGGTCAAGTAGAAGAGGCGTTAAGGAGATCATTGGAATCCAAATATTTGAATGTACTAGGAATTCACTGTCATATCGGCTCACAAATATTTGATACTACTGGATTTATTTTAGCAGCAAGAAAAATAATCGACAAGCTAGCTGAATGGAACAATCAGTTTTCATATTTTCCTTCTGTTTTGAATTTAGGAGGAGGATTTGGGATTCGCTATACGGACGAAGACGAACCTCTTTCTCCAGATAGTTATGTGAGTGAGATAATCATTGAAGTACAAAAACGAACTAGATTCCATAATCTTTCAATGCCAGAAATATGGATTGAGCCTGGTAGATCCTTAGTTGGTGAAGCAGGTACTACTTTATATACAATAGGTTCCAGTAAAGATGTCCCAAATGTGCGCAAATATATTGCTGTTGATGGTGGTATGAGTGATAATATTCGACCTGCTTTATATGAAGCAAAATATGAAGCTATATTAGCGAATCGGCCTACCGACGAGGTTAAGGAAAAGTATTCCATTGCAGGGAAATGCTGCGAATCTGGTGATATGCTTATTTGGGATCTGCCATTGCCAAATGTGGAAAGCAATGATATTTTAGCTGTTTTTTGTACAGGTGCATATGGGTACTCGATGGCAAATAATTACAATCGTATTCCGAGACCACCAGTTGTATTTGTTGAGAGTGGGGAAGATCAACTTGTCATTAAACGGGAAACGTATGAAGATTTAATTAGATTAGATTTGCCGCTCCAGAGTAAGATTAATTTATAATTATAAAAGCTCGTTCGAAAGGAATATATTTTCATTCGAATGAGCTTGAATTTTTTAGGTTTTATTACAATTTTATTATATTTTGAATAGAAATCGCTTTCTTTTCCTCCTTTTTGTGATTGCGTAAATAGTAGAAAATAGATACAATAGACAAAGTATATTAAAGAAGTTTGTTAATAGGAGTGTCATTCTTTGAGGAAAAATAACATATTGCTGTTTATTCTTATACTTATTATGGCTTTAGGATGGGGTCTTTATTATTGGCTGTTTTTAGTATAAGCTAGGAATGAATCAAAAATTTATACATAAAGATTCAATGTAATTGAATTGATATTAAACGTTTATTATTTTCTTGCTATGTTTATAATGATAGAAAAGCATAAAGATTATGCAAAAAGGATAACGAGGGATATTCATGCTAATTCGATATAAGAAAGTCTTTGAGAAGATCGCGATGGGTCTTTTATCGTTCATGCCAAATGAAAAGGATATTAAAAAATTACAGCAAACGATAAAACAATATGAAACTGATGATAGCTGGCAACTTTTTTTGTGGAAAGTTAATGATGATGTCGTTGGACTTGTAGGTGTTATTCTTAAGGATCAATTGGTAGAAATTCAACACATTTCTGTAAATCCTTCCCATCGTCAACAAGGGATTGGCAAAAATATGCTTAAATCTCTAAAGCAAATTTACGATGGAAAAACATTAGTACCAAATGAAAATACAGCATCGTTCTGTGATAATTGTGATTATAATGAAGAAGGCTTGGAAGAATAGACCAAGCCTTTTTTTAGTTTTATATATATACACTTTGTTTTCTTTCAAATTTCTTTGTTAAGGATGATACATACCTTTCTACTTCAATACCTGTCCGATCTCTCAATAAATGACGATTAATAATATATTCATTGTTAAAATCTTTTAAAATTCCCCATTGAAATCCAAGCTGAATGCATCTTTTTTGACAAATTCTTAGCAATTCTTCATCTGTTATTCTGATATTCATATTTAGGTAATCATCCCTATTTTTCATCCTTATAAGTACATGGTTCATTTGCTTTAATAGGTCTTCTGTATCTATTTTTAATGTTGTTAAAAAAACAATATTCTTTTTTACATTTATTATGGCTTTGTCCATCATTTTGATACCGCCAACTATATTTTTTCTTCGATAGTGATAGAGAGAAACAGCTAATTGAATTAATCCGACCCAAACAGAATCTCGATCTCTATTATCATACTGCTTCCAATGATCTTCTAGAAGTTCGTGACATTCAAAAAAATCTCTATCTCCATGAAAATGAACTAAATATTGGATATAGGCTTCAGGAAATGTCATTTATTTACTCCTTTCGAATATACTTATGTAAGTGTAACACAAAAACTATGAATATTTTATTCTATCATAAACTATAATTGTTGTTTCCATAGTTTCCAAATGATGTTTAAACAAAAAACACGTTCAGTCTATTATTCTGGACGTGTTTTATTGCATCAAAAAATATTTATTTATGTCATCAGTAGCAAATATAAGCACTACCAACTATAATTAATAAAATAAATAATACTACTATCAACGCGAATCCGCTGCCGTAACCAAATCCATCTGCCATGGGTAAAACCTCCTGATTATTTAGTTTAGTCGTTTTATTCTATGTATTTCTGGGTAAGTTGTATAGGCCAAAGCCTATTTTTTTCAATGTCATCAATGTATTGAATAAATTTATATTGGACTAAGGGAAATAATCCACTATACTTATATTGCGGATTAGTTTGTATTTATATTATTTTGTTTTGATTATTATTAGCTTTTAGTATTTGAAATTGGTGATGATTTTGGAATATAATGTAAAGATTGACGCATTTGAAGGACCTTTGGATCTTCTTTTGCATTTAATTAATCGATTGGAAATTGATATTTACGATATACCTATGGCCGAAATTTCGGAGCAATATTTAATTTATATTCATGCAATGAAAGTTTTAGAGTTAGATATAGCGAGTGAATATTTAGTTATGGCAGCCACTTTGCTTGCGATTAAAAGTAAAATGCTGCTTCCTAAGCAAGAGGAAGAATGGGAAGAGGACTTTGAATATGAAGAAGATCCAAGGGATGATTTAGTAGAAAAGCTAATCGAGTATCGAAAATATAAAGAAGCCGCCGGGGAATTAAAACAAATGGAACAAGACCGGGGACAGATGTTTACTAAGCCCCCAAGTGATTTATCGGAATATATGAAGGATATTCAATCGGATCATTTACAAGGTGATATAACAATTTACGATATGATTGGCGCTTTAAATAAACTATTGCGAAGAAAAAAATTACAAAAGCCTTTATCGACTAAAATAACTAGACAAGAGATATCGATTGAAAGTCGGATGGAAGAAATTTTAAATACATTGACCGTTGAGTCAGGGAAACGAAATTTTCTTTCATTGTTTCCTGTTCTAGAAAAAAAACATATCGTTGTCACATTTCTTGCGGTGTTAGAATTAATGAAACGAAATGAAGTATATGTAGAACAAGAAGGGAATTTTGAAGAAATTTTTGTAGCAAGGAAGGGAGCTAGTATGATTGGAAATAATTAATTGGAAAGGAATTTTAGAAAGCTTACTATTTGCTGCAGGAGATGAAGGACTTTCATTAAAACAAATTATGGCTGTTTTGGAGCTTGAAGAATTTCAAGCTGTTGAATTAGTTGAAATAATGAAACAGGAATATGATGAAAACAAAGAACGTGGGATTGCAATAGTAGAACTTGCTGGGACATATCAACTAGCTACAAAAAAAGATAACGCCCTATATTTAAAAAGATTGGTTGAATCTCCTGGAATGAGCACTCTTTCTCAAGCGGCATTGGAGACTTTAGCTATTATTTCTTATAAGCAGCCATTAACTAGATTGGAAATTGAAGAAATACGTGGTGTAAAAACAGAACGTCCGTTACAAACTCTTACAGCAAAAGGTTTAATTAAAGAAGTTGGCCGAGCAGGTGGTGCTGGCAGAGCAATACTTTATGGTACGACAAAGGAGTTTTTGGATTATTTCGGTTTAAAAGATATCAAAGAATTACCTCCGCTACCTGAGTCAACTGAAGATAATTATGAACAAGATGACGCTGATTTGTTTTTTGAAAAGTTTCAAGAAACAATCGAAAATAAATAAAAGGAAAGGCTATTTGCATAATGCAAATAGCCTTTTTACTTTTTAGAAATCGGCATATTCGCCGATTTCTTCTATTCCAACCACTGTCCTCTAATTTCTGAAAATCTTGGTAGCGTTTTTCTTATCATATCTGTACTTGTCCTGCATAAACTTGTACAAAGAAAATGTTCCAGGTAGTAATGAATAAGCACAAAGAGAAGAGGAGCAAATACATGAAACAGATACTTCAATCCGTGATGATTTTTGTCTTGATATTTGCGATTTTTCCAGGGAAGTCCTTTGCGGCTACACCTTTTGTAAGTGCAGCTAGCGCGATATTAATGGATCAGGACAGTGGAAGAATCTTATTTGAGAAAAATGCAAATGATGTTCGAAAAATAGCATCAATTACAAAAATAATGACAGCGATTCTTGCAATTGAATCAGGCAAATTGAAAGATGAGGTAAAAATTAGTGAAACAGCTGTGAGGACAGAAGGTTCATCCATTTATTTGAAGCCAGGAGATCATATAAATCTTAAGGATTTAGTATATGGGCTTATGCTCAGATCTGGAAATGATGCGGCAAATGCAATCGCAGAACATGTAGGAGGAAGTATTGAAGGGTTTGTGTTTTTAATGAATCAAAAAGCAAAAGAAATTGGAATGGTCAATAGCCATTTTGCAAACCCGAGTGGTTTGGATAATAGTGAGAATCATTTCTCAACTGCTTATGACATGGCATTATTAACACGTTATGCAATGCAAAATAAAATTTATAGAGAAATATCTGGAACGAAATCTTACAAAGGGTGGGGAAATAAGAATCGATTGTTAACAGAAAAATATAAATATTGCACAGGTGGAAAAACAGGATTTACAAAACGGGCTAAACGGACATTAGTTACAACAGCAACTAAAGATCATCAAAACCTAATTGCTGTTACTTTAAATGGACCTGATGATTGGAATGATCATATTAGTATGTTTGAATATGGATTTAAAAATTATGATACAACCATCGTCTTAGATAAAGGTATGATCAAAGCGATTAAAAATAAGTACTTAAAAGATCATGTCTTTATAGAAAATCAAGTATTGTATTCATTAACCAAAAATGAATTAGGATCAATTGAGGTAGAATATAAACTATTAAAAGCACAAAAAGATTGGAAAGACAAGGGTAATATACCTGAAATTGTAGGGAAAGCAGTAGTTTATATGAATAAAGAACCAATTAGAACAGTTCCTATTTTTTATAAATATGTGTACGAAGAAAAAAAGAAAGAATGGTTCGGTTTTTTTATTCAATTATTAACGATCCATATGGGTGTGAAAACAGATGGTTAATTATATATGGATTTGCATGACGTTAATAGGTTTAGTGTTCGCGGCAATTAACGGAAAAATGAAAGATGTGAATGAAGCTATTTTTCAATCCTCGAATGAAGCTGTTACACTTTGTATAGGTTTAATTAGTATCTTAGTATTTTGGCTAGGAATAATGAGAATAGCTCAAGATTCAGGGTTATTGGATAAATTTTCTAAGCTTTTCCGGCCAATAATTAAAAAGCTATTTCCAGAGGTTCCCGAAAATCATCCGGCTATGGGCTACATATTATCGAATATAATTGCTAATATGTTCGGTCTAGGAAATGCTGCTACCCCGCTTGGAATAAAAGCGATGGAGCAATTAAAGGAATTAAATGGCGGAAAGCCGCATGCAAGTCGATCGATGATTACATTTTTGGCTTTAAATACATCGGGTTTGACACTTATTCCTACGACTGTCATTGCAATACGCATGAATTATCATTCTGCTTCTCCTACAGAAATAGTTGGTCCCACATTAATTGCTACTACTGTTGCAACAATTGCTGCGATTATCATTGACCGCTACTATTACTATAAAAGATCCCGGAATGGGGTGAAATGATATGCACATAATATCCATTATTTCTGTATGGATTATTCCGATCCTTATTGCTTATATACTGATATATAGTGCGTGGAAAAAGGTCCCAGCCTATGAAAGCTTTGTGGATGGCGGGAAGGAAGGTATAAAAATAGCGGTTTCAATTATCCCATTTCTTATTGGTATGTTGGTTGCAATTACAGTCTTTCGAACCTCCGGGGCATTAGATTTTTTTGTACAATTGATCCGCCCTGTGTTAGATTGGCTTGGGGTGCCTTCTGAAGTAGTTCCTCTCGCATTAATCCGTCCGATATCAGGTAATGCAGCATTAGGGATTATGAGCGATATTCTAAAGGTTCATGGACCTGATACCTTTATCGGAAGGTTAGCCTCGACTATTCAAGGAAGCACAGATACAACATTATATGTATTAACTGTATATTTTGGAGCAGTTGGAATAAAGAAAATGGGGGATGCGTTGAAAGTGGGTCTTTTAGCTGATTTAGTAGGGATAAGTGCAGCAATTATTATCATAACTTGGATGTTTGGTTAATCAACCAGCATCCAATTTTTTTTCTACTCACTTAGAATCTTTGCTTTTTTTGATTGATATGTAATAATTCATAATGGACAAGCTTGAAAAAAAATAATGAGGTGAAGAATAGATGGAACGTCTTCAAAAGGTAATAGCACATGCAGGGATTGCTTCCCGTAGAAAGGCAGAAGAATTAATTTTAGAGGGAAAAGTAAAAGTAAACGGAAAGATCGTAACGGAATTAGGTACAAAAGTTTCTGCTAATGATAAGGTGGAAGTAAATGAAATTCCTATTGAGAGAGAAGAAAAGCTTTATTTATTAATGTATAAACCTAGAGGAGTCATTTCTGCTGTAAAAGATGATAAAAACCGCAAAGTAGTTACTGATTTTCTGCCAGAAATCAAAGAAAGGGTATATCCTATAGGCCGATTAGACTACGAAACTTCCGGTTTACTTTTATTAACCAATGATGGTGATTTTGCTAATTTACTTATGCACCCCCGTTATGAAATTAATAAAACCTATGTCGCTAAAGTGAAAGGAGTCCCAACTAAACAGTCATTAAAACAATTAGAAAAAGGAATAAAATTAGAGGATGGGATGACTGCTCCAGCAAAAGCAAAATTGTTATCGCTTGATAAGAAAACACAAAAATCGATCATTGAATTAACTATTCATGAGGGAAAGAATCGACAAGTTCGTCGTATGCTAGAAGCGATTGGACATCCTGTTCAAAAACTAAAGCGTGAGCGTTATGCATTCTTGAATTTACATGGACTGAATGCAGGTGAAATTAGAGAGCTTTCTCCACACGAAGTAAAACAGCTTAGAGCATTGGCTGAAACAGGTACAGGTCAACAATAAAGTTTCACATAACCTTCATATTATGCTAATAACGATATTTTGAGGAAATGATATAATGAAGGTCGTAAATGTGACGGATTTTCGATTGGAGGTTGTTAAATGTCTCAAAAGAAAAAACAAAGGTTAATTATTAGAACCGTCATACTAATCATTTTAATTGCAGCAGTTGGATATACATTATACGCTAGTTTAACAAAAGATAGTCGAGGGAAAATTGCAGTAGGCGATCATGCACCAAATTTTGTTTTACAAGACATGAACGGACATAAATATCGATTATCTGATTTCAAGGGGAAAGGGGTATTTTTAAACTTCTGGGGGACATGGTGCGAACCTTGCAAAGCGGAAATGCCTTACATGGTTGACTTATATAAAGAGTATAAAAAACAAGGAGTAGAAATTATCGCAGTGAATGTGGGGGAATCTAACTTCTTGGTAAATAAATTTATTAAAAATTATAGTCTAAATTTTCCTGTTCTAGTAGATAAAAGCAGAGATGTTCAAAATGCATATGGAATTAACCCGATTCCGACATCCTTTTTCATTAGCCCCGATGGAAAAGTGAAACATATCGTAATAAAAAGCATGACAAGAGATGATATACAAAACTTAATGGAGAGTATCAAACCATAAGGAGTTTTTAGTATGAAGGAAATAAAATGTGAGTGTGGTCATGTTAATCCTATTGGTACGATTCTATGTGAATCATGTGGAAGAGCACTTACAGAAGAAGCGAAACAAGAGAAACTTCATGACATGCGCTATGAAGGTAGTGCACGTCGTTCACAAACGTATAATAAGACAATTATTGATAAAGTATGGAACTTTTTTTCTTCAGTTAAAGTTGGGGTATGGCTTATCGTTATTACTTTAATCGCAAGTGCTATTGGTACCATACTGCCGCAACAGGATTACATAAATTCATTAACACCAGAAAAATATTATAAAGATGAATATGGATGGTTTGGAGAACTTTGGTACAAATTAGGATTTCAAGATTTATATAGTTCTTGGTGGTATTTATTATTGGTTGCAAGTATCGGAGTTTCATTGGTCATTTGTAGTCTTGATCGTTTTATTCCGCTGCATAGAGCATTAAAAAATCAAAAAGTAACAAGACATGAAGGCTTTTTAAAACGTCAGCGGCTTTATGTTAGAACAGATAACGTATTGTCTGAAAATGCCTTTGATTCCATTAAACAAAAATTAGTGAAAAAAAGATATAAAATTCGTGAAGAGGATGGAAACATCCTTGCCGAAAAGGGCCGCTTTTCAAGATGGGGTCCTTACGTAAATCATATTGGACTAATTATCTTTCTTATTGGTGGAATGTTAAGATTTGTTCCTGGAATGTATGTAGATGAATTAATGTGGGTTCGTGAAGGTGAGAAAAAAGTCATTCCCGGTACAAATGAAAAATTTTTTCTGGAAAATAAAAAATTTATTTTGGAAACTTATGATAAAGAGAAGGACAAAAAGACTTTTGATCAAGCACTTAGCCGGGTTGGGTCGGTAGCCAAAAACTTTCAAACGAATGTCGTATTGTACGAACGTATGGACGGTGGAATTGCAGGGGAAGCAGATAAGCTAAAAAAAGTGAAAGATTTTTCAATCAAGGTAAATACCCCGCTTAAGGCTGGCCATTTTGCATTATATCAAATGGACTATAAGCTTGATGAATTAAAGGCGATGTCCTTTGAATTGCAAAAAAAATCAAATGGAGAATCCTTTGGGGATCTTACAATTGATTTATTTGATCCGCAAAATGTTTATAATTTAAAAAATGGGTATAAAGTAGAATTAATGGGTTATTACCCTGATTTTTCGGGATTTGCTAAAAACGGAGAGCCACAGACAAGCTCTTCTGTACCGAATAATCCAGCTTTCTTATTTAGAATGTTCTCTCCTGAGCATCCAAAAGGGGAAGTTAGTTTTGTAGCAATTAAACAAAATGTTGAGCCTCTCGGTGAAAATGACTATAAGATAGCATTTAAATCTATTGATACAAGAAACGTTTCAGCATTACAAGTTCATAAAGATTTAACACTTTGGATACTTGCTGTTGGAGGCGCTATCTTTATGATCGGTGTTATTCAAGGCATGTATTGGAATCATCGAAGAATATGGATTCGAAGGGAAAATGGAGAAGTTAAGGTTGCTGCCCATACGAACAAAAATTGGTACGGAATTAAAAATGAAATAAAATTAATTCTCGAGGGTACAAACATTCCTGAACCAGTTGATCAACATGAAAAGAAAAAAGAGATTTAAGGAGGGGCAAATTTGTCTGACTTAGTTAAATTAAGCAGTAACTTACTTTATGCTGCATTTATTCTTTATTTATTAGGCACTTTCTTTTTCGGAGGGGCGATTCGTCAAAAGAAAATTCATGGAAACGATGAAAAGCCTAATCGGTGGGGGAAAATTGCGATCTCTATTGCAATAATTGGATTTATTTCACAAGTTGGATACTTTGTTCTGCGTTGGATTGCTTCTCGGCATGCGCCAGTAAGCAATATGTTTGAGTTTGTTACTTTCTTTGGTATGATGCTTGTAGGAGCATTTATCATAATTTACTTTATTTATAAAACACCAGTATTAGGATTATTTGCCTTACCTATTGCATTATTAGTTATTGCATTTGCAAGTATGTTCCCTGGTGAACTTAACCCGCTAGTTCCTTCACTAAAAAGTCATTGGTTATATATTCATGTAACAACGGTCGCTGCTGGTGAAGGAATTTTAGCAATTAGTTTCGCGGCAGGTTTAATCTATTTAGTTAAATCAATTGATCAATCCAAACGTAGTACTCGTACTTTTTTGCTTGAAGTTGTTATGTTTGCATTAATATCTGTGTTAGGTTTTGTAATAAGTACATCGATTTTTTCAGTGATGGATTATAAAGCATCTTTTAATTGGGTTGATAAAAATGGTGTTGAGAAGGTTAATGAAAATGGAATGGTTTACCATATGCCGGCCTTAGTAGGGCCACATGAAGGTGAGTTACAAACACCCGATCGTTTCAAACCATTGATTACTGTTCCAGCTATTATAAATGCATTGAAATTAAATACGGTGATATGGTCTTTTATTTCGGGTATAATTCTCTATCTACTAATCAGATTAATCGGTCGAAAACGGATTGGTGCGATGTTACAACCAATTACTAAAAATTTAAAATTAGATTTTGTAGATGAAATAAGTTATCGGTCTGTAATTATTGGATTCCCAGTATTTACACTTGGTGGCTTAATATTTGCTATGATTTGGGCACAAATTGCTTGGAGTCGTCCTTGGGGATGGGATCCAAAAGAGGTATGGGCACTTGTAACTTGGTTATTTTATGCCGCCTTTCTCCATTTACGACTTTCCAAAGGATGGCATGGTGAGAAATCAGCTTGGTTAGCAGTCGTCGGATTTGCTATTATTATGTTCAACTTAGTTGCTGTTAACCTGGTTATTGCTGGTTTACATTCCTATGCATCAAATTGATTTTTCGATTGAATAAAAAACAAATAAAGCCTTCACAGCTGTGAAGGCTTTTTCAAAAAGATTCATAATATTGGGGGGGATATCGATGGAATATGAAGCAAAGATTTTAGTTGTAGATGATGAGGATCGTATTAGAAGATTATTAAAAATGTATCTTGAAAGAGAAAATTATTTCATTGAAGAAGCTGGTGACGGTGATACGGCACTTAAGATGGCTTTAGAAAGTGATTATGACTGCATTCTTCTTGATTTAATGATGCCAGGTAAGAGTGGAATTGAGGTATGTAAAGAGTTAAGGGAAAAAAAAGCAACACCTATTATTATGTTGACAGCTAAAGGTGAAGAAGCAAATCGAGTAGAAGGCTTTGAGGTAGGAACAGATGATTATATTGTAAAACCATTTAGTCCGAGAGAAGTTGTATTACGTGTGAAAGCCTTGTTACGCAGGTCCTCAACTACCAGCTTCTTGAATACTGATACGAAAGCAAAGGACATGATTGTTTATAATCATTTAACAATTGATAATGATGCACATCGTGTAAGTGCTGATGGCAAAGAAGTGAATTTAACACCAAAAGAATATGAATTATTATACTTTTTAGCAAAGTCACCGGATAAAGTATTTGATCGGGAACATTTATTGAAAGAAGTTTGGCACTATGAATTTTTCGGAGATTTACGTACAGTAGATACCCATGTAAAAAGATTACGTGAAAAATTAAATCGTGTTTCTGAGCAAGCAGCAAAAATGATTGTAACCGTTTGGGGAGTTGGATATAAATTTGAGGTTTCTTCAGAATGAGATTATGGAGAAGTGTAGTAGGAAAACTCTGGTTAACTATTTTAGTACTTGTCTCATTCGTTTTATTCATTTTAACGATTCTTCTACTAGAGTTTTTTGAGAAATACCATGTTACGCAGATTGAACAAGAACTATCCAATACTGCTCACAAAGTGGCAAATATCGTTGAGTCTCATTCTGGTGATGACATCGGTAAGGAATTGGCATTGGAATTTGTTGATCAATCGACTAAGGTAATGATCGCTTACAGCAAGGATAATGTGTTCTATTCACCTAACATTCATGAAACTGATAAAATACCACCAAAAACAATTATTGAAGATCCAGAGTTTTCGGGTGTTTTTAATAAAGATCAAACGAAAATAAAAGAGTTTTCTACTCCAGATAAAAAATCCAAAAACAGATATGATAATGTTATCGTTGCCTCTGCACCGTTACATGTTAGGCAAGGCGAAAATGGTGCTATATTTATCTATCAATCATTAGAAATGTTAAAAGAGACAACAAACCAAACAACAAAATTAATTTTGTTGGCAGCTGGGATTGCGATAATATTAACGACAGGTTTTGCTTTCTTTTTATCTACAAGAATTGCCGCACCATTAAGGAAAATGCGTGAAGCTGCATTTGAGATTACCAAGGGGAAGTTTGATAAAAAAGTTCCAATCCTTACACATGATGAAATAGGTGAACTGGCAACAGCATTTAATCATATGGGAAAACAATTAAAATTTAATATGAATGCATTAAAGCAAGAAAAGGAGCAGCTTACTAGCATTTTAAGTAGTATGGCTGACGGAGTAATAACAATTAATCGTGATGGAACAATATTAATTACTAATCCACCTGCTGAAAGATTCCTTCAACAATGGTTTTATGATCAAGGAGAAAATGATACATTTCTCCCTCTTGAAGAATTACTTTTGCAAAAAGTTCTTGAAACTGAGATGGAACAAACAGGTGAACTAACAATACAAGGCCATACCTATGTAATAATCGTAAGTCCACTTTATAATCAAGATAGTGTACGTGGTGCAGTAGCTGTTATTCGTGATATGACTGAAGAACGAAGATTAGATAAACTGCGAGTGGATTTCATTGCAAATGTTTCTCATGAATTAAGGACTCCGATTGCTATGCTGCAAGGGTACAGCGAAGCGATTATTGATGATATTGCTACCACAGAGGATGAAAAAAAGGACTTTGCCAAAATCATCTATGATGAAACATTGCGTATCGGGAGATTAGTAAATGAATTATTAGATCTTGCGAGAATGGAAGCTGGCCATATTACTCTAGTAATAGATGATGTTCCGATTCATCCGTTTATTGAAAGGGTAACAAATAAGTTTTACGGTCTGGCGAAAGAAAGCAATGTACATTTGAACTGTGAAATAAATTCTTCTAGTGATACTATTTTTATTGACGCGGATAGGATTGAGCAGGTGTTAACAAATTTAATTGATAATGCTATAAGACACACTTCAAATAACGGGTACGTAAAAGTCAAGTTAGAAGAAAATGAAAATGGATATCACATACATGTAGAAGACAATGGATCAGGAATTCCAGAAGAAGACCTTCCGTTTGTTTTTGAACGCTTTTATAAAGCAGATAAGGCAAGGACTAGAGGTAAATCTGGAACGGGATTAGGTTTGGCTATTGCAAAAAACATTGTTGAAGCTCATAATGGGAAAATTTCAGTTAAAAGCAAAGTTGGACAAGGGACGACATTTTCCTTCTTTTTACCTAAAGAATTCGATAAATCGTGATGAATGTTGGCGAGAAATCTTGTTTCATGAGAAACAATGAGTGTAATCTAGATATATTCACTTCTTAATTATATAGAAATAAGTTTAATAACCCTTTTAAAAAAAGCGCTAATATTAATAGCGCTTTTTTTATGTCAAGCTAAAGCACATTCCCCTTGTGGTCAAATAAACTTTTATCAAAGAAGTAAAAAGGCGCACTTCCTTGTGAAAAACCATATTAATTCGAGGCTGACCAAGCAGCTTCCACATTTGTCCTTATTTTGGTAATATAAAAACATAAAAAGAAATTGCAATAAAAATGTAACCTATATCGATTTTTTACGACTAAATATATAACGGAGGAGGGGGATGAATGGACTCCGTTTTCAATGAATTACATCAAAAGTATCATAGAGATTTATTTCAGTTTTTATTTTATATGGTTAAGAATCGAGAACAAGCTGAGGATTTAGTCCAGGAGGTTTATATAAGAGTTTTTAAATCCTATCAAAATTTTAAAGGGAAAAGCTCCGAGAAAACTTGGCTATTTTCAATTGCAAGAAATGTGGCGATTGACCATTTTCGAAAGCAGAAGAATTGGAAAGCGAAGCTCATAGAAGCATTTGACTGGAATCGCCGTCTATTAAAGGATCAAACAGCAATACCTGAAGAAATAGTATTACAAAATGAGGATGTTCGCATTTTGTATGAATGCTTGGATGCTTGTACACAGGATCAAAAAATGGTCATTATTATGCGTTATTTAAATGGTTTATCTATTCAAGAAACAGCTGAGGTACTTGGCTGGACAGAAAGTAAGGTAAAGACTACCCAGCATCGTTCAATAAACATTTTGCGAAAATTAATGGAGGAAAGAAGTCAGGAAGGAGGAGTGCAGCGTTATGGCTAAATATGAAAATGAAGAACGCCACTTAGAGGATCTACTAACTAATATGCCAAAAATGATTGATCATCGTAGTCCTGAAGAAATTTATAATAATATCATAAGCAATCAAAATAGAAATCTAAGGAAGAAACGGGCTTTCCTAATTCCTAGTGTTATTGTAGCTGCGGCAGCTATCCTGATCATTTTAATATCATCATCCTTTTTTGTGCAGCCTAATAATAATCAAGTAGCTACTGCAGACAAAAGTAATGTTAAAAAGGATAGTGCCGAAAAGAAAACTGATCCATTGTATGAGAAGAGTGAGAATCTTCCTTTTTTGGAAAATCAGAATACTGCTGCTGATAAAGTTGACAAAGGCAAGCCAAGTTCTCTTCCTAAGGAATCCACAGAAATGTCCGCTGTTTATGAGAAGGATATGAATGAAAATGATATATTCAATTACGGAGTCTTTACAAAAGATGCTATTGTTGTACCTATTAGTGTCATCGTTCCTAAATCCAATTCAGAGTGGCTGACCAAATATTTAGATACATTAAAAAAGCTGCCATTCAAAAAATGGGGATTCTCCAGTGATCCAATTTTCACGGGTGAATTGGAGTATCATCAATCAGATAAAAAACTTCACATTATTATAAATCTAAAAGATTGGAGTAAAGTTCCTGAATATGTAGAACAGAATTTAAATAATATTTTGAACTATAGCTTTGCTTACCAGGATGATGTATCTGAAGTGGATTTTTCAGATGAGCACGGGAACCAAGTAGAATTGAATAACACTGGGCTTTTAGAAACTACTATAAAAATAAATAAAATACTTAAAAAGGGGTATTTCATTTATGAAAACACAAATGGAAAAAACTTGCTCATACCATCAGATGAAAAATATGATTCATTAGGAAAAGCTTTAAAAAATATGAAAATAGCACCGAATGACTATTATCGACCCCTTATTCCTAAAAATATCATAACAACTGTAAAGGAAGAAAGCCGGGAACATGTAATCATCCAATTTAAAGATCGATTAAATCTAAGCAATAATAATGTTTTGGATTATAAAACTATGTTAGATGGAATTCTGCTGACAGCGAAAAATTTTGGATATAAGTTTGTATCTTTTAAAAACATTTCACCTTTAAAGTGGGAAGAATACGATTTTTCTAGTCAAATATCAGTACCTATTTCTCCGAACGGTTATTCATTTAATGAATGAAAATTTCAATTTGTAAGCAATTAGTTTATTTAGACTAATTGCTTATTTTTTTGCATAAAAAATTCCATTCAGCATAAACTAAGCTTTGCTCTACCAAACTTGGATTTGACAATTTGTTCTAAAAACATACAGGCTGTCATATAAGTGAAAGCAAGAGTCATTACCCGAGGAGGATAAATATGTTTGACTATTTGAAAAGAATATTAATAGTGGCTATTTTGGCGCTTTTTGTAAGTATTATTATATTAGGCGGTAGAGCTCAAGCGACAGATTTAAATATACATGATAAGACGATGGAGTGGTACTTCCCAGCTGAAGGTGAAATATCCGATGTTTTTGATTCAAGGGGAGGAGTACATAAAGGAATTGATATTGCAGGAAAATTTAAATCATCTATATTTGCAGTAGATGATGGAGAAATAGTTCGTTCATATTACTCGGAATCTTATGGGAATGTTGTTTTTATTCATCATTCAAACGGATTTGAAACAGTTTATGCTCATTTAAGTAAAAGAATTGTCAAGGATGGACAAAAGGTAAAAAAAGGTGACCAAATAGGGTTAATGGGTAATACGGGTCACTCAACCGGAAATCATCTCCATTTTGAAATTCATAAGGGTGAATGGACAATTGAGAAAGAAAATGCAATTGATCCGTTTCTTGTTTACGGAAAAGGAGAAATTGGTCAATTGGTCTTTGCCTTAAACCATGATCCATATGGAGTTGTGGATGTGACTAGTGAAATGAATGAAAATACACATACTAATAATGTTTCTGCTAATCCAGTAGCGGATGATATTATTATTACTACACATTCATTTACTGATATTTCTAAAGCGAATCTTTTTGAAAATAGTATAAGTAACAATTTAAAATCCAAAGCAGATAAAGTGGTAAAAGATGAAAGCGTATATGTAGTAAAAACTGGAGATACATTAAGTAAAATTTCGAGAATATATAATGTTTCGATAAATCAATTACTGAGCTGGAATCACATCATTAATAAAGACTTAATTCTTCCGAAACAGAAAATCATTATTAAACATATTTAAAAGAAAAAATTTTACCTGTGATGACAAGCATCTTGAATTCGAAATGTTTTTCTTCACAAAATAATTTAGATAAGATATAATATATGTGTAAAATTAATACGATTCATCTTCGGGGCAGGGTGAAATTCCCGACCGGCGGTAATGGAGCAAAAATATTGCTTCTTAGCCCGCGAGCCTAGCAGTTTTGGGCAGGATTTGGTGTGATTCCAAAGCCGACAGTACAGTCTGGATGGGAGAAGATGGAGGTGCCAGTGTTTAAAAATGCAGGTTTTAAACACTTATTTAAGCATGCCTCTAATTCTCCCTCAAGGTCTATACCTTGAGGGTTTATTTATGGTATTGCTTATGGCAACTTTCTTCTGACATGGGATGAATCTCAAAAGGAGAGAGGATTTTGAGAAAATTAAATTTAAAAATGTTTATTGGTATTGCAATGTTAAGCAGTTTGGCGTATGTGATCATGTTTATTAAGTTTCCGATACCGCCATTCCCGCCGTACTTAACAGTCGATTTTAGCGATATACCTGCATTTATCGCCGCTTTATTATTTGGACCAGTCGGTGCTATATTAGTGGAAATTATCAAAAATGCGTTAGATTACTTCACTCATGGTAGTGAAGCTGGTTTACCGATTGGAAATATTGCAAATATTTTCGCTGGAATTTTATTTGTTTTACCAACTTATTTTATTTATAAGCGTATGAAAACAAAAAAAGGTATGACTTTTGCTTTATTTATTGGTACATTATCATTGGCAGTTATGATGAGCGTCCTAAATTATTTTGTCATTCTACCTGCCTATTTAATATTAATGAATTTTTCAGTACCGAATGTAAAAGAATACATTATAGCGGGGATTTTACCTTTTAACATTATTAAAGGTATTATCGTTTCAATTATTTTTATGCTTTTATTTTCACGAATGCAAAATTGGATTAATAAACAATCCATTATTAATAATTAATAAAAGGAAAAAAGGCAGGTGCTTCAGATAAGAGCACTTGCCTTTTGTATTATTACTCAAATTTTAATGGGTCGCCGTCAAATGATTCGTCGGCTACTTTAATAGAGTCTGTAGGACATCCTTCAAAAGCATCAATTAAATCATCTTCCAAAATTTCCGGAATCTCTTCAGTTCCCTTGTTGTTATCCAAAATGTTATAGGCAATTCCTTCGTCATCATAATCAAAAATATCTGGAGCTGCAGCACCACAAGCACCACAAGCTATACATGTATCCTTATCAACAATTGTAAATTTTGGCATGAAATGACCTCCTAATAATCTATATCTATCCTTATAATGGAAAAATCAAAAAAGGATGGATGCATATCTTTCATTGGCTCACTCATAATAATAAAACTCATCTTTGAACTTTTCAATAGTTATGGGTTAAGAAACCTGTTTTATAAGGTTTTACTCGATTATTTGTAATAATGAAATGAATTTATATAACAAAAAACTATGCTTTCGTGATAAAATTAGACATAAAAAGACATATAATGAGGTAAAAACAGATGACGTTTTTACAAGCATTGATTCTATTGAATATACAAAAAATAAAGGGATCTCGTACAGTTTACTCTATTTACCATTTACTAAAAGGAAAAAAGTCCTCACAAACCATACAAGATGCACATTTATTTAAGCTTGGAGTTTTTTTTCAAACATTCCCGTTTTTACAAAGAGATGTTTTTGAAGAAATGATAATGGAACTTGAGAAGAAGAACCTTATTTGTCAAAAAGAAAATCAAAAGTTTTATATATCAAAATACGGCGAAAAAGAGCTGCACGATTTTTTTGAAAAACGACCATTCCCAAAATATTTGAATGGATTAAAATATCAAGATATAGCTATTACTTTTTGGAAACGAATCAATTTATTAATTCAAGTACTATCAAATTCTATTCATGAAATAAATAGATACTCCCCCATTCAAAGGGATGAAGATATACAACAATGGGTGAAGTCTTTCTTAAAAGAGAGCCGATATACAAGACCACAACTTTCAGATCAACTTTATCATGAAATCGCATCATTGTTTTTAAAGCATTCTCCTGAGAATCCAGAAATCTTGGTTATCCGATTAACGGGAAACAATCAATTTGGAAAAACAATCGATCAGGCAGCAGAATATTTTTTGATGGAGAATACAGAGTATTGGTATCGTTTTATTCATTTGCTCCATTATATGCTTGAAACAATGATACTTAATAAATCGGAGTTTTCATTTTTGTACTCTCTCATTTCTGATACTTACCGTAATATACCCCTTACAAAATCTACTGTCGAAAGCTTAATATTACTAAAAAAAGGGTATTCGATACCGGAAGTCGCAAATTTACGGAGACTAAAAGAAAGTACGATTGAAGATCATGTTATCGAGATTGTCTTGAATGATACCAATTTTGACATATCACCATACTTACAAAAAGAATTAGAGCAAAAGATTATTAAAATTGCAAACTCAGTTACACAAAAAAAGCTAAAGCCAATAAAAGATGCTATTGGTGATGTTTCTTATTTTCAAATTCGGCTAGCACTTGCAAAACAAGGAGTATGGGAATGAAGCTGTACGAAACTTTAAAAAAACATTTTGGATATCATTCGTTTCGCAAAGGACAAGAGGAAGTCATTACTTCAATCCTAGCTGGTCAAGATACATTAGCTGTACTTCCAACTGGTACAGGTAAATCTCTTTGCTACCAAATACCTGGGTATATGTTACCGGGTACTGTTGTGATCGTTTCACCATTACTTTCTCTTATGCAAGATCAAGTAGAGCAGCTTCGAATAAATGGAGAAAAGAAGGTAGTAGCGTTAAATTCCTTTTTAAGTATACAGGAGCGAAAAAAAATTCTTCAATCACTACAATATTATCGATTTATCTATATTTCACCTGAAATGCTAACAAATCAAGTTGTGATACAGAAATTAAAGAAGATCGTCGTTTCTCTGTTTGTTATCGATGAAGCACACTGCATTTCTCAATGGGGGCATGATTTCAGGCCGGATTATTTATGTTTGAAAGAAGTACGTTTACACCTTGGAAATCCAGTAACCCTAGCTTTGACTGCAACAGCAACAGATGATGTCCGTAATGATATTATCCATTATCTTAATTTAAATAAAGTAAATGAATTGATTTTTTCTGTCGATCGGCCCAATATAGCATTAGTAGTAGAAGAAACTGCTAATTATCAAGAAAAAACTAACAAGCTGTTACAATTAGTAAAAGGATTACAGAAACCCGGTATTATTTATTTTTCGAGTAAACGTGTATCAGAAGAAATAGCAACTTTACTCAGAAAACATGGAATTGCAAAAGCAGAAAGCTATCATGGAGGAATGGATCAAGAGCAAAGAATATTGATTCAGCAGCAATTTTTACATGATCAACTACAAGTGATTTGTGCTACAAGTGCTTTTGGGATGGGAGTCAATAAAGAAAATATTCGATTCGTTATCCATTTTCATATGCCTTATCAAATTGAATCATATTTGCAAGAGATTGGCAGAGCTGGAAGGGATGGAGAGAAAAGCATTGCTATTCTTTTATATTCTTCCGGAGATGAATTATTGCCATTACAAATATTCGAAAATGAACTGCCAACCGAATTTCAAATTGAACAATTCTATGCGATAAATAATGAGCATAACAGTGAAAGAGAAATAGCATTTTTAAATCTTACTGATATACAATTGAGGTTTCTGAATTTTTACAGTGAATTATTTAAGGGTGAGACTGAAGTCGTTCAAAAAGTCAAAAAAATTTGTGAAGAACGTGTAAAATATAAACGATTAAAGTTACAAGAAATGAAAAAATGGATTCAATCTACTAATTGTCGTCGAAGAGGTATTTTACAATATTTTAATGAAAAACCAATCTCTCAAAATTACAATTGCTGTGATAAATGTGGAATCCAAATGAATGATTACAATATGAAAGATTTAGATGTGTTCATAGAAGAAAAAGAGAACTGGCTATCGATGCTGAATAAATTATTGCTAAGAGGCGATAAAGCATGAGAAAAAACAAGCAATCTGAATTGATAAAACAATTAACAAAACGAGAACTAACTTTTCATTTATTTGTTACTCAATTTATCCTATTAACGATATCAATCATTTCAGGTATATTTTTATTTAAGGATCTTTCGACTTTTTTCAACTTGTTTCGAATCAATGGTTCTATCATTACTCTTGGTTTATCAAGTGGTGTGATAATTGTTCTATTAGATACTTTTTTAATGAAAGTCTTACCCAGTCATTATTATGATGATGGCGGGATAAATGAAAAGATTTTTACAAATCGCTCATTCATAGAGATTGCCTTTTTAGCCGCAACAATAGCTATTTGTGAAGAGGTGCTTTTTCGAGGGGTGATCCAAACTAATTTTGGATTTATCATTGCAAGTATTATTTTCGCAATAATTCATTTACGTTATTGGGGACATTGGTTTCTAATTGTAAATATATTAATTTTAAGCTTTTGGATTGGAATAATCTATGAACTAACTAACCATAATTTGTTTACCACCATCGTCATGCACTTTACGATAGACTTTTTATTAGGATTAGGGATTAAATATAAGAATAGACATTTACATAGTTAGATTATGAGAAAAAGAAATAGCGATGTGGGGAGTGAATATTATGTCAACTGATCCTTATCGTGAGCAAGTTGAGAAGTTTAAAAAAAGAATTGAGAAAGTTCCTTTGGAAGAATTAGTTCTTAATGATGATGAAATGAGCAAATCACTGCCATCTCGTAGTGAAGTGCATGGTCATAAAAAGAAAAAAAAGAAAAAGAAATTAAAATTTCCTTTGATAAGGGCATTATTAATATTTTTTATATTACTTCCGATAGCAATTATAAGTTATTCAGTTTATTCACTGTTAAATGATAAGCCGATATTAAAAGGTTCAGAAATAAAAGCAAATGGCGAAGAAATATCTTTTGAAATAGAAGATTCTAATAAAAACATTGAAAAAACGAATGAGGATACTCAAAACAATAAGTTAAATCAAAATGATCAGAGAAATACTGAAGAGCAGAAAACAAATCCAAATCGAAAGAACAAAAAGAAACAATCCTCTGAAAAACTTGGAACAACTATTGAGACAAAAGAAGAGGAAGTAGCAAGCAGCGAATCTATGAATGGTACAAATCAAACGATAAGTACTCCATCATCCGAGCAAAAAATTATATATCATACAGTTCAACCTAAAGAAACATTGTTTAGTATTGCAATGAAATACTATCACTCTCAAGAAGGCATAGAAAAAATTAAGCAATGGAATAACATTGCGAATGATGATATTATGGCAGGTCAGGTATTACAAATTCATTTGCAATCTGTAGATTAGAGAAAGAAATCGGTTATTTCGCCGATTTCTTTCAATTTACTCTCTGATATTTATTTTTAGAATGTTGTATAGTTTTTTCTAAGCATACCCATAGGGACTAGCACATACACTTATCCTAGGGGGTGGTGTTATGGAATCTTCTATTTTATCACTAAAACTAACAGATCAAGCAACTAAGCAAGTGTTGCAAAATTTGGTGGAAAAAAAGGCGAAATTTGATCGATTAAAACAGCGTCATATTTTCCTTTTATGGATTAGTGTATTTTATAGTTTTGGAATTCTTTATTTAATGTATTACCGTATACTAGATCCTTATTCGTATTCCTTTGCAAAGATTTTTTCTATTATAGTCGGAGAGAACAAGCATTTGATCTTTATTTTTATTGCAGTAGCTTCATTTGGAGCCACAAAAGTTTTATATGAAAAAAAAGAAAAAGCTGAAAAAGAGTATCATGAGTTAAGATGTGAAATTATTGATCGGAGCAAGGACTTATGGAAAAATGAAGCATGGGTTTCTAGAAATGTTGTTTTTGAAATGATGAAAGCAAAATATAATATTAATTTGTATCATGAAACGAAGTAATTAAGTATATTTACTAAATTTGACTTTTTAAATTTTAGTAAAGTCTAATACTCTGATAATTAAAAAACTGTTTTCTTATCTTTTTCCTCTTTTAATATTTCAACTGCTTCACGGAATCGTAGGGAGTGGATGATTTCACGTTCCCTTAAGAATCTTAAACTATCATTAATGTCAGGATCATCACTCATATTAATGATCCACTGATAAGTGGCCCTTGCTTTTTCTTCTGCTGCTATATCTTCATATAAATCTGCAATCGGATCACCTTTTGCAGCTATATAAGTAGCTGTCCATGGCGATCCACCTGCATTTTCGTAAAAGAGCGCTTTTTCATGATTCGCATAATGAGAACCTAAGCCAGCTTCTCTCATTTGATCAGGCGTAGCATCTTTTGTAAGTTTATAAACCATTGTTGCAATCATTTCTAAATGAGCAAATTCTTCAGTACCAATATCTGTTAATAAACCAATTACTTTGTCTGGGATTGTATATCGTTGATTTAAATAACGGAGGGCTGCAGCGAGTTCACCATCCGACCCTCCGTATTGTTCAATTAAGAACTTAGCGAGCATGGGATTACATTGGCTTACTTTTACTGGATATTGGAGTTTTTTTTCATATACCCACATTACAAATTCCGCTCCTTTCTTTCAGGCTAGCCCCCTTCAACTTTTCCTCTACACTTGCCAAGGCCATGGAGCTTCCTTCCAATCCCAGGGATACTGTGAATAACTATAACCAAAATGGGTCAATGCACCGAATTGCTTTTCGAACTCTTTTTTTATCTTTTTTCGTTGTTGGATACATAAATTGTATTGTTGAATAGCGTCCTGATCCCCGGGATGAGTATCCAAATATAAAGTCAGCTCGATAATAACGAAATCTATTGCTTGAAGTTCTTCTAAGACTTTGTAATATTCAGGAGTTATTTGAGTCATACTTTGTTTCACTCCCTTGCTCTTTCATACGGACTATAATATGGATCGTAAAGAGGCTGCCAAAGTGTTCCTTTTCTTAAGGCCTCCAGCGGCGGGAATTGTGGTAAATTAGGTGGTTGGAATTCGAAATATAAGTTTGGTGGAGTAGAATAGGTCTTTACTTGTAATGGCGGACAAGGGTCAAAAGGGCTAATATATGGTTCATAACTTTTATAAAATGAAGGCATCATCTTCCCTCCCTAAATAATATGTCATCATTTTATTTTATGGGCAAAATTTGTCCATCATGTCAAAATAATATAATAATGGTATGATCGAAGTGTATAGTTAAACAAAAAATTTTAAATTTATAAAGGGTATTTTTCTTATCATGTTGAAATATAATTGCATGGTGAATTATTTTTATGAGGTGATAGGTTATGTTTGCAAAAAATATTATGATTCCTAAATCACGTTGTTTCTACGTGGATGCTAATGATTCAGTTGAAAAAGCATTACAAGTTTTAAGATCAAAAAGCGTTGATGGCTTACCTGTATTAAGTGGAGAAGAATATGTAGGGATGATTACTCACTACCATATCTATAAAAACTATTTTCAGTCAGAATTGCCAAAAGAAGAATTTCTTCAATCAACAAAGGTTAAGGATATTGCGACACATCAAGAAATCTATTTTCAGGGATCTGAAATATTTGAAAACACTTTAATTGCACTAAAGGATTTTCCTTTATTTGCAGTTGTCGATGAATCAAGGAAATTTTTAGGTGTCGTAACTAGATTTGATGTTATAGAGCAATTCCAAAGTGCATTCGGAACTAAACGTCCTGGTATTCGTATTGCATTTAGTTCTGTTGAAGTTGAAGGAAGAATAGCTAGACTAGCTAATATTATTCAACAATATCATGAGTCTGTTATCTCACTTGTAACATTTGATGAAACAGATAAATTAGTACGACGAATCGTTTTAAAAATCGAAAAACGAGATAATATTGATAAATTCATTACTAGTCTTGAAGAATCCGGGTTTCGTGTTCTCAATATAAACGAAGATTAATATGATCAACCCTCCCTTTACAAAGGGGGGGTTTTTAGTCTAATATCTCCCACATTCATGATGATCAATTTGAACTTAAAATAGTAATCTATCTTATTCATTTTTATGAAAAAGATAGATATACACTTGGAGGTAATATGATTTACAGTATAATTTTTATCTTTTTAGCGGGTTTATTTCTCCTAATTTTTATGATCTTGGAGGCTTTCCAAAACAAGGTTTATTATCATACTTTTGAATTTCAGGATTTTCCTAATAGCTTTAAAACGTTAAAAATTTTTTTTATTTCAGATATTCATCGTCGAAAAATTAACCCCTTAATTATCAATGAAGCAATGGGGAAAGTTGATATTGTCATTATTGGGGGCGACTTAACTGAAGAGCATGTGCCATTTGAACAAGTGGAATATAATATCATTCAGTTAGGGAGGTTAGGGCGTACTTTCTTTGTTTGGGGAAATAATGATTATGAAGTAAGAAGTGAAAAATTAATTCAATTATTTGAGAAGCATAATGTAGTTATGCTCAGAAATGACACTGAAATACTTAAATCAACTGAAGGAGAGAAAATTGCAATTATTGGGATTGATGATATTTCTCTTGAAAAAGATGATTTACATTTAGCAATGCAAAAAGTTGATCACTCCTGTTTTCAAATTCTAATCAGCCATAATCCTAATATCATAAAAAAAATAACAAACATTCATTCGATCTCGTTTATTTTAAGTGGTCATACACATGGTGGTCAAATCAGAATATTTGGTTATAGCCCGTATAAAAGAGGAGGGATCTATACATATCCTTTTGTAACTCAATTGATAAGTAATGGTTACGGAACATCCATGTTTCCATTAAGATTAGGTGCTAAACCAGAAACCCATATAATCAGATTAAAAAAGAGTAAAAAATGAACGTTCTTTTTCTCCTTACATAGTATGGTGTAGAAGCCATATCAGGGGGCGGAAATAATGAAATTAGAACGTTTAGCTCGTAATAAAATAAAATACTCCATTTCCTTTGAAGAATTATCAGCAAAGGGATTCCTTGAGGGAGAAATTGAATCATTCATTTGGTATGATTTGTTTGATGAAATGGTTGAGATTGCTCAAGAAGAATACCATTGTGAGATTCCAGATACTATTTCAATTGAAATATTCTCACTTAATTCAAAGGAGATTGTTTTAATCTTAACAATGGATGAAATTTCACAACAGGAGGAAATTATACAAAATCAATTAATTCATTCACATATTAAAGAATCAATTTATTGTTTTGAATCGATAGAAAATGTTATCGCACTTGCTAATAGATTGAACAATCTCAGCATATCGACAAATAGCAAGTTAATTGTTTTCGAGGATCAATACTTCCTGGTATTGCCTACTAAGCAGCCAATTAATGTCCTATGTGAGGAATTTGGTGATGTGTCAAGTTTGTCAGTTTATATGTTGGAGGAATATGGAAACATTATTATTGAACAAAATGCCTTAGGAATATTAACTGGTTATTTTAATCGATTAATTGAATAATGCTGTCATTAGGGTGACCCAAAAGCAAGGTTGCCCTCAAAATATTTGTATAAATAAAATCTCAATCTAAGAATCTATGATACATCTTTGATAGCGTTTACAAAAAAATAAAAAGTATTGCTTTTTTGTCTTGCATAAATATAGTAAAGGTGTATACTATGTCTGAAAGGACGAATACTCATCACGAGTGATTTTTAGGAGGTTTGCAACAATGGCAGCCGAAAAGGGTGCAGATATTCAATCATTAGAAGAGAAACACGATGTTTTAAAATCAACACAAACAGTTATTCACAAAGCATTAGAAAAGCTAGGATATCCAGAGGAAGTTTATGAATTATTAAAGGAACCAATCCGTATGTTAACAGTAAAAATACCTGTTCGTATGGATGACGGATCAGTTAAAATTTTTACCGGATATCGCGCCCAACACAATGATGCTGTTGGTCCAACAAAAGGTGGAATTCGTTTCCATCCGAATGTAACAGAAAAAGAAGTGAAAGCATTATCTATATGGATGACGTTAAAATGTGGTATTGTTAATTTACCATATGGCGGTGGTAAAGGCGGGATCATTTGTGATCCTCGTGAAATGTCATTTCGTGAGCTTGAGGCTTTAAGTCGTGGTTATGTTCGTGCCATAAGCCAAATCGTAGGACCTACAAAAGATATTCCAGCTCCAGACGTATTTACGAACTCTCAAATAATGGCTTGGATGATGGACGAGTATAGTAGATTACGCGAAAATGACTCGCCAGGATTTATTACAGGTAAACCACTTGTTTTAGGCGGTTCTCATGGACGTGAGTCAGCAACTGCTAAGGGTGTAACCATTTGTATCCGTGAAGCAGCTAAAAAACGTGGTATTAATCTTGAAGGTGCACGAGTAGTTGTACAAGGCTTTGGTAATGCAGGAAGCTTTCTATCGAAGTTTATGCATGATGCCGGTGCAAAAGTTATTGGTATCTCTGATGCTTATGGTGCACTTTATGATCCGAATGGTTTAGATATCGATTATTTACTTGATCGCCGTGATAGCTTTGGAACAGTAACTAAGCTATTTGACAATACCATTTCAAATAAAGAATTACTTGAGTTAGATTGCGATATTTTAGTTCCAGCTGCAATCGAGAATCAAATTACAGAAGAAAATGCACATAATATTCGCGCTCAAATCGTTGTCGAAGCTGCCAATGGTCCAACTACTTTAGAAGCTACACAGATACTAACGCGTCGCGGTATATTATTAGTTCCAGACGTTTTAGCTTCTGCTGGTGGAGTAACAGTATCTTATTTTGAATGGGTACAGAATAACCAAGGATACTATTGGACTGAAGAGGAAATAGATGAAAAACTTGAAAAAGTATTAGTAAATTCCTTTGAAAATGTTTATAATACAGCTCAAACAAGACGAGTTGACATGCGACTTGCGGCTTATATGGTTGGTGTTAGAAAATCAGCTGAGGCATCTCGTTTCAGAGGTTGGATTTAATTTTATATTCATTAGGAATTATATATGCTAATCTTAAATAATTTGCAGTAATAATAAAAATCTCCTATCATAATAATGGTGGGAGATTTTTTGATTTTGTTTTACTATGATATAGTATTGTTTAATCATCCCATTTACAAAGTTTAATTCCGATTTAAATATAGAGGTGACACAAATGCAAGTAGAAAATAGCATCATTGTAGGGGGAGGTCCATGTGGATTATCGGCAGCAATAGCTCTTAAAAGCATTGGAGAAAATCCTCTGATTATTGAAAAAGGAAACATTGTTAATGCTATTTATCATTACCCCACACACCAAACTTTTTTTAGCTCTAGTGAAAAGCTTGAAATAGGTGGAATCCCTTTTATCAATGAACATCTAAAGCCAAAGAGAAATCAAGCGTTGAACTATTATCGTGAAGTAGTTAAAAGAACACAGCTCCGACTGAATCGTTTTGAAAAAGTAAACACAATTGAGAAACAAGATGATGGAAGATTTGTTGTATCGACTTCTAAAAATAAATATATAGCAAAAAATGTAATTATCGCGACGGGTTATTATGATCATCCTAATTATTTGAATATTCCCGGCGGAGATTTGGATAAGGTTTTCCATTATTTTAAAGAAGCTCATCCATTCTTTGATATGAATGTAGTAGTAATCGGTGGGAAAAATTCAGCTATAGATGCAGCTATTGAGTTAAATAAAGCAGGTGCAAAGGTAACCGTTTTATATAGAGGTAGTGAGTATTCAAAAAGTGTAAAACCATGGATACTGCCTGAATTTGACTCATTAGTTCGTAATGGTGCTATTCAAATGGAATTTAATTCGAATCCAGTAGTAATTACGAATGAAAGCGTAAAGTATAGTGTAAATGGTGAGATAAAAGAAATTCAAAATGACTTTGTGTTTGCAATGACAGGATATCATCCAGATCACACCTTTTTAACGAGAATGGGTGTAAAATTAGAAAAGGAAACGGGTAAGCCCTATTTTAATCCTGAAACAATGGAAACCAATATTGAAGGAATATTTATTGCAGGTGTTATTGCCGCAGGTAATAATGCAAATGAAATTTTTATTGAAAATGGCCGATTTCACGGGGAATTAATAGCTTCCTATATTCAAAAAAGAGATTATGAAAACTAAACAAAATTGACCTGTACGATTAGTAGAATAATTGTACAGGTCAATTTTGTTTTTTTAATGAAACATGTCTTCAATTACTTTCATATCATCCGTATGGGATAGTGCAATTAAAAGTTTTATTCTTGCCTTCTGCCCATTTAAACCGTTAGAAAAAATGACTCCCATTTCTTTTAAATGTTTCCCTCCTCCTGCATAACCATATACATCTTGGGCAATCCCATTAAAACATCTGGAGACGATGATTATGGGAATGTTCGCATCTATTAAGGATTGAATACCTGGTACTGTGGCAGGAGGCAAATTTCCTTGACCAAGTGCTTCGATTACAACGCCATCATATTTTAAATTAAGTATTGCTTCAAATAATGACGAATCCATCCCAGCGTGAGCTTTTAATAATGCAACTTGTTTTGTAATTTCATCAATATGGTATTTTTCTTTATGAGTTGGAGCGTTATGGAAAAATACACCTTGTTTAGTGACGATTCCAATAGGTCCATATTGGGGGCTTTGGAAAGTCGATACATTACTAGTATGTGTCTTTGTCACATTTTCCGCTGTGTGAATCTCATCATTTAAAACAACTAAAACACCTTTACCCATTGCATCATTGCAAGCAGCTACTCTGATTGAAGAAATTAAATTATATAATCCGTCAGATCCTATTTCGTTACTTGATCTCATCGCACCTGTAACAACAATAGGTATATCTAGATCAATAGTCAGATCTAAAAAATAGGCTGTTTCCTCTAAAGTATCAGTCCCGTGTGTAATTACAACTCCATCTATATTTTTATTCTTTGTTTCATCCATAATTAATTTCTTTATAAATAATATTTCAGAAATGGTAATATGGGGTGATGGTAAATTAAAAGGTTCTTTTATAATTAAGTTTGCTAATTTAGATAATCTCATTGTTTGAGTAGACAAGGGGTTTTCATTGCCAGGTTTTACTGCTCCTGTAGAACTATCTTCAACCATAGAAATGGTCCCGCCTGTATGAATCACTAAGATGTTTTTTTTCATCTATTATTCCTCCAATACTAATAGTACTCTTCCAATATTTGAAAATGTTATTTTCTTTCTTCAGTATACATGATACGATTAAGAAAATGATAAAGAAAAGAGGACGAAAAATGCTGGTAATTTTATCAGCAGGAATTGCACCGGGATTAGCTCTATTAAGTTATTTTTATTTAAGGGATCAGTACGAACATGAACCCATATTATCAGTATTTAAAGCATTTATATTCGGTGCGTTTCTTACATTCCCAATCATGTTCATTCAACATGTCCTGCAGATGGAACATGTGTTTCAAGGGAATATTTCTAATGCATTTATTAATATAGCATTGTTAGAGGAATTTTTTAAATGGTTTATCCTTTTTTTTGTTGTATATCAACATGAGGATTTTAATGAACCATATGATGGTGTTGTTTATGGTGCAAGTGTTTCACTTGGCTTTGCAACAGTAGAAAATATTTTATACTTAGTAGCAGATGGGGTGGGTGCTGCAATAGGGAGAGCATTACTACCTGTATCAAGTCACGCATTATTTGGAGTAATGATGGGCTATTATTTTGGAAAAGCTAAATTTACATTGGATCGTAAAAGAAAACAGACATTGTTTTTTTCTTTCATTATTCCACATCTTCTCCATGGATTTTATGATTATATCATTTTATCAAATACAAAATGGATATATTACATGATCCCTTTTATGTTATTTCTTTGGTGGATAGCACTTAAGAAAGTCAAGCATGCTCACATTTTAACGAAGAAGCATCATGAAAGTATTAAAATCGAAAATAAAGAATCACCTTTAGATACAATTGGATAATATGTCCAATTGTTTTTTTTGTCTACATTGATTTTTGAATAAAATCCCAGATAAAACAAAAACTACTTTTAATTCTAAATTGGAGGGTTAAGGCGCAAATGAAGTATAACACTTTAGTGAAAGTAATGTTTGTGTTAATTCTTTGTCTTGTTACCTTGTCAGTTTCACAAAAGGATACTCCAGTACAAGCATTTTCAAATCAGGTTATCCAAAGAGGGGCTGTTGGTAATGATGTTATTGAGTTACAAGCCCGATTACAAAATATTGGATTTTATCATGGTAAAATAGATGGCGTTTTTGGATGGGGGACTTATTGGGCGTTGCGTAATTTTCAAAAGGATTTTGGATTACCTATAGATGGCCTTGCTGGTTCAACTACAAAAGCAAAATTGGTCAAAGCTTCGAACTATAACGAATCATTTGTAAAAGGTCAAATAAAAAAAGGCAACGAATTTACTTATTATGGTGGTGTTGATATAGCAAAACAAATTAAACCTAAAACAACTGCACCAGCTAAACCAGCACCTAAAAAAACGACCGCCCCTTCGAAAGTAACCGCAGCAAATGTTCCTAAAGGTTTTTCTCAAAATGATATCCAACTTTTAGCTAATGCAGTTTACGGGGAATCTAGAGGAGAACCATACGAAGGTCAGGTGGCAGTAGCAGCTGTTATATTAAACAGAATTGAAAGTTCCTCATTCCCTAATTCTGTGTCAGGTGTAATCTTTGAGCCAGGTGCATTTACAGCTGTATCTGACGGGCAAATCTGGCTTACTCCAAATGAGCGTGCCAAAAAAGCAGTTATTGATGCGATTAATGGCTGGGATCCATCGAATAGTGCATTATATTATTTTAATCCAGATACCGCAACAAGTAAATGGATTTGGTCAAGACCACAAATCAAGCGAATTGGGAAACATATATTTTGTATGTAATGGGGTGAGAATATGATTAGAGGAATATTAATCACAGTATTAACACTTGGTGTAATTGGGACGGGGGTATGGGGTTACCAGGAACATAGGGAAAAAAATGCAATATTAATTAATACAGAAAATAACTACCAAAGAGCTTTTCATGATTTAGCGTATAAAATGGATTTACTACATGACAAAATAGGAACGACATTAGCAATGAATTCAAGAAAATCATTATCACCCCAACTTGTTGATGTTTGGAGACTTACTTCAGAAGCACAAAGTAATGTTGGTCAGTTGCCACTTACCCTATTACCATTTAACAAGACAGAAGACTTTTTATCAAATATAGGAAAATTTAGTTATCGGACGGCTGTTCGTGATCTTGATAAAGAACCGTTATCAAAGGATGAATATGGTACATTGAAAAAATTATATTCACAAAGTGCGAATATTCAAAACGAGCTCCGCAAAGTTCAGCATTTAGTGTTGAAAAATAATTTGCGCTGGATGGATGTTGAAATGGCATTAGCGACAGGTAAAGAAGCTGCAGATAATACGATCATTGATGGATTTAAAACAGTAGAAAAGACAGTAAAAGGTTATGATGAATCAAATACGGGAGATCCATCATTAGTTGGCTTTCAAAAGAAAAATCAAAATTTTGAAAATGTGACAGGAAGAATAATTGGAAAAAGTGAAGCTATACTAATTGCCAAAAAATATACAAATATTAAAAACCCAACAAAAGTGAAAGTCACTCAAAATGGTAACGGATCGAAATTTGGATTTTTTAGTGTCACAATGACTGATGAACATGGGAATGAAGGAAACATAGATATTACTAAAAAAGGCGGCCACCCCATTTATTTTATTGAAAGAAGAGATATTTCAAAACAAAAGCTAAGTTTAAATGATGCGATTCACTCAGCCACTAAATTTTTGAAAGATAACGGCTATAAAAATATGGAGGTCTTTGAAACTACACAATATGATAATGTTGGGGTATTGTCCTTTGTGGTAAATGATAAAGGTGTGAGGATCTATCCAGAGACAATAAAAATAAAAATTGCACTGGATAATGGGCAGACTATTGGATTTACCGCGCAAGATTTTATGAAAAATACCGAGAACCGGATAATAGCAAAACCGAAAATAACAAAAAATGATGCAAAAGGATTTGTTAATCCTAAATTAAAAATTATGGAAGATCGACAAGCGATAATTGTGAATGATCTAGGTAAAGAAGTTCTATGTTATGAATTTTTAGGAACTCTTGATAATGATACATATAGAATTTTTATCAATGCAAATAATGGAGTAGAAGAAAAAGTTGAAAAATTACAAAATGCTGAACCAGTTTATGAAAATACTTTATAAGGAAGGCTTGAGAGGCTTTCCTTTTCTTAATATATCAGATGAATAAAGGTGTCGACCAATAAACAGATTTCTACTAAATTTAACTACTAATAACATCAAACCTTAAACTTCTTAAATAGAAATATCTAGAAAACTCTGTCATTAAGTGGCATAATAAATATATCATTTATTTAATACATAGGAAGGATTAATGGGTTGATGCTAAACATAGGAATGATGCTTACTTTAGAAACTCTCGAAAATGAAAATGTAGAGAAGTATAAATGTAAAATAGCAGATATTGATGGAGATAAATTATATATCGATTATCCAATTAGTATAATTACTAACAGAACTGCTTTCCTTACAAATTCTTTGGAGATAAATGTTATGTTTTCTACTGAGGATAACCTTGCTTTTCAATTTCGATCCAAAGTAATTGGAAAAATAAAAAAGAAAATTCCTTTAATCGTTTTACAATTACCTCCAAAGGAAGATTTCAAAAAAATTCAACGCCGTCAATTTGTTCGTGTTGAAACAGCTTTAGATATCTCTATACATTTTCCAAATTCCAACTATCAATTTGCTACTGTAACTGAAGATATTAGTGCAGGGGGATGTGCGATCATCTTACCAAAGAATATAGCCCCTTTACCTTATGAAACGGGTGAAGCGCTTCTCGTTCTTCCAATGCAATCGGGAGAATATCATTACATAAAAACAACATGTAAACTAATAAGAATATGGGATGTGTCTAAGAAAATGGTTGCATCAATAGAATTTACTGATATCCAAGAAAAAGAAAAGCAACAAATTTTCCGTTTTTGTTTTGAAAAGCAATTAGAGCTCCGAAAAAAAGGATTATTAAACTAACATATTGTGTATAAATTATTCCCATATTTCCGATAATGATTTATAGATGTCAAATTTCAAAAAAGTTTTATGTGAGTGGGTTTGAGGAGTGGGAAGAAATGAAATTGATAGAACGTTGGTTTATTAAACTAGTTGTTTTTCATTTTATTATACTAATCATCATTCAAGTAATCTTACAACCATATGGTTTTTTTAAAGATATACAAAAGATAACCTTCTATGAAGGAGTAAATAAAGCGAATGAAACACCTATAGTTGAAACATGGAAAAATCGCTAAGGGGCAGAAAATTTTCTGTCTTTTTTCTTTATACTTATAATATGTGTTAAAATAGTATAAGAAAAGCGAAAGCAACTTGATTATCCTAAGGCAAAAATGTTGCAGGTTTTTGACCACGAGGGACTGGCTGCTTACGCTAATCAAAAGATAAAGTGAAACTTCTTTTTTAGCTTAGTTCTAAGCTGAAAAGATTTTTTGGTTATTTTATTAGAGTGGGTGAAGGAATTTATGAAAAAAAATATTCGAATTGCTATTGACGGACCAGCTGCAGCCGGTAAGAGTACTGTAGCAAAAATTGTTGCTGAAAAATTATCTTTTATTTACATAGATACAGGTGCTATGTATAGAGCATTGACATTAAAAGCAAATAAAAATGGGATTGACATAAATAATGAAGCTGCACTAGCGGATTTATTAGGAGTAACGAAAATCGAACTAAAACCTGGCGAGAATGGACAGCTTGTTTTTGTCGATGGAGTAAATGTGTCAAAAGAAATTCGTGAATCAAAAGTTACGAATTCTGTATCAAATGTATCAAAACATCGGTTAGTTCGTGAGGAGATGGTAAGAAGACAACAAGCCTTCGCTAAAGATGGAGGTGTTGTCATGGATGGCCGTGATATTGGGACACATGTTATTCCAGATGCCGAATTAAAAATCTTTTTACTTGCGAGTGTTGAAGAACGTGCTGAGAGAAGACATGCTGAAAATTTATTAAAAGGTTATCCGTCAGATTTAGAACAATTAAGGAAGGAAATAGAACTTCGCGATAAGATTGATTCTGAACGCGAAGTGGCCCCTTTGAAAAAAGCGGAAGATGCTTTAGAAATTGATACAACCTCACTATCAATAGAGGACGTCGTAAATAAAATTATGCACTTGGCTAATGAAAGGATCGAATTAGGGTGACATTTTACTCATTTGCAAAAGTGGTAGTTTGGAGAATATTTAAACCACTATATAGAATTCAGATCATAGGAGTCGAGCATTTCCCAAAAAATGGCGGTGTTCTGCTTTGTGCAAATCATATCGATAATCTAGATCCGCCAGTAGTTGGTATTACAGCCCCAAGACCTGTTGTTTTCATGGGAAAAGAAGAATTATTTAAAAAGCCAATTATTAAAACACTTATGAAAAAATTAAATGTATTTCCTGTTAAACGAGGGGCGGGGGATAGGGAAGCTTTAAGAATAGGAATGAAAGTCTTAAAAGAAAATCAAGTTTTGGGATTATTTCCAGAAGGTACAAGGAGCAAGACTGGAGAGCTTGGAAAAGGGCTCGCTGGTGCGGGCTTCTTTGCATTAAGAACTGATGCTGAAGTAGTTCCTTGTGCGATTATTGGTCCGTATAAACCTTTCAAAAAACTGAAAGTAGTATATGGAGAACCGATAAATATGAAAGAGTTACGTGAAAAAAAAGCAAGTGCTAATGACGTAACAGATGTTATTATGGGCCAAATACAAATACTTATAGAGAAACATCGGACATGAGTCACTTTACTTGACAAAATGTTGTATTTGTTAGAAGTTTATAGAAAGGATAAATTTCGAATAATATGAATTTAAATAAAGCAAGAACTGAATAATTTTTATTCGAATTTATATAAAAAGAGAAATAAATCTATAGCATTAGTAGTCAGTAATTGGATTAAGGAGGAGTACATATGACAGATGATATGAATCAAGTGGAAGTAAAAACCTTTTTAGAGAATGATAAAGTAAAAGGAACAGTTACAAAGGTTGAGGAAAAACAAGTACTTGTAGCCATTGAAGGCAGTAAGATTGATGGCATTATCCCAATCAGTGAATTGTCGAGTCTTCATGTTGAGAAAGCATCTGACGTTGTAAATGTTGGTGATGTCCTTGATCTAGTTGTTACAAAGGTTGAAGAAGATGCACTTGTTGTTTCTAAAAGAAAAGTAGATGCTGAATTAGCTTGGGATGAAATGAAGAAGCGATTTGAAAATAATGAAATATTTGAAGCTAATATTAGTGATGTAGTAAAAGGAGGACTAGTTGTCGATTTAGGAATTAGGGGTTTTGTACCTGCATCACTAGTTGAGGATCACTATGTTGAAGATTTTAGTGATTATAAAGGAAAAACATTAAAATTTAAAATTGTTGAATTAGATCGCGAAAAAAATCGTATTATCCTTTCACACCGAGCAGTGGTTGAAACAGAAAAATTAGAAAAGAAGAAGCAAGCTTTATATCATATTCAAGCTGGTCAAATACTTGAAGGTAAAGTACAAAGAATTACTGATTTCGGCGCTTTTGTTGATATTGGCGGTGTAGATGGTCTAGTCCATATTTCCCAACTTTCTCATGAACATGTAGCAAAGCCATCAGATGTTATTGAAGAAGGCCAAATTGTTAAAGTGAAAGTACTTTCTGTTGATCATGATAATGAACGAATATCATTGTCTATTAAAGAAACACAGCCAGGGCCATGGACTGACATCGAACAAAAGGCTCCGAAAGGATCTGTTTTAACAGGAGAAGTAAAAAGACTAGTCTCATTTGGAGCCTTTGTTGAAGTATTACCAGGTGTTGAAGGGTTAGTCCATATTTCGCAAATTTCCCATAAGCATATTAATACTCCTCATGAGGTATTAAAGGAAGGTCAAGAAGTAAAAGTAAAAGTATTAGAAGTAAACGCAAATGATGAGCGACTTTCTCTTAGCATTAAAGATCTTGAAGATCGATATCAAGAGGAAGTAGTAGATTATGAACTTCCTGAGGAATCAAAAGGTTTTCAACTTGGAGAAGTTATTGGTGATAAGTTAAAAGGATTAAAAAATTAATTTATAAAATTAATACCAAAAACTCACATACTGAGAGTTTTTGGTTTTTTTTAGGTTACTGGTTATTTCTCGATTCTTCAGGGCTCTCTAATTTTGTTGATCCGTTATGATGAAGGGCTTGGTCACGATCAGATTCTACTCTGCGGCTTGCTTTTAACTTTTTTTCTTGTCGGTCTTTACCCATAATTGATGAACACCTCCTAAATGTTAGGATATCTTGATTAAAAGTTACTATTCATGGTTAGAATCTTTTTTATTTTCCCATAATGGAAAATGAAAGGAGATTGTTTACATGAGTGGTTTTTATTTTATCTTTTTTTTATGGAATGTCTGGATATTTTCAACTTTTATATTAAATAAACAAAATAAATTAAGAATTTGGTTAGCGTTCTATTCATTGATATTATTAATTCTTTTTCCTTATAAAGTAAATTTATTTACAATTACATTCCAAATTCCTTCCCTAGTAATTTTAACAGTTAGTTATTATTATCTTACTACCTTGTCATTTTTGAAAAAAATGTACATGATTATATCAATTTTTATAATGATGACAGGTTTTTCAGGTTTTTTGCTGCTTGAATTATACGATCCAGTTTGGGTATTAGTTGATCGTAGGATATTACTAGGAGGATTAGTTTTTTTAATATCACAACTTTTACTTTCTCGTTCCATATACTCTCAAATAATATGTTCCTTATTAGGCACCTTGCAAGGAGAAATCATCTATTCGTTGATTTTAAAAAAATGGGGTTTTCCATACATTGTCGGGAGTAGTGAATATTTAGATGTGTGTTCTGTTTTTTTAAGTCTAATAATTGTTTGGTCCTTTATTAATCATGTTTCTACAATTATGTCTATAAAAAATAGTCTGAAAACCAAAAATAAGGATATTCTTGGAGTTAAAAATATTTCAAAATAAATTATTACTTATGTATATCTATAAATGTCATTAAAATATATGTTTTAAAGCTATCTTTTTCCATTCAATCATTGCTTGTCATACATATTATTGTTAAACTATTTAAGTTAGGCTCCGATGTCATTCTTATTTTAATAATTGGCTTTGTTAAACAAGGTTGTTTTTACTAATAAAGCCCTTTGTGGTATGGGCTTTTACTTAAAATAAATCATTTAAATAACAAAGCCAATAATTAAAAATGTGAATAGTGAAGAAAATAACACGAAAGAAAGTATAAATGAAAGGGTGATTGATGTGACAAAACCTGTTGTCGCTATTGTAGGTCGTCCGAATGTAGGAAAATCGACAATTTTCAACCGAATTGTCGGTGAACGTATATCAATAGTTGAAGATATTCCCGGTGTTACTAGAGACAGAATTTACAGTTCAGCTGAATGGTTAACTCACGATTTTAATATTATTGATACTGGTGGTATAGACATTGGTGATGAGCCGTTTCTAGAACAAATTAGAGGGCAGGCAGAAATTGCGATCGATGAGGCAGATGTTATTATTTTTATCGCCAGTGGACGTGAAGGAATTACCACGGCAGATGAACTAGTTGCCAAAATATTATACAAATCAAAAAAACCAGTAGTTTTAGGTGTTAATAAAATTGATAATCCCGAAATGAGGGATCAAATATATGACTTTTACTCGCTAGGTTTCGGTGATCCGTTTCCTATTTCAGGGTCTCATGGTATCGGTCTAGGAGACTTATTAGATGAAGTAGTTAAGCACTTTCCAAAAATAGAGGAAATGGATTATGATGATGATAAGATTAAATTTAGTTTTATTGGCCGGCCTAATGTTGGAAAATCCTCACTTGTAAATGCAATACTAGGTGAGGAAAGAGTAATCGTTAGTGATATAGAGGGAACTACTAGAGATGCTATTGACTCAATGTATACCTACGAGGATCAAGAATATGTAATTATTGATACTGCAGGGATGAGAAAAAAAGGTAAAGTGTATGAAAGCACTGAAAAATATAGTGTCTTGCGTGCATTAAGAGCGATTGAACGATCCGATGTAGTTTGTGTAGTGATTAATGGTGAAGAAGGAATAAGGGAACAAGACAAACGTATTGCAGGATATGCCCATGAAGCAGGCAGAGCGATAGTTATCGTTGTGAATAAATGGGATGCAGTTGAAAAAGATGAAAAAACGATGAAAAAATTTGAAGAAAATATTCGTGAACATTTTCTATTTTTAACGTATGCACCAATTGTGTTTTTATCAGCGAAAACTAAAAAGAGATTGCAAACTTTAATCCCAGTTATAAAAACAGTCAGCGAAAATCATGCAATGCGAGTTCAATCTAGTATTCTAAACGAAGTAATTATGGACGCCGTGGCAATGAATCCTACCCCAACAGATAAAGGAAAGCGGTTGAAAATATATTATGCAACACAAGTGGCTGTAAAACCGCCAACATTTGTTGTTTTTGTAAATGAATCTGAACTTATGCATTTTTCATATGAAAGATTTTTAGAAAATAGAATACGTGATGCATTTGATTTTGAAGGTACTCCAATTCGAATTATTGCACGTAGAAGAAAATAAGAATAGCGGAAAGGCCTTGGTTAGCCTAGGGCAAAAATGTTTCGGAAAACGGCTTTTAGATTTTCCAGCAATGAAGTCTACTCTTTAACTTAATTGGTTTGTGGTTATTTGATACCTAGGAGTTGACTGCTTGCGCAATACATTATATAAAATAGTGGGTGATGAGATTGTCTTATAAGAAGGAGAAAATAGCAGTTATCGGTGCAGGTAGCTGGGGAACAGCACTAGCAATGGTACTTGCGGATAATGGACATGATGTTCGACTTTGGGGACATAAAAAAGAACAAATAGAAGAAATTAATCAGTATCATTCAAATGAAAAATATCTTCCCAGCATCCATTTATCAGAGTCAATTATTGGATATCACTCATTGCAGGAAGTAATGGAAAATATCAACATTATTGTGCTTGCAGTACCAACAAAAGCGATTCGCGAAGTATTGGGGAAAATCGGTGAATTTCAAACTTCACCGATTACTGTCGTCCATGTTAGTAAAGGAATTGAACCAGATACATTATTAAGGATATCTGAAATGATCGAAGATGAATGTTCTAAAGAGATTTTAAGAGATGTTGTTGTTTTATCTGGTCCTAGTCATGCAGAGGAAGTAAGTCTTAGACACCCTACAACTGTTACTGTATCCTCACAAAATGAAGAAGCGGCTAAATGGGTGCAAGACCTGTTCATGAATCAAAACTTCCGGGTTTATACCAATTTAGATGTAATTGGTGTGGAAATAGGCGGTGCATTGAAAAATATTATCGCACTTGCTGCAGGGATCTCAGATGGTCTTGGTTACGGAGATAATGCTAAGGCAGCTTTAATAACCAGGGGATTAGCAGAAATAGCCCGTCTAGGAACGAAAATGGGGGCAAATCCATTAACGTTTTTAGGTCTATCTGGTATTGGTGACTTGATTGTTACATGTACAAGTGTTCATTCTAGAAATTGGAGAGCAGGAAATATGCTAGGAAAAGGTATGAATCTTGCTGAAGTATTGAAAAATATGGGGATGGTTGTTGAAGGGGTAAGAACGACAAAGGCAGCACACCAGTTATCCGAAAAATATGAAGTTAAAATGCCAATCACAGATGCTTTATATCGTGTATTATTTAATGAATATAATCCTAAAGAAGCTGTGGATAATTTGATGGGACGATTAAAAACGAATGAAATGGAAGATTTGACAAATTTGTTAAATGGATAAATCGGATATCTTTTTATCATTTTCTGTCCAATGATTTTTTAGCTTTTTAGGCATTCGACGATGCAAATATAAAATAAATAGCATAAAATGCCATGAAGTAAAAGCTTTAAACTAGTGGATTGGGTATTTGTCTAGTTTTAACTGAAGTAAGGTTAACGCCCCTTACTTCAGTTTTTTTTATGAGTTCAATTTACTAAAAAAACTTTGTTAGTGTATATGGCGGAATATGATATAATATGTTCCGTAGTTTACTTAGGTTTCATTAACTTAATACATAAAAAAAGAACTTTTTTATTATCGGAAAAGGTGGAAATTTCTATGTCTGAATCAATGTTTAAAATGTGGGTATCTATTGCTGGCATGGGATTAATGGCAATTGCGATGGTAACCATTTATTTTAGTAGGTATAAAATAAAGGTGAAATTTTTAAAGGTATTTACAGCATTAATAGCCTACTTATGTTTGATTGTTGGTGGTTTGATTATGGTATATGTTGTCTTTACCGGGCCAACAGGCAGTTAAAAAGAATCTACGATTGGAAAGGATTGAAATAGTATTTTGAAAAGAATAATACTTGTATTTCTAGTATTATCATCTATTGGCATTTTAAGTGGATGTTTATATCCTCAAGATAAATTGGCGAAAAATCAAGTGCCATACGAAGATCAAATTCAAGTTGTTCAAACAGCCGTTAAAAAATTTCAAAAGGATAATGATGGTATTCTTCCGATAAAAACGAAGGATCAAAAAACACCAATCTATGAAAAATATCCAATAGAGTTTAAAAAAATAATACCACAATATCTGTCAGATGCACCAGGAAACTCTTATGAAAATGGCGGTATTTTTCAATATGTGTTGATTGATGTTGAAAATAATCCTACTGTCAAAATATTTGATTTACGTATTGCTGAAAAAATACGAGAAATACATATGAGAATTGATGCACAGGGCTATCCTCCATTTAAAAGGGAAGTTTCAAAAAATATTTATACATTAAACTATAAGAAAATTGGTTATAAGGAGGAGCCATATGTAATTTCCCCGTATACGAATCATAATCTTCCCTTTGTTATAACAGGACAAGGGGAAATATATGTGGATTATAGCAGTGATTTGTATAATGTCTTACAAAATAAAAATATTCACGTTAAAAAAGGTGAAGATATCCGCCCGATTTTAACGAAGGATTCTTTATTTGTACCAGCTTACTCCTTGCCATACACAGTGAATGAAAAAAATGAACCTATTTTTTTGACAAAATAGTCATAACCCTTTCTTTACAAAATATATTGTAGAGGAAGGGTTTATTTTATGGGCTTTGTTATTTAATTTTGAAATAAGAATGGACCTTTAATAAAGGAATACCAAATTTGTTATCGAGAAAATAGAATAACCTAGCCAATTTGATAGAAAAAAGTTAAATAAAAGAATCACATTATAGGCATAAGAGGATAGGACAACATCATACACATATAGTGTCCAAAACATTTTAAGGATGTAATGTCCCGGGAACTTAATGTGGGGAGGGAAACTCTTGAAAAAGGTTGATATTTTTAAAGATATCGCTGAAAGAACAGGTGGCGACATTTATTTAGGAGTAGTTGGTGCAGTAAGAACAGGAAAATCGACATTTATCAAAAAATTTATGGAATTAGTCGTTTTACCTAATATCGCAAGTGAAGCGGACAGAAATCGTGCACAAGATGAATTACCACAAAGTGCAGCAGGACGAACTATTATGACCACTGAACCGAAGTTTGTTCCAAACCAAGCTGTTTCTGTCCATGTTGATGATGGATTGGATGTGAATATTCGCCTAGTTGACTGTGTTGGTTATACAGTTCCTGGTGCAAAGGGTTATGAAGATGAAAATGGACCTCGTATGATCCATACACCCTGGTATGAAGAACCAATTTCCTTTCATGAAGCAGCCGAAATAGGAACGAGGAAAGTTATCCAAGAACATTCGGTTATTGGTGTGGTCATTACAACAGACGGATCAATCGGTGAAATTCCACGTCATGACTATGTAGATGCTGAGGAGAGAGTGATTGCAGAACTGAAAGAAGTAGGTAAGCCATTTATTATGGTAGTAAATTCAGCGAAGCCACATCATCCTGAAACAGAGTCCTTACGCTTATCCTTAGCGGAAAAATATGATATTCCTGTAGTTGCAATGTCTGTTGAAAGTATGCGTGAGGGAGATGTTCTAAATGTGCTTCGTGAGGCACTTTACGAATTCCCTGTCCTCGAAGTAAATGTTAATTTACCTAGCTGGGTGATGGTTTTAAATGAAAACCATTGGTTGCGTGAAAACTATCAGGAAGCAGTAAAAGAAACAGTTAAAGATATTAAAAGATTAAGAGATGTTGATCGGGTTGTTCACCAATTTAACGAATACGAATTTATCCAAGATGCAGGATTAGCTGGTATAGAAATGGGTCAAGGTGTAGCTGAGATTGATTTATTTGCTCCTGATGAACTATATGATCAAGTATTAAAAGAAATAGTTGGTGTAGAAATTCGCGGGAAAGACCATCTTCTTGAATTAATGCAAGATTTCTCACATGCAAAAAGGGAATACGACCAGATTTCAGATGCGTTAAAAATGGTAAAACAAACTGGATATGGAATTGCTTCTCCAACATTAGGAGATATGAGTTTAGACGAACCAGAAATTATTCGCCAAGGGTCAAGGTTTGGTGTGAGATTAAAGGCCGTTGCTCCTTCGATCCATATGATAAAAGTAGACGTGGAATCAGAATTTTCTCCGATTATTGGGACAGAAAAGCAAAGTGAAGAGCTTGTACGCTACCTAATGCAGGATTTTGAGGATGATCCATTATCGATTTGGAACTCTGACATATTTGGGCGAAACTTAAGCTCTATTGTTCGTGAAGGAATTCAAGCGAAGCTTTCCCTCATGCCTGAAAATGCTCGCTATAAGCTAAAAGAAACCTTGGAAAGAATTATTAACGAGGGATCAGGTGGTCTTATTGCAATTATACTTTAAAAAATAGCTAAAAACTGAAATGCCAGCTAAAAAAGCTTGGCATTTTTGTTGTTTAAATGAATTGTTTCCCATTATTTCATGATTTATTCTTGCTAAGCCGATTTTATTGTGATAATCTTTTAACAGAATTGTTGTTGATAGAGTAAATCAACTACATTCTATATGGCTTTTAACGGTTTACATGTATATAAACCGTCTAAAATGTTTAGTAATGTAAATATAACAAAAATCAAATGTTATTAATTTCTTGGGAGGAGGTGAATGGCATGAACAAAACAGAACTTATCAATGCTGTTGCTGAAAGCACAGAACTTTCTAAAAAAGATGCAACAAAAGCGGTTGATGCTATTTTCGAATCTATTCAAAATGCATTAGCAAATGGCGATAAAGTCCAATTAATTGGATTTGGAAACTTTGAAGTGCGTGAACGTGCTGCTCGTAAAGGACGTAATCCACAAACTGGTGAAGAAATCGAAATCGCTGCAAGCAAAGTACCTGCATTCAAACCAGGTAAGGCGCTTAAAGATGCTGTAAAATAATACATATGATTTACTTTGAGCGTGACGAAAGGGGCTGTAATTATACAGCCCTTTTTGTTTTAAAAAAATCCCCCCTATTCCCTAATCACCCTTTATAAAATTTGCAACTAATAACTTTTAATTGTTTATTCTTGTATTTTGCTGTGTTACTCTCTCTGTGCTAAGATTAAACATGTTAATCAATATTTTAAAAACGAATATGACAAATAGTAAGATGTTGTTTGCAGGAGGATACATCATGGTAGAAATAAATCACGGCCAAATTGAACAAGCAATCCGATTGATCATTGAGGCTGTTGGAGAAAATCCAAATAGAGAAGGTTTACTAGATACTCCGAAAAGGGTAGCGAAAATGTATGAGGAAGTATTTAGTGGTGTTGATCAAGATCCTAAAGATTTTTTTGATTTAGTTTTCAGTGAAGAACATGAAGAGCTTGTATTAGTAAAAGATATTCCTTTTTTTTCGATGTGTGAACACCATCTTGTTCCTTTCTTTGGTAAGGCACATGTTGCCTATTTGCCGCGAAACGGAAAAGTTACCGGTCTAAGTAAATTAGCTCGTGCAATAGAAGTAGTAGCAAAGCGTCCACAATTACAAGAAAGAATAACCACAACCGTAGCAGATGCAATAGCTGAAAAGCTCGAACCACATGGAGTGATGGTAGTAATAGAGGCTGAACATATGTGCATGACTATGAGAGGTGTAAAAAAACCAGGTTCAAAAACAGTAACAACTGCAGTCCGAGGTACTTTAGTAGATGATCAATACGCACGTTCAGAAATCCTTTCATTAATTAAATCATAAATGTTACCAATAGAAACTCTAATGTATTGGAGGTGTAATAATTGAGGAATATGAATAATAGTGGTGATTATATTATTATTAAAGCAATAGAAGATGGTGTGAATGTAATAGGATTAACTAGAGGATCAGATACAAAATTCCATCATAACGAAAAATTAGATAAGGGAGAAGTAATGATCGCTCAATTTACTGAACATACATCGGCAATAAAAGTTCGAGGAGAAGCGAAAATCTATACTAGTGTAGCAGAGTTAAATAGTGAAACGCATAAATAAGTAGTGATAATAAAATGTTCTAAATTATAAACTAGTTTCACAAATCTCACAGGCTATCTGTTTTTTATGTTATAATAATTTTTGCCTAACTTTTAGGTTTAATGAAATTTTTATATGTTAGAAATTGAGAAAGAAATGGGGATTAAGGGAAATGAACTTGCAAGAAGGGATGCAACAAATTGCTTCAATTAAAGAAACCATTCAACAAAGGATTTCACAAAATTATTTAATGCAGTTTATTGATGAGCCTTATATTGATGAGGATCGAATCATGATACTAGTTGAAAGCTTAAAAGATCATCATCTACCAACTGCGATTATAGAAAGGTTCGTTTCAACTGCAATGCTCATCCAAATTGCCCTTGATACCCATGATAAAGTAAATAATACAAATGAATCAATAAAGCCGCGACAATTAACTGTTTTAGCTGGGGATTATTATAGCAGTTTATATTATAAAATGTTAGCAGAGGTTGAAAATGTACCACTTATCCGAACTTTGGCGGAAGGAATTAAGCTTGTTAATGAATATAAAGTCTCTTTGTATCGGATAGATGATCACGATATTGATGGGTATATTCATACATTAAAAAAAGTGGAATCAACAATTGTGTCAAAGTTTATTCATTTCTTTGGCTGTCAGCATCTATCAGTATTGGCAGAAGAAATGTTGCTAATAAACAAATTAATAGATGAAAATGAGAAGGTTTTAGCTGGAAAGAACTCAAACATCTTCGAAGCAATTATTAAGTTATTATTTCCTGCCAATCAAAAATCTTATCATCAATTATCTTTAGAAAATAAAACATTGTTTAATCAGACATATCAAAAATACATAGATCAATCAAAAAATAGAATAAGGGAAGAAATGGAGAAAATAAAACTCAATCAATTATTAGATCAAAGAATAAATTTTCTTCTGAATCAAGAATCTAAAGAAAACAATATTTGGAAGAGGGCTAAGTAATGCAATCAAAAGAAGAGCGTGTTCATGACGTCTTTGAAAAAATTTACAGCAATTATGATAAAATGAATTCGGTCATTAGTTTTAAACAACATGTTAGCTGGCGTAAAGATACTATGAAAAAAATGGCCGTTGAAAAAGGAAAATCTGCATTAGATGTTTGTTGCGGAACTGGAGACTGGACCATTTCTTTAGCAGATGCAGTTGGGCCGGAAGGAAAAGTTTACGGCTTGGACTTTAGTAAAAATATGCTTAAAATTGGTGAAGAGAAAGTCCAACAATTAGGTTTAAAGCATGTTGAAATGATTCACGGAAATGCAATGGAGCTCCCATTTGATGATAATACTTTTGATTATGTAACCATTGGGTTTGGATTAAGGAATGTACCCGATTATATGCAAGGATTAAAAGAAATGCATCGTGTACTTAAACCAGGTGGTTTAGCGGTATGTTTGGAGACTTCACAGCCAACCTTATTTGGATATCGTCAGCTCTATTACATGTATTTTCGTTATATTATGCCTATAATGGGGAAACTGTTTGCAAAAAGCTTTAAGGAGTATTCGTGGCTTCAAGAATCAGCTCGAGATTTTCCGGGTATGAAGGAACTTGCAAATATGTTTGAAAGAGTGGGATTTAAGAACATTCAATATAAAGCATATAGTGGGGGCGCTGCAGCATCACATATAGGCTATAAAGAGAAATGATAAGCTGGGTGGATATTATATGAAATTACAAAGATTGTATTCGTTTTTAAAGACGGATATAGATGTAATAGAAAAGGAACTGGTTGCTGCAATACAGACTAGATCAGATTTACTTCAAGAAGCATCATTAAATTTAATTAGAGCAGGCGGGAAAAGAATTCGCCCTGTATTTGTTCTTTTATCTGCTAAATTTGGAAATTATGATATTGAAATCGTGAAAAATGTTGCGGTGTCTTTGGAACTTATCCACATGGCATCACTCGTTCATGATGATGTAATTGATGATGCCGAGCTTCGTCGAGGTAAACCTACAGTGAAAGCAAAATGGGATAATCGTATTGCTATGTACACCGGTGATTATATATTAGCGCGTTCGCTTGAATACATGACAAAAGTGGAAAATACATCAGCCCATCGAATTTTATCGGATACAATGGTGGAAGTTTGTATTGGAGAAATAAAACAAATAGAAGATAAGTACTGCTTTGATCAAAACTTAAGAGACTACTTACGTCGAATCAAAAGAAAAACAGCAATTTTAATTGCTGCAAGCTGTCAGCTTGGGGCAGTTGCTGCAGGGACAGATGAAGATATACATAAGAAGTTATATAAATTTGGCTATTATGTTGGTATGTCTTATCAAATAATAGATGATATTTTGGATTTTACTGCATCAGAAAAAGAACTTGGTAAACCAGCTGGAGGCGATTTGCTTCAAGGGAATATCACATTGCCTGTATTGTATGCGATGCAAAATCCAATTATTGGCAGGGAAATTATGAAAGTGAATGAGAACACATCGAAAGAGGAAATGCAAAATCTTATTTCGATGATCAAAGCATCTGGTGCTATTGAAAAATCAAATGATATTAGCCAAAGATATTTGCAAAAAGCATTAGCTATTCTGGATCAGCTTCCTAATAATCGTGTAAGAAAATCATTGATAGACTTAGCTAATTTCATAGGGAAACGTAAATATTAATAACCCTTTCATTGCTAAAATTCTAAAATAATGATAATATTTTCGAGGATACATAGTCCAGGCTACATACATAGTAGGAGGAATTATAATGGAAAAAACATTTTTAATGGTAAAACCTGATGGTGTTCAAAGAGAATTAATCGGTGAAATCGTTTCTCGCTTCGAGAAAAAAGGATTTCAACTTGTTGGCGCAAAACTAATGAGTATTTCAAAGGAATTAGCTGAGAAGCACTATGGTGAACATAAAGAACGTCCATTTTTTGGTGAATTAGTTGACTTTATCACTTCAGGACCTGTTTTTGCAATGGTTTGGCAAGGTGAGAATGTTATTGCTACAGCACGCCAAATGATGGGTGCAACTAATCCAAAAGATGCTACACCTGGAACAGTTCGCGGTGATTTCGCAGTAACGGTTGGTAAAAATATTATTCACGGTTCTGATTCTCCTGAAAGTGCAGTTAGAGAAATTGGGTTATTCTTCAAAGAAGAAGAGCTTGTAGAGTATTCTAAACTAATTAACAACTGGATTTATTAATCAGTGAAGCACCTTGGTCAGTCTCAGACAAAAAGATTTTTAATTCTATGAAATTCATTTTTGGATTTTATGGGCTGATGATTTTGACCTTGAACAAACTGTTTTTCTATAGACTATAAAAAAAGATTGGCTTATATTGCCAATCTTTTTTTATAATGGTAAGAAAGTATAAAATTTACTAAGGATATTAGGCATGAAAAGTGTCTGCTATGTCTAGCTCCATCGCCTATCGGCTAGCGGATTTCTCCGTCTCCTCCCTACGATAAGTCAACATCGACTCGTCCCTCGCCGTGTTTCCTTTATCTCAGTCGAAGACTACGAAATCCGTACGCCGATGGGCAAGGCGCTTGCGCTTTTCTTATTTTGTAAAAAAGTTCACACCTCATTTAGTTAAAAATTCGCTATACTGATAATAGAGTTGTAAATATTTTCTTAGGAGAAATGTGAATGAGCAGGGATTATTTAGAATTTATTAATCAGATAAAAAGAAAAACTAATATTGATTTGTCCTTATATAAAGAGGCGCAGATGAAAAGAAGGTTAACATCATTATATGAAAAAAAAGGTTTTTCATCTTTTACAGAGTATTTTCAAGAAATAAATAAAAACCCGGAAATTTTTAATGAATTTTTAGATCGAATGACGATTAACGTATCTGAGTTTTACCGCAATATTCAGAGGTGGGATGTTTTGGAGAATAAAATACTCCCTAGTCTACTTTCTGAAAAAAGGACTCTAAAAATATGGTCAGCTGCATCTTCAACAGGTGAGGAACCTTATACGTTAGCAATGATCTTATCAAAATATCTTCCTTTATCAAACATCTCTATTCTAGCAACTGATATAGATGAAAAAGCGATACAAAAAGCTAAACTAGGGATATATCCAGAGCGATCATTAAATGAAGTTCCCGAACATATTAAACGGAAGTATTTTAAGCAGCAAGAAGCATATTACCAAATTTCAGATGAAATCAAAAAGACGGTTACATTTCGGCAGCATAATTTACTTTCTGATCCATTTGAATCAAACTATGATTTAATCGTTTGTCGAAACGTTCTTATTTATTTTACTGAGGAAGCGAAAGATCTTTTATATCATAAATTCAATGCTGCACTAAGACCTGGAGGAATATTGTTCGTAGGAAGCACGGAACAAATTTTTAATCCACAATTATATCATTTTAAGGTTGAAGATACATTTTTTTATAAAAAGCAATGATAGAGACTTACAAAGCCTTTCTTAAAAAAATTCTAAATTTTATAGTTTATCTCTATTGGAAGTTATGTTATAGTGATACATAAATCCTTTAAAGTGTTGAAGGAGGAAAAATTATGAGGTATTTAACATCTGGAGAATCACATGGTCCGCAGCTTACTACTATTATTGAAGGTTTACCAGCCGGTATGCCTTTAACTGCGGAAGATATAGATTTCGAACTTGCTCGTAGACAAAAAGGTTATGGTAGAGGAAGAAGAATGCAAATTGAAACAGATACAGCTAACATACAAAGTGGTGTCAGGCATGGTTTAACTCTCGGGTCACCACTGACTATTTCTGTTGAAAATAAAGATTGGAAGCATTGGACAAAAATCATGGGAATTCCTCCACTAGAAGAAGGTTTGGAAGAAGAGGTTAAAAGAAAAGTCACTCGTCCTAGACCAGGTCATGCTGATTTAGTCGGAGGAATTAAATACGGGCACCGTGATATGAGGAATGTATTAGAACGTTCATCAGCAAGAGAAACAACCGTTAGGGTAGCAGCAGGTGCAGTAGCTAAAAAACTCTTATCATTATTAGGTATAGAAGTGGCAGGTCATGTGCTAGAAATTGGTGGAGTACGGGCAAATCCCCCTGAGTACTCTAGTTTGCAAGAGCTAAAGGATAAAACTGAAAAATCACCTGTTCGCTGTTTTGACAAAACAGTTGAAACGAAAATGATGGAAGCAATAGACAATGCAAAGAAAAACGGAGACTCCATTGGTGGAATTGTTGAAGTTATTGTGGAAGGAATGCCATCAGGTGTAGGTAGTTATGTCCATTATGATCGAAAATTGGATGCAAAAATTGCTGGGGCAATTATGAGCATAAATGCATTTAAAGGGGTTGAATTCGGTCTCGGTTTTGAAATGGCAAGAAAACCTGGAAGCCAGGTCCATGATGAAATTTTATGGAACGAGGAAAAAGGCTACATAAGAAACACCAACCGATTAGGAGGATTTGAAGGTGGAATGACTACCGGTATGCCAATTGTGGTCCGAGGTGTGATGAAGCCTATTCCGACATTATATAAGCCATTACAAAGTGTTGATATTGAAACGAAAGAACCTTTTACTGCAAGCATAGAACGCTCAGATAGCTGTGCTGTACCTGCCGCTAGTGTTGTAGCAGAATCGGTTGTTGCTTGGGAACTAGCCTCCGCAATTGTGAGTCAATTTTATAGTGATCGTTTTAGTACGCTGAAAGAGATTATTGAGCAAGAAAAAATATATGGTAGGTCTTTTTAGAATGGAAATAGTAGATATTCATACATCCTCAAAAGATTATCAAGTATTTATTGGCGAAAATATTTTGCGAAATGTACTCCCTAATTTGGAGAATTTTACAAAAATCTTACTAATTACAGATGAAACAGTTAGTAAATATCACGTAAATAAAATAATGAATGATCTGCCTCAAAGGATAGAAACGGTTATTTATACCACTCCTAGTGGAGAGAAAGCGAAAACCTTTCAAGTATATGAGGATTGTATATCATTTGCATTAAAAGAAGGACTTGATCGAAAGTCTGTCATCCTTGCCTTTGGTGGCGGGGCAATAGGTGACTTAGCTGGCTTTGTAGCGGCAACCTATATGCGTGGAATTCCTTTTATCCAAATACCGACAACTATATTAGCTCATGATAGTGCGGTTGGGGGAAAGGTCGCAATCAACCACTCGTTAGGCAAGAACATGGTAGGGGCATTTTATCAACCTGAAATGGTGGTTTATGATACAAGTTTTTTAAAAAGCTTGCCCGAAAGGCAACTTAGAAGTGGATTTGCCGAAGTAATTAAACATGCACTTATTTCAGATTCAGACTTTTTAATGCAATTAATGGAAAATGTTACTTCAATCGATCAAGTGAATGGTGCTTTGTTGACACAGTTCCTAAAGCAAGGAATTGAAGTGAAGGCATCAATTGTTAGTCAAGATGAAAGAGAAACAGGGGTAAGAGCGTATTTAAATTTTGGCCATACACTTGGTCATGCTCTTGAGGCTCAAGCGGGGTTTGGTGAACTTACCCACGGTGAAGCTGTGATGTGTGGCATGGTGTATTCACTATTATTAAGCAAAAAAATAGTTGGCCTCGAATTTGATCTTCATCCATTTATTTTATGGATTGAAGCGCTAGGTTATAAATGGAGAATCCCTTCTAATATGTCTTTTGAAAAGATTTTTGAGTTAATGAAAAGAGATAAAAAATCAATTTCTGGGAAGCCAACTTTTGTCTTGCTTAAAGATATTGGTAACCCTGTTATGATGGAAGTTGATGAAAAGCTTTTGAAGGATACGTTTTATATGGAACAGGGGGAGTAATAAATGATCCGGGGTGTTCGGGGGGCAACAACTGTTTCAAATAATCAAGAAGCTGAAATTATTGAATCAACAGAAGAGTTACTAAAAGAGATGATTGAACAAAATGATTTGGAAGCAACTAATGTTGCTTCTGTTTTCATATCTGTTACCTCAGATATAAATGCCACTTTCCCCGCTAAAGCATTGCGGAGGCTCCCTGATTGGACATATGTACCAGTTATGTGTATGAAAGAGATTAATGTAGAGGGGAGTTTACCGCTTTGCATTCGTATTATGATGCATATTAATACAGATAAAGCTCAGCAAAAGATCCATCATGTTTATTTAAGAAACACATCTATATTGCGGCCTGATCTACAAAAAAATTAGGTAGGAGTTGAGTTTATGAAATGGAATAGTCAAATTTTGAATCTTAATGCATATCAGCCTGGTAAATCTATTGAAGAAGTAAAAAGAGCATATAATCTTGAACATATATATAAGCTTGCTTCAAATGAAAATCCTTATGGATACTCCAATAAAGTAAAAAAGGTAGTTGATGAAGAAGGGAGCTCTACTTTTTCCTATTATCCTGATGGATATGCTACTGATTTGCGGGGAGAACTTTCAAAATTTTTAGGAATAGAGCCAACTAAGCTTATTTTCACAAATGGTGCGGACGAATTGCTTCATATTATCGCTAAAGCTCTTCTTGCATCTGGTAAAAATACAGTAATGGCAACCCCTACTTTTTCGCAATATAAGCATAATTCATTACTCGAGGGTGCAGAAGTCAGAGAAGTTCCATTAATTGATGGAGAACATGACTTAAATGGGATTCTAGATAGGATTGATCATCAAACAGCAATCGTATGGATATGTAGTCCGAATAATCCTACTGGTATTTATATATCCGATGCTAATCTTCAAGAGTTTTTAAATCAAGTTCCGAAAGACGTCTTAGTCGTTCTTGATGAAGCTTATTTTGATTATGTCTGTGCAGATGATTATTATGATGCTTTATCTTTAGTAAATAAATATTCCAATCTGATTGTAGTACGTACATTCTCAAAAATATATGGTCTTGCAAGTTTTCGAATTGGATATGGTGTAGCATCTGAGGAAATTATTAAAGCATTAGAACCAGTTCGGCAACCCTTTAACACAAATGTTTTAGCTCAAAAGGCTGCATTGGCAGCATTAAAAGATCAAGAATTTGTAACACGATGCCGAAATTTAAACAGAGAAGAACTCGAACGTTTTTATCAATTTTGTGATCAGCATAGCTTGAAATATTATCCATCTCAAACAAATTTCATATTAATTGATTTTCAATGTGATGGAGATGAAGTCTTTTCATTCCTTCTTTCAAAAGGCTATATTGTTCGCTCTGGGAAACAACTGGGTGCACCGACTTGTGTTCGTATTTCAGTTGGGACAAGAGAGCAAAATGAAGGGGTAATGAAAGCAATGGAAGCATTTCTTAATCATACATCAGCTATTAAATAAGGTGTTTAAAATATTTAACTGCCATTTCACTGAATGGAACATCCAGGGGGAGACGATTTGCAAGGAAATATATTTATTATAGGATTAGGTTTAATTGGTGGATCAGTTGCATTAGCTATTAAAAAAGAACACCCGAATGTAACAATTTTTGGATATGATACGAATCAAAGAGAAATGTATAGAGCAAAAATATTAAAGGTTATTGATTTTGAGGCTGAAAGCATCCGAAATGGTGCAGAGAAGGCAGATGTAATCATTTTATCCGTTCCTATTATAGAAACAGAAAAAATCATAGAAGAATTATCTAAATTAAACCTGAAACAAAATGTAATTATTACCGATACAGGTAGTACAAAAAAGACCATTTTAAATAAAGCATCAATATTATCAAATAAGGGTATTTGTTTTATTGGCGGTCATCCAATGGCAGGCTCACATAAAAGTGGTGTAGTTGCTGCAAAAGATACTTTATTTGAAAATGCATTTTATATTTTAACTCCAACTCCAGATCTGCCAAGAGAGAAAATTAATTTATTGAAAGATTTACTTGCAGGTACAAATGCTAAATTTCTTGAAATATCAGCTGAAGAACATGATGAAATGACTGGGATATTAAGTCATTTTCCTCATATTATTGCGGCATCACTTGTTGGCCAAGCACATTCGTATGAGGAAAAATATCCACTTTTAAAAAGATTGGCTGCAGGTGGATTTAGAGATATTACAAGAATTGCTTCTTCAAATCCAAGTATGTGGGCAGATATCAGTCTTCGAAATAAAGGTGTGATCATTAATTTATTGAATGATTGGATCCATGATATGAGAGATATTAAGAACATAATTGAAAAGGAAGAATACGATCGAATTTACCAATTTTTTGCTGAAGCAAAATCTTATCGGGATCAATTACCTATACATAGTACAGGAGCGATTCATTCCTTTTATGATCTATATGTGGATGTTCCTGATTATCCTGGAATTATTTCAGAAATAACGGGTTATCTTGCTGAAGAAAGAATAAGTATTACGAATATAAGAATTTTAGAAACGAGAGAAGATATTTATGGAGTTCTTCGTATTAGTTTCCAAAATATAAAAGATCGTGAAAAAGCAATGGATTGTTTGAAAAGAAGAACAAACTACGAATTATTTTTACAATAGTAAGACAACAAAAAGAAGGTGATTTGATGAATCTAGTCCAACTCCAATCTACAAAAAGTTCTTTAAAAGGAAATATCTCAGTACCTGGTGATAAATCGATTTCGCATCGTGCCATAATGTTTGGTGCTATTGCGAAAGGAACTACAACTGTAAGAAACTTTTTAAATGGAGCAGACTGTAGGAGTACAATCGATTGTTTCCGAAAACTCGGAGTGAAAATTGAGGAAATAGAGGATGAGATAAAAATATATGGCAATGGGTTTAACGGTTTACGTGAGCCTATTGAAATACTTGATGTTGGGAATTCTGGTACAACAGCTCGTCTTATACTTGGACTGCTAGCAGGAAGATCCTTTCATACAGTTATCATTGGTGATGACTCAATTGCAACAAGGCCAATGAAACGTGTTACCCAGCCGCTTAAAGATATGGGTGCGGTCATACATGGTAGGGATGATGCTAATTATACCCCAATATCCATTCAAGGAGGACAATTGCATCCTATAAATTATCAGATGCCTGTGGCTAGTGCACAGGTAAAATCATCATTATTGTTAGCTGGCTTACAAATTGAAGGCGAAACGACAATTATTGAGCCTCTTTCCTCTAGAGATCATACAGAGAGAATGATAAAACAGTTTGGCGGTCAGTTATCTACTGAGCAAAATACAATAAAAATAATAGGACCACAAAATTTTCAGGCAACAGAAGTTCATGTACCTGGTGATATTTCTTCAGCTGCTTTTTTCATGGTGGCTGCTGCCATAATAAACGATAGTGAAATCATTCTAGATAATGTTGGGTTAAACCCAACAAGGACAGGTATTATTAGTGTTATGCAACAAATGGGTGCAGATATTCAAATAGACCCTAATAAAATTAGTCAGAGCAGTGAACCGAACGGGACAATTACTGTCAGCACATCACAATTAAAAGGTATTGAAATCGGTGGAGAATTAATTCCTCGTTTAATTGACGAAATACCTATTATCGCTCTTTTAGCTACACAAGCGGAAGGGAAGACAGTAATTAAAAATGCCGAAGAATTAAAGGTAAAAGAAACAAATCGAATTGACACAGTTGTAAAAGAACTAAACACACTAGGAGCAAATATTGAAGCAACACGGGACGGAATGATCATTTATGGAAAAACACCATTAAAGGGCGGGACTGTAAGTAGTTATGGTGATCACCGTATCGGAATGATGTTAAGTATTGCTGCTTTAGTTTGTGAAAAGGAAGTTTATTTAGAAGGATCGGATGCAGTAAAGGTTTCCTATCCTACATTCTTTGAAGACTTAGATCGATTAATTAGTAAATAATCAATGGTCATTTTCTTCTCCATCATGGCATAAGCTTGTCTATATACTATGTAAGATGGAGGAGAAATGATGTATATTATTGATAAAGCAGATATATTTTTTGAGGAAGAACAAAATGTTAAGAAACAATCACTCTTTATAAAAAATAATACGATTCATTCTATAAAAACAGACTTTGTGAAAACAGCCCTCATGAGAATGAATGTTTCATCCTTTATTATGACTCCTACACATGTCATGCTGGATTCAGACATCCCCGTTTCCACATTTCAAATTCAAAAAAAATACTTCACAACTAATTTTCTATTAAAAGGCTGTCATACAATTATTACACCATTTACCATTCAAAATGAATGGAAATTTGATCAAGAACTTCATAAAAAAAGGGTATCATTATTAAATAGTCCGGTTGATTATGTTTTAGCTGTTAAACTTCCACTTGAGAAGCTATCAACAAATATTATTAGGAAATGTAAAAAGGGAAAAATTGCAATTATCTTTTGTGAAATCCATGATGAATCTTCACTTAGCCAAATCCCATGGGGATGGATTCGTGAAGCAATGTTTCCATACAATCCTATCCTTGTTCCTATCTACTTAGTAAATGATCATTCTAAGAAAAAAGCGATTTTAAAAAAATGGAACGATATTTTGGGTTATGAAAAAATTCCGAGTTTATCCGATGAAATGCCTAAAAAAACGCCAATAAGTGTAAAAAATTTAAAGAAATTTGGACTATATCCGAAAAGAGGAGATTTGCATATTGGGGGAGAAATAAATTATAATCTCTATTTTAAAAACAAGAAAGTTGCTGAACAAAAGGGGATTCATTATGATAATGATAGATTAGCTATAATGGTGCACAAAGGAAGAGTGACGACTACTTTAAATACAACAAAATTTCGTCCTGGATTTGGGGAAGAAATTGTTATTAACGGAACTTCCCTTTTTGTGTAAATTTTTCGTTTTTAGAGGAGATATATTGTTATGAATAATATACAGCAAATGATTCATTTTTTAGAAGATGGTAGTATGGAGAAAGCGGCTGAAGTGCTATCAAAAGTTAAAGTATCGGGTAATGATGAAGAAAAATATATACTTGCAGAGGAATTATTGCAATTAGGATTTTTAAATGAAGCAAAAGAATTATATGAGTTATTATTAAGCTTGTACCCAAATGAGGGAGAAATAAAAGTTTCTTTGGCTGAAGTATTAGTTGAAATGGATAATGAGGAAGAAGCGATAAATTATTTAGATTCAATACATGAATCAGATCCGGAATTTCCTCGCGCTTTACTGATTTTAGCCGATCTATATCAAATGCAAGGTTTAGTGGAAGTCAGTGAAAACAAATTACTACAAGCGAAAGAAATATTACAAGATGAACCGATAATTGACTTTGCTCTAGCTGAATTATATGCTTCTCTTGGGAGAAATGCAGAAGCTATCAAACTTTACGAAGCCTTACTTACCACTGGCGAGGATACTTTTGCTGGAGTCAATATTAATAGTCGTTTAGGGGAAGTATTAAGTTCTGCTGGAAAATTTGAAGAAGCTCTTCCATATTTTGAGCAAGCATTAGAAGAAAATATCGAGATTAATACATTATTTGGATATGCTTTCACTGCATATAAAGCAGGATTTTATAAGAAGGCTATCGAATTATTTCTACAATTAAGCGAGTTGGATCCGGAGTATCACTCTTTATATTTATATTTAGGGAAGTGTTACGAAAGTGAAGAGGATCTAGGTCTCGCCTTAGAGGCAGTAAAATCAGGTATTGCTGTAGATGAGTTTAATAAGGAATTATTCCAATTCGGTGGGAAAATAGCTCTAAAAATGGCAAATGAAGAGCTTGCAGAGCATTATTTTCGAAATGCTCTAGTGTTAGACCCAGGTTATCTAGATGCGGCATTAACTTTAAATAAGCTACTTCTTCACCAAAAACGATATGAGGATGTGATAGAAATCATATTACAAATGGAAAAAGAAGGTGACATCGATCCGCAATTACATTGGGACGCTGCTATTGCTTTCCAAAATCTTGAACAATATCAAGATGCATTAAAACATTATCAGCAAGCATATAATGATTTAAAGAATAACATCGAATTTTTATCAGCTTATGGCTACTTTTTAATTGAGGAGGGTAATCGGGCAGAAGCATTATCTATTTTCCGATTACTATCACATGAAGATCCGTTAAACGAAGAATGGATATCACTTTTAGAGCGTTTGGAAGATAATTAAAAGCATATTTTCATTATGCGACAGGAGGGATTTCATTGGCTGCCACCCCTGTATCTGTCAACGAGAAGAAAGATTTTATACGCTGGTTCTTGAATCATTATCAATTAAAAAGAAGAGAATCAGTCTGGATATTGAACTATTTAATGAGTCATGATCAACTAATGGAAAAAGTGCATTTTGTTGAAGAAGCTCAATTTTGTCCTCGGGGATTAATTATGTCGACACATTGTGTTGATAATGTACCATTCCGATTTTACAAAGAAAATATTATGACAACAGATGCTGAAAAGTCGTTTCATGATATTCGATTAAATCGGGAAGATGATATTTATATTCAATTAAATTTCAAGGCTGCAAACATATCATACCAATATGCAGCGGTCTTAGAAGAAAACCCATACATGCCTAAATTGTTACGTATCAATGATGAGGATCGAGTGATCGCGGAAAAATTTCTCCAACAAAGTATTACAAGTTTTAAAAGGGAAAAGTTGTTACGTGAAATCGATGAAGCACTTGATAATCACGATGTTATTACTTTTAAACGTTTAACAGAACAGCTTAAACAATTATAGCGAACAAGTTCTCCTCTTGCATATGCAAGGGGGCTTTTTGTTGTCAAGGTGCTTGGATCATTTCGATTCCTTTTGATTGTTAAGATAAGTCTCTTTCTTTATAATAAAAGTGGCAATCATTTAAATTAAGAAAGATGTTTTTTCTTTTTTGCATGTTATGTATATATATTCGAAATAATATGAGTAGGAGTGTTTATATGAACTGGAATGGAAAAGATGTTGAAGTTTATTTAAAAGAACAACAATTCATTGATACTGCTGTTGTTCCCTTACTACCGATATCATTTGGTACGGAAATGAAACAGGCGGCTTCACAAGGTGAATTCATTGATTTATTATCAATGCATCTTGAAAGACAATTTAAAGGTAGGATGATGCTCTTCCCAGCTTTAACGTATTTGACTAGTATTAGCAATGAACAAAAAATGGACATGCTCCAATCCTGGGAGGTGAAATTAAAAGAAAGTGGGTTTACTCATATCTTTTATTTAACATCTGATAGTATTTGGAGAGAGCAAGGGGAGATAGCAAAGCAAGTGATATGGCTCCCTTCCGTACCGCTTGAACATATGGACGAACAGTATAAACATTCCATTTTAGAGGATCAAGTGAAGCAATTAATAAATATTATTGTTCAACAATGGCAAACTATAAAATAATTCGGATATTCGTCACATTGTTGACATGTTTTTAAACTAGACACATATTGACCTTGTTAAATTATTGATATATCATGGTTATGTCCTAGTTTGTATTTGTGCGATTATAAATTTGTCCATTGGACTTACCTTACTGTTAGAGGGGGGAAAAGGATGAGCAAGAATCCTGTAACAAGACGCCAATTCCTTAGCTACACGCTTACGGGTGTAGGTGGGTTTATGGCAGCCGGAATATTAATGCCAATGGTTCGTTTTGCAGTAGATCCAGTTCTGCAGCATAGAGGTGCTGGAGAATTTCATGCGACGAAACAAAAGGTTGCTGACTTGACCAATGAACCTGTTCGTGTTGAATTTACTTATGAGCAAGTCGATGCATGGTATAAGTCAGACGTTACACAAACTGCTTGGGTTTATAAGGATGCGAAAGGCGAAATTGTAGCGCTTTCACCTGTTTGTAAACACTTAGGTTGTAACGTTACATGGGGAGAAAACAAGCAGCATCCAGATCAATTCTATTGTCCTTGTCATGGTGGACGCTATGAAATCAATGGCAAAAACATTCCTGGTACACCACCGTCAAAACCTTTGGACGCATATCCAACAAAAGTGAAAGATGGTTACTTGTACTTAGGAAAACCGAAAGAAAATCCATTTGTGAAGTAAAGGAGGCGTAATCATTGCTTAACAAAATCTATGATTGGGTGGATGAGCGCTTAGATATTACGCCTTTATGGCGAGATATCGCTGATCATGAAGTACCTGAACATGTAAACCCTGCCCATCATTTTTCAGCATTTGTTTACTGTTTTGGTGGATTAACCTTTTTCATAACGGTAATCCAAATCCTTTCTGGTATGTTTTTAACGATGTATTATGTGCCAGATATCAAAAATGCTTGGGAATCTGTTTACTATCTTCAAAATGAAGTAGCATTCGGGCAAATTGTTCGTGGTATGCACCATTGGGGAGCAAGTCTAGTAATTGTTATGATTTTCTTACATACTCTGCGTGTTTTCTTCCAAGGAGCATACAAAAAGCCGCGTGAATTAAACTGGATCGTCGGTGTTCTTATTTTATTTGTAATGCTTGGATTAGGTTTAACAGGTTATTTGTTGCCTTGGGATATGAAAGCGTTATTTGCAACAAAAGTTAGTTTGCAAATCGCTGATTCTGTTCCATTAATCGGGCCTTATGTTAAGACACTACTTTCCGGACATCCTGATATAGTTGGTGCACAAACATTAACACGTTTCTTTGCGATTCATGTGTTCTTCCTGCCAGCTGTATTATTAGGATTAATGGCGGCCCATTTCTTAATGATCCGTAAACAAGGTATTTCGGGTCCACTATAAAATTTAATTTGCAATAATAACTGATTTATAACTCTTTAAAAAGAAGGAGGGGGACGTAATGCATCGTGGAAAAGGGATGAAATTTGTAGGGGATTCACGTATTCTTGATCCTTCTGTACGTAAACCAATGGGCCCTAAAGATTATTCTGAGTACCCTGGTAAAACAGAAGCCTTTTGGCCAAACTTTCTATTGAAAGAATGGATGGTTGGTGCTGTTTTCCTAGTTGGCTTTTTATGTTTAACAGCAGCACATCCAGCACCACTAGAGCGTATTGCCGATCCGACAGATGCGGGTTATATCCCAATGCCTGACTGGTATTTCTTATTCCTTTATCAAATGCTGAAATATTCATATGCGTCAGGACCGTACAATGTTATCGGATTGGTTCTTCCAGGTATAGCATTCATTGGTTTACTTCTAGCTCCATTTATTGATCGTGGACCACATCGACGTCCATTAAAACGTCCATTAGCAACGGGATTTATGTTATTATCAATTGCGGCTGTTTTCTATTTAACATGGGAAGCTGCAGCACATCATGACTGGAAAAAAGCTGCAGAGCAAGGCAAGATTGTTGCTTCTGTAGATATTGATAAGGAGTCAGATGGATATAAGGTTATTTCCAAGCAAACATGTATAACATGTCATGGTGATAATCTTTCAGGCGGTCCTGCTGCACCATCATTAATTGGTACAGGGTTAAGCGCGGATGAAGTAGCAAAAATTGCTCAGCACGGTATAGGAAATATGCCGAAGGATCAATTCAAAGGTACTCCTGATGAATTGAAGAAACTTTCTGAGTTTATTTCAAGCTTAAAAGCTAAATAATCATAAATAAAAAAAGCTGGCATATTGCCAGCTTTTCTTTCGAAATCATTTGATTGAATAGTTTGATAATAGGGGACTAAAGTCGAAAGTGGGGGAATGCATGAAATTTATCTATCCAATTCTAGCAGATAGAAAGTTTTTACTTTTGTTATTTATCATTAATCTTGTAGGCTCAATATATGGGTATATCTGGTACAAGCCGCAATTGGTAGTTACACCTGTTCAATTTCTTCCGTTTGTTCCTGATAGCCCGACTGCTAGTTTATTTTTCACCATTGTTTTGCTTGCATTTTTATTAAAAAAGAACTGGCCAATATTTGAAGCATTAGCGATAGTCACCCTTTTTAAATATGGTATTTGGGCTGTAGTTATGAACATTTTAACGCTAATTGTTACTGGCGATTTGCCGTGGGAAGGATATATGTTAATTATTTCTCATGCAGCAATGGCAATAGAAGGAATTCTATATTCACCATTTTATCGAATAAAGCTAAAGCATTTAATTTTCGTTGCCATTTGGACATTGCACGATGTTGTAATTGATTATGTATTCATGCAATATCCGAAATACGGTGGATTAGAAATGTATGTTCGTGAAATTGGCTATTTTACCTTTTGGTTAAGTATTGCATCTCTTGCAATAGCATATTATTGTTCCGTTAGAAAGAATAGTATAAAACTAACTATTAAATAAACTCTTTTAGAATAAGTTTATGGTCTACTCTTGTCCAACCTATCATACACTTTAGTAGTAGTTTGAGGGGGGACAAGAATGAAGAAAAAAATATTTATCCTTCTATGCTCTTTAGTTTTTCTTTCAAATATTCATGTATCAGCTAAATCACCTACCACTATAGAAAATTTGGACAAGCTGGCAGATACAGCACTTCAATTAACAAAGCTTGGTCGCTTTGTAGACGCGGAAAAAATACTAGAACAATTTCAGGAGGAGTTTTCGGAAGCAGCAACAGATACACTAATATTTTCTATGGATGAAATAAAAATATTATTAACAGCTCAAAATGAAGCAAAGAGGGCTTTGTCAGAAATTAATAAGCTGCCAGAAGAAAAAATTAATAAAGTAACAAAGCTTCGTTTGGCTGTAGATGCTATGCATTCACACTACCAGCCGCTATGGACCGAATTACAAGAGCCGATTATGTCAGCTTTCTCGCAAATAAAGGAAGCGGTTAAAGCGAAAGACTTAGATGTCTATCAAATGAAACTTAATTCTTTTTTAACTAGATATTCATTAATTGAGCCTAGCTTAAAAATAGATATTCCTGTAGCAAAAATACAAAGACTTGATGCTGAAATTACTTTTATTGATAAATACCGTGAGAAAATTATGGAAGATGATACACAATTTATCCAATTAGATATGTTGGAAGCTGATTTACAAAATGTGTTTGATCATATATCAGAGGATGAGACAGATCCCTCCATTTGGTGGGTAATTATTACAACGGGAAGTATCATTATTCTTACATTATCCTATGTAGGCTGGAGAAAGTATAAAGGTGAGACGCATACAAAGCAGAAAGAGCATAATGATTGACCCTCACACATGAATCGAATAAAATATAATTAAATAACTCGAGATGTGGAGGTTAAAATGGGATCATTTATCATTTACTATATCATCATAGCGCTAATTCCTATTTGGGCCCAAATGAAAGTAAAGGGTACATTTAATAAGTATGCAAAGGTTCCAACTACTGCAGGGATGAACGGTGCAGAAGTAGCAAGAAAAATTTTAGACGATAACGGATTATATAATGTAAAAGTAGTTGAACACAGCGGTTTTTTAAGTGATCACTATAATCCAATGACGAAAACAGTTCATTTATCCTCTTCAAATTATCATGGACAATCTGTTGCAGGTGCAGCTGTTGCTGCTCATGAAGTTGGACACGCGATTCAGGATAAAGAAAACTATGGTCCATTGAGATTCCGTCACTCTTTAGTACCAGTTGCGAATATTGGCTCTAATCTTTCTTGGATTTTTATCCTTATTGGAATGTTTTCGCATATTCCTAATATGCTGTTGATTGGTATCATTTTAATGTCCGCAGGTGTATTATTTCAATTGGTAACATTACCAGTAGAATTTAATGCTTCGTCCAGAGCTTTGGATCAAGTCGTGACATTAGGAATAATCAATAATAGTGAAGAACATGATGCTAGAAAAGTATTAAATGCCGCGGCATTAACATATGTAGCTGCTGCTGCAGTTGCTGTAATTGAATTATTACGTATGATACTGGTATTTACAAATATTTCAAGGGATGAATCGTAATATAAAAGGAAGGCAATCTTATGATAGCCTTCCTTTTTTCATATATAATAATGTCTCACATTATATTTCAATTGGCTTCTTATTCTCATCAAGAGTAAATCCTTCTCCTAATACATCATGGACAATCGTTACAGAAACGAATGCATGAGGATCGACAGAATGTATTAATCCCTTTAATCGGACAATTTCATTTTTGCCAACGACACAATAAAGGACGTCTTTATCTTCTTTTGTATATGAACCATGGCCGCGTAAGACAGTAACACCACGATCCATATCATTCATAATCAGATCGGCGATTTCCTCATGCTTTGGTGAAATAATTAATGCACCCCTTGCTGTATACGAGCCTTCCTGCATAAAATCAATTACCCTTGCCCCAACAAAAACTGCAACTAAGGTATACATCGCTTCACGATAATCTAAATAGGTTAAAAGCGATAAAATGATTACACATGCATCAAAAATGAACATTGTTCTTCCCATCGCAAGCCCTTTATATTTATAAAAGAGGCGGGCAATAATATCAACTCCACCGGTTGTTCCTCCGTAACGAAAGATTATTCCCAATCCGATCCCGATGAAAATACCTGCGAATAGTGCAGCAAGAAACATATCATTTTCAAGAGGAATATTAAAGTGCTTCCTTTGAAATATCCATAAAAAGACTGAAGTTGCAACAGTACCTATAATTGTATAAATGAATGCTCTTCTTCCGAGTAATTTCCATCCGATGAAAAAAAGTGGGATGTTTAATACTAAGTTAGAGTATGAAGGGTCTATATGAAAAAGAGCATATAGAAGCAAATTAATGCCGGTAAATCCGCCCTCAGCTAAATGATTTTGTATATTAAAATGAACTATACCGAATGAAAAAATAGCAGAACCTAATAAAATAAATAAAATATTTCTAATCTTTAATCCATTAAACATTGCTGCTTCCTCCTGTCCTTATGAGTATAGATTGTCCAATATATGAAGATTTAAGTAGATATATATAAATAATCCAATTATGCACAACGTTCTAATTATAATAGAATTGAATACGAACTAGCAATGGTTGGATAATAAAAAAAACTGAGTTGTTTAGATAGGTGAATGATCAAAAATATTTGTAAATACCTGCAGATTTAGCTAACATGAAGAGAGAATAAGCGAGGTGTTAAGTGAATTGGATAATAAAACAATAAAAGAAATGCAGCAAGATGTAGATAACTATATTAGTCAATTTAAAGAAGGTTATTTCAGTCCACTTGCCATGGTTGCACGATTAACTGAAGAACTGGGAGAATTAGCAAGAGAAATCAATCATTACTATGGAGAAAAACCTAAGAAATCTTCAGAAGAAGAAAAAACGATTGAGGAAGAATTAGGAGATTTACAGTTTGTACTAATTTGTTTGGCAAATTCATTAAACATAGATCTTCAAGAAGCACATGAGAGAGTTATGCATAAATTTAACACTCGAGATAAAGATCGTTGGACAAAAAAGTAGGCTCTTTTCTGAAACATTGTTGCTTTCTGTAACAAAGTAAAAATCGGCAGTAGGATTTTTACAGTTATTTACTACATTCATAATGAGTATGGGATGATGAAAAGAGCACGAAGCCTATTTTTTTAGAATTGGAGATATATACGAAAAGCAACAATCTATGCGAAAACAGCCTAAAAGTAAAATGTAAGGAGATTAACTTCTATGAATAAATTGAAAGTCATTATTGCAGGTCCTCGTGGAAGAATGGGAAAAGAAGCAGTGAAAATGGTAAATTCTATTAATAACTTTGAATTAGTGAGTGTTCTAGACCATAAACATGATGGCCAAATGCTAAACGAAATTGAGGATTTTCATAAATATACGAACATCCCTATCTACTCTAATATTGAAGAATGTCTACAAAAATCAAAAGCAGATGTTTTTGTTGACTTAACTACACCTGAATTTGGATATTTCCATACAAAAACCGCGCTTCAATATGGAGTAAGACCAGTAGTTGGCACCACAGGCTTCACTCAAGAACAGCTACAGGAATTAAAGAAAATAGCAGAGGAAAAAGAAATTGGATGTATAATTGCTCCCAATTTTGCTATAGGAGCAGTATTAATGATGAAATTTTCCCAAATGGCAGCTAAATATTTCAATGATATCGAAATAATTGAGCTACATCATGACAAAAAATTAGATGCACCTTCAGGCACTGCTGTTAAAACGGCGGAAATGATATCAGATGTAAGAGAAACAAAAGAACAAGGTCATCCGAACGAGAAGGAAACGATGCAAGGGGCACGGGGCGCTAATATAGATGGAATGCATATCCACAGTGTTCGTTTGCCAGGATTAATAGCACATCAACAAGTTCTATTTGGAGCAGATGGACAAACATTAACTATTCGCCACGATTCCTATAATCGAGCATCATTTATGTCTGGAGTAAAGTTGTCCATTGAAACGGTTATGAACTTAAGTACATTAATTTATGGATTAGAGAATATTATAGAATAATCTATGGGGTGGTTAAATGGAAATCGCATTAATTGCACACGATAAAAAGAAAGATGATATGATTCGTTTTGTAACTGCTTACCGCAATATTTTTGGACATCATCAATTATATGCTACAGGTACGACTGGAAAAAGAATTACAGAGGCAACAAAATTACCTGTTGTTCGCTTTCAATCTGGACCATATGGAGGGGATCAGGAAATCGGTGCCCTCATTGCGAAAAATAAGCTAGATATGGTGATTTTTTTTAGAGATCCTCTAACAGCTCAGCCACATGAACCAGATGTTTCTGCGTTAATGCGACTTTGTGATGTATATTCCGTACCACTTGCAACGAATATGGGTACGGCTGAGGTCCTTATACGAGGATTAGAAAAAGGTGATTTAGATTGGCGCAGTATTGCTAGGGGTGAAACAAAAGATGAATAATACAATCGATATTCTTGCTATTGGGGCACATGCTGATGATGTTGAAATCGGTATGGGTGCCTCGATAGCAAAATGGACTTCTGAAGGGAAATCCGTTGTTATCTGTGATTTAACCGAAGCAGAACTATCATCAAATGGTACAGTTGAAAATAGAAAAAAAGAGGCTAAGAAAGCAGCATCTATATTAGGTGTTAAAGAGCGAATATCACTCACTATTCCCGATCGAGGCTTATACATAAATAATGAAAATATTCGAATGGTCGTTGAGATCATTCGTACATATAAACCGAATATTGTTTTCGCGCCTTATTATGAAGATAGGCATCCAGATCATGGAAATTGTGCTAGACTTGTTGAGGAAGCATTTTTTTCAGCGGGTATACGAAAATTTACAACTAAATCATTAGAACCACATAAACCAAGAAATTTATATCATTATATGATTAACGGGTTCCATCAGCCTGATTTTGTTATCGATGTTTCAAACTATATGGATAAAAAAATTGAAAGCTTAAATGCCTATCAAAGCCAATTTGTAAATACAAATGAGGGTGTGAAAACACCTTTAACTGAAGGGTATATTGAAAGTGTTCAAGCGAGAGAGCGCATGTTTGGCAAAGAAGTAGGTGTGATTTTTGCCGAAGGTTTTAAATCAAAAAAACCGATATTATTAAATATGGATGTGATAGGGGTATGAGTGAGAAGTTGAAAATTGGTATTACCTGCTATCCTACAGTTGGCGGATCGGGTGTTATAGCTACAGAATTAGGAAAATTACTTGCAGAACGTGGCCATGAAATTCATTTTATTACATCCAGCATGCCATTTCGTTTAAATAAAATGTATCATAATATTTACTACCACCAGGTTGAAGTCAATCAATACTCAGTATTTCAATATCCACCTTATGATATTGCACTTGCAAGCAAAATGGCAGAGGTAATTAAAAGAGAAAAATTAGATATCCTCCATGTTCATTACGCTATGCCACATGCTGTTTGTGCAATACTTGGAAAACAAATGGCTGGCACAGATGTAAAAATTGTGACGACTTTACACGGAACCGATATTACTGTTTTGGGGAATGATCCTTCATTAACAGAAGCGATTCGTTTTGGTATCGAACATTCAGATTATGTTACTGCTGTTTCAAAAGCGTTAGTTATGCAAACAATGGAATTAATCCAACCTCAAAAAATGATAGACACAGTTTATAATTTTATTGATGAGAGAATTTACAAAAAAATGGACTCAGAACATTTAAAATCTGAATATGGAATTTTACCGCATGAAAAAATATTAATTCATGTTTCTAATTTTCGAAGTGTAAAAAGGGTTCCTGATGTTGTTAAAGTGTTTGCAAGAATAAAGGAGTATATACCAGCTAAACTCCTCCTTGTTGGAGATGGACCAGAAATGACAATTATTTGTAGTCTAGTCCAAGAATTAAATTTAAAAGAGCATGTATTATTTTTAGGAAAACAAGATAATTTGGAAGAATTATATTCCATCAGTGATTTATTGCTTTTACTTTCGCAAAAAGAAAGCTTTGGTTTAGTTGCCTTAGAAGCATTGGCGTGCGGAGTTCCTTGTATTGGTACGAATGTTGGCGGAATTCCAGAAGTAATAACAGATGGTTTAAATGGTTTTATTTGTGAACTAGGTGATATAGAGGCAATTGCTGATAAAGCATTAAATCTTTTAATGGATGAAAACTTACACGAACAGTTCTCGGAAAATGCTTTCCACAGTGTAATAGAGCGATTCATGTCAAATAAAATTGTTGACCAATATGAGGAAATTTATGATCGTGTATTATCACATAAAGAAAAGGTGGGGATGGAATGAAGGAACCATTCCAAAGCGCCATTCCCATTATTCAAGCATTAGAAAATCATGGATTCGAAGCCTATTTTGTAGGAGGATCTGTCCGTGATTATTTATTAAAACGTCCGATTCATGATGTGGATATTGCTACTTCTGCAACACCAATAGAAATGAAAGAAATTTTTTCTTCGACAGTTGATATTGGAATTGAACATGGAACGATTCTAGTAATGTATAAAGGCAGTAATTATGAAGTGACCACTTTCCGCACAGAATCTAAATATATTGATTATCGTCGTCCAGATCAAGTCCATTTTATTCGGTCTTTGTATGAGGATTTAAAAAGAAGAGATTTCACTATGAATGCAATTGCTATGAACAAAAGTGGTGAAATTATCGATCCGTTCAATGGAAGTATTGCGATTCAAAATCATATGATTGAAACAGTCGGAAAAGCAAATGACCGCTTTTCCGAGGATGCATTAAGAATGATGAGAGCCTTACGTTTTGTAAGTCAATTAGGTTTTTCATTACATCCTAATACTAGACAAGCAATTCAAGAAAATGCCCACTTATTACAATATATTTCAATAGAAAGACTTTTAGCGGAATTCACTAAGCTTATATGTGGACCGAATAAAAAACAAGCAATGACATTATTATTGCAATGTGAATTGTGGCGTTTTTTACCGATTCTTGAAGGTCATCCCAATCTACTACGTCATTTTGTCACATTGAACATAGACCTTTTAACAGAGAACCAAATGTGGCTTCTTCTTCTATATCTTTCTAATTCAGATAACCCGGAAGAGTCATTAAGAGGTTGGAAATTGCCATCAAAAAAAATAAAATATTTAACGAAATCACTAAATATTTTACATAGACGATTAAAGGAAGAATGGACTACACTATCACTATATTATGCGACTAAGAAAATTTCTTTAGATGTTGAAACAATTGTAAAAACATTAGAGAAAAAATCAATTAATGGTATTAAAGAGGAAATAGAAAAGGAATTTTTGAAGATGCCCATCCTAAAACGAGAAGACATTGCCGTTTCTGGAGAAGAATTAATGGAATGGTGTCAGCGCCCTGGAGGTCCTTGGATCAGAAAAATGATGGAGAATATTGAAAAGGTGATTTTACATAATGAAGTAAAAAATGAAAAAGAGTCGATAAAGAGGTGGATCCAAACATGCAAACACCAACTAGAAAACGATTACTAGAAGCGTTCACAGCTGCGAGCGGGGAATTTCTATCTGGACAAGCTTTAGCAGATATATTGGGATGTTCAAGAACGGCTGTTTGGAAACATATTGAAGAACTTCGTAAAGAAGGCTTTGAATTAGAAGCTGTTCGGAAAAAAGGATATCGGATTGTTTCTACAATGGATCGTGTAACAGAAAATGAGATTCGTCTCGGTTTAAATACAAATTTACTAGGTAATATGATATATTATTTGGAATCTACTGATTCGACACAAAAGGTTGCTCACCAATTGTCACAAGAAGGCTGTCCAGAAGGTACATTGGTGATAGCTGAGGAGCAAACTAATGGTAGAGGGAGACTGACAAGACAGTGGCACTCTCCGAAATACACTGGTGTTTGGATGAGTCTTGTTTTACGTCCAAAGCTTCCACCGCAAAAAGCACCCCAATTCACCTTAATTGCTGCTATTGCAGTTGTACAAGCGATTGAGGAGCTTATAAGTGTTATTCCAGAAATTAAATGGCCAAATGATATTTTGATTAATGGAAAAAAGGTAACAGGAATACTTACCGAACTACAAGCGGATTCTGATAAAATTCATTCGATTATTATAGGTATTGGTATTAATGTTAATCAGGCTGAAACTGATTTTCCAGATGAATTAAGATCAATTGCTACATCATTAGCCATTGAAAGTGGGAATAAGTTATCGCGCTCTACCTTAATCCAACATATATTAGCAAATTTGGAGAAATATTATGAGATCTATATGGAACGGGGATTCGCTCCTTTAAAAATATTATGGGAGAGTTATGCCATTAGTATCGGTAAAGAAATAATTGCAAGAACGGTAACAGGATCTATTTCCGGCAGAGCAATCGGTATCTCTGATGAAGGTGTATTAAAAATACAAGATTCAAATGGTGTAATACATGATATTTATTCTGCTGATATTGAGGTTAAGTCATAAAAATTATAGTTTGAATGAATATTTTTTGATATAATTTTCTTGGGTAGTATCCATCGGAACTGCACCTTGCTTAAAATTATTTATTAATTGAATATGTTTCTGCCTTGATCCACTTTGGACGGGGACAGAGGGTCGAAATGAAAATAAATAAACAGGAGTCCTTCTGCCTTGCGGAAGGACTCTTTTTTAATCGTTCAGATATCTAAGAGAGGAAAATTGTACCTTGAAATTGGTTGACTCGCTTCCAATCGAAGACCCCACCTCTCACCTTAAAAGCAAGGTCGCATGTTTTCAAGCTACTTTCCTAAAAGCCAAATTATTGACTCTATAAGGAGGAATATGCATGAAACAAACGACTGATTTTTTGAAAATGAAAGATGAACAGGAAAAAATAGCAATGGTGACTGCATATGATTTTCCATCTGCAAAATTAGCAGAACAGGCAGGTGTGGATATCGTTCTAGTTGGTGATTCATTAGGAATGGTTGTTTTAGGATATGAATCTACAGTCCCTGTTACGATAAGTGATATGGTTCATCATTCTAAGGCTGTAAAACGAGGGGCAAAATCTACTTTTATAGTAACAGATATGCCATTTATGACTTATCATCTAAACCGGGAAGCAACATTGACTGCAGCTGCATCGCTTATCCAAGAAGGAGGGGCAAATGCAGTAAAGGTGGAAGGAGCAGGAAATGTTATTCCGATGATAAAAGCACTTACCGATTCTGGAATCCCTGTTATGGCGCATCTAGGCTTAACCCCTCAAACAGTTGGGGTATTAGGAGGATACAAAGTCCAAGGAAAAACAGCGGAAGCAGCCAATCAATTAATCGAGGATGCAATAAAATGTGAGGAGGCAGGTGCATTTGCGATTGTTTTGGAATGTGTACCAAAACAATTAGCGAAAGAAGTTACTGTACGTCTCCAAATTCCTACCATTGGAATTGGTGCGGGTGTGGATGTTGATGGGCAAGTATTAGTCTTTCACGACCTTATTAAGTTTGGGGTAGATCGTGTTCCGAAATTTGTAAAAACCTATGGAGATTCAAATGAAATGATCGTGAAAGGATTGAAGCAATATGTTCTTGAAGTGAAATCAAGTCAATTTCCAGAAGAAAAACATTCCTTTACGATGAAACAAGAAGAATTGTCCACATTATACGGAGGAAAATAAACATGAAATTGATTACAACAAGAACGGAAATGACTCAAATAATTAAACAGCTTAAAAGTAATTCAAACACGATTGGTTTTGTTCCTACAATGGGCTATTTACATGAAGGACATATGTCTCTCGTTGATAAGTCAAGACAACAAAATGATATAACTATCATGAGTATTTTTGTGAATCCAATGCAATTTGGTCCGTCAGAAGACTTTGAAACCTATCCTAGAGATTTGGAAAGAGACCAAAGCTTAGCAGCCAATGCAGGGGTAGACTATATTTTTGCTCCTTCCGTCACGGAAATGTACCCCGAAGAGATGGGGAATCATTTATCTGTAGTAAAAAGAGCTAATGTTCTTTGTGGTAAAAGTCGTGAAGGACATTTTGATGGTGTTGTCACTGTCTTATCAAAATTATTTCATATTATCCTGCCTGATCGGGTTTATTTTGGGCTGAAGGATGCTCAGCAAGTAGCTGTAGTGGATGGTCTCATTCAAGATTACTTTTTTCCCATCGAACTTATTCCTGTCGCCACAGTTCGAGAAAATGATGGATTAGCCAAAAGCTCGAGAAATGTCTATTTAACAGAATCTGAAAGAAAGGAAGCATCACAATTATATCAGAGCCTTTTATCAGCAAAAAATGCTATATCGGACGGGGAAAGAATGGTGGAAAAAGTAGCTGATCTTATTAAAGAACATATTGAAAAAAATACTAATGGATCCCTTGACTATGTAGAGATTTATTCGTATCCATCATTAATTCCACTTGAAACGATTAATGGCAAGATAATAATCGCAGTAGCTGTGAAGTTTTCTAAGGCAAGATTAATTGATAATATCATACTTGATATCGAGTAGAAAAATACGAGGAGGATTTACCTATGTTTCGCACGATGATGAACGGAAAAATCCATCGGGCAACCGTTACGGAGGCAAATTTGAATTATGTCGGCAGTATTACAATTGATGAGGATATTTTAGATGCAGTTGGAATGACAGCCAATGAAAAAGTACAAATTGTCAATAACAATAATGGTGCTCGTTTTGAAACATATATTATCCCAGGACAACGTGGAAGTGGAGTTATTTGTCTAAATGGTGCTGCAGCAAGACTTGTTCATGTGGGAGATATTGTTATTATTATTTCCTATGCACTCATCCAAGAGGATAAGGTTGAAAGTCATCAACCAAAAATTGCCTTACTAGACGCTAATAACCATATTACGGAAATGATTTCGTACGAACCAGAATCCACAATATTATAAATATTTATAACCGTATCAAAATGTAATTGGTACGGTTGTTTTTAATTTAGGCTCTTTTCTAAAACTTTGTTGCTTTTGATAAGAAAACTTGGTGATAACTACCATATTATGTTGGATCAAAAATATTTTTAGAAAAGATTCCCCGAAACCAAGCTATATTTGAAGGATATCTTTTTACGATAAAGCAACAATCTTTACGAAAAAAGGCTTAATTTACAATAGATGTGTATTGTCGTTTCTAGTATGATAAACTTAGTAAAAATGATTTAGATTTTTGTAGTAAGAAATAGGTGATTTTATGAAACAACGCTTTGTAGTAGTAGATATTGAGACAACTGGAAATTCACCTAAAAAAGGTGATCGGATCATACAATTAGCTGCCGTTGTAGTAGAAAATGAGCAGATTGTTGATCAATATACTACCTTTGTTAATCCATGTGTTCCTATTCCTGCATTTATAGAAGAATTGACAGGGATTAACGATGAAATGGTAAAAGACGCACCTTTATTTGAAAAAATTGCACCTCGATTGTTGGAAATGCTAGATCATAGTATTTTTGTTGCACACAATGTTCTTTTTGATCTTAATTTTATACAATCAGAATTAAATAGGGTGGGCTATTCTAATTTTACAGGTCAGTCAATTGATACTGTGGAACTTGCGAGGGTATTATTTCCTTCATCTGAAAGCTTTAAGCTTTTTGAACTTACTGAGAGTTTTTCGATCAATCACGAGCGGCCGCACCAAGCGGATAGCGATGCGTTTGTTACAGCTGAATTACTTTTGCATTTTATTAATCGAACCAGGCAATTACCTCTTGTTACACTGGAAAAATTATCTGTACTATCCATTGAATTGAAAAGCGATATAGAGATAGTGTTTGAATCAGTACTTCATGAGAAAAAAAATCATGTAGAAAACCTTCCTAACCATCTAGAGGTATTTCGGGGAATTGCCTTAAAGAAGAAGAGAAAGAAGCAAATAAGCCATGATTATCGTGAGAAGATAGAGTATCCATTAAGCAATGATGAGAAAGAAAAAATAATATCTGCAAATATACAGCAATTTGAAAGTAGATATGGCCAATATGAAATGATGGATACTGTTTATGAGGCATTTCGTTTACAAAAACATGCGATCATTGAAGCAGGTACAGGTGTTGGAAAATCATTAGGCTATTTGCTTCCAAGTATCTATTTTAGTAAATCTGAAAATAAACCTATATTAATTAGTACATATACAGTTCAATTACAGGAACAACTTCTGCAAAAAGAAGTAAAAAATTTATCAAAAATGTTTCAGATCCCGTTTAAAACCGTTTTATTAAAAGGGAGACAACATTATTTAAATTTATTTAAATTTGAGCAAACATTATGTGAAGCAGATGCACAATATGATTCAGTAATGACCAAAATGCAAATATTAGTATGGTTAACTGACACTGAAACAGGTGATATTGACGAGATTAATCTATCAAGCGGAGGAAAATTATTTTGGAATAGGATTAAACATGACGGTTGGCATTTATCTAAAGAACGTGATCCATGGGTCTCTAAAGACTTTTATTTATACGCTAGAAGAGAGGCAGAAAATGCTGATTTAGTCATTACGAATCATGCCATGCTATTAAATGATCTTGTTCAAGACCAACAGCTTTTCCAATCATATGATTATGTTATCATTGACGAAGCACATCATTTTGAGAAAGCCGCACGAAATTTTTTTGGTGAAAAGCTTAATTATATTCCCAGTAAATTTCTATGTAGTAAAATAGGGTCTTTAAATAATAAGCAATTATTTTTCCAATTAGAAAAGCTAGTAGAGACAAAAAAACTCCAAGTACATATACCTGCTTTTGAACTGGATTTTTCAATTGTCGAATTGGAAAGAAATGTGGATGACTTATTTTTGGGTCTAGCAGAAAAGCTTGTAGACCATCAAAAGAAAAGTAATAAAAACTACCAGAAAATACAAATTCATTTATCAAATCAATGGATGAATGAAAGTAACTGGAAACCAGTAATATATTGTGCTGAAAGGATAGCTCAAAATATAAAGGAAATTATAGCGGGAATAACTGAAAGATTAGACAATTTAAATAAAATAAGTGAAAAATTAACTGAAATAGAGAAAGCATTAATTGAAGAAGTGTACAGCTTGCTTAACGAGTTAATAATATTAGATCAATCCATGCATTTGCTCATGCTAAATCAATCTGATGGCTATGTTTATTGGCTGGAAGGTGATTCTAGAGCGATTCCAAATAGTGTATCGATTCAAGCACAGCCAATATCTATACGAGATCAATTAATTAATGACTTTTTTTCGAAAAGGAATAGTGTAGTTTTAACATCAGCTACACTTACTGTAAACAATTCCTTTTCTTACATAGAAAATGAGCTAGGGCTTTACGTATTTGAAAATCGTATTAAAAAGCAAATTTCATCTCCTTTTCGTTACAATGAGTTGACTAGGCTAATTATCCCGAATGATGTACCAGAAATTGGTCAAGTATCTTTATCTGAATATGCGGAAGCAATAGCAGGTCACTTAATTGCAATTGCGCAAGCAACAAAGGGGAGAATGCTTGTTTTATTTACCTCTTTTGAATTGTTAAGAAAAACTTATGACCTTATGAAGGAGAGTGGGTTATTAGATGAATTTATTTTAATAGCCCAAGGAATATCAACAGGAAGTAGAACAAGACTTACAAAAAACTTCCAACGATTTGATAAAGCGATTTTGTTTGGAACAAATAGTTTTTGGGAAGGGATAGATATCCCTGGAGAAGATCTGTCTTGTTTAGCAATCATCCGTCTTCCATTCTCCCCACCAGATGAACCATATTCATGGGCGAAAAGTGAAGCATTAAAAGCAGAAGGTAAAAATTCCTTCTCAGCATATTCATTGCCTGAGGCAGTCATTCGTTTTAAACAAGGATTTGGACGCTTGATAAGAAAGAATACCGATAAAGGAATTATTATCGTCTTTGATCGTAGAATTGAAACAACAAAATACGGAAGTACCTTTATTCGTTCTATTCCACCAATTCCGATTGATCATGCACCTTTAAATAAAATAATTGAAATTGTTGATGAATGGCTGTAATTAAATGAGTGAGATGTGAACAAAAAAGATACGCTGCTTATGCAGCGTATAATATGTGTGAACTAGAAAAAATTTTTTTGAAATAACATATGATCATGATATTTAATCATCATTTGTTGTTATAATGAAAGATGAGTGTTTCAGTATTTATATTGTGGCTTTAATCGGTTACGATATTTATAACAATATTTGTTTTTTGTAGGGGGATTATTATGGAAAGTAAAATTGAAGTGCTATCAACCATAAAAGTCGAATATCAGACTGATATGTATAAAATTGTTGATTCATTAAACAGAACATTAAAGTCAGAAGATCTAATGTTTGGTTTAGCGCTTGATTCGGAAGATAAGACTAAGGCAATATTTACTATATATCGTACATAATAGAGGTTAATGATGAAAAAGTGGATAATATTAGTATGTGTAGTGATTTTGATAGCAATCGGTTTCTCTGTTAATGTTTATTTTCAATCAACTAAGCCATTAAATAGCGCTAAAAATTATGCTGAAAAAAAAGCGAAGGAAAAGGCGAATCTCGATTCGGTGGATCAGTTTTATTTATATAATGGGGATGAAACTTATTATATTACAGTTGGAAAACAAACAAATGGTGAAGAGATTGCTGTATGGATTCCTGAAAAAAATAGTAATAATGTAACAGTTGAAAAAATGTCTGATGGAATTTCCAAAACAGAAGCAGTGAATAGATTAAAATCAAAAGTAGATCCAACAAAAATATTAGGAACCCGATTAGGGATGCTAAATAAGGAGCCTGTTTGGGAAATTTCATATCTTGATAAATCCTCCAACTTGAACTACGCTTATATATATTTTTTAAAAAATAATAATAAACCACCGTATATGATAACTAATATATAGAAAAGGTGAGGAGAAACATGTCAATCCAACTTGCAAATCGAGTAAGTACCCTTACACCATCATCAACATTGGCTATTACAGCCAAAGCCAAGGCGATGAAGACTGCAGGAATAGATGTCATTGGTTTAGGTGCAGGTGAGCCTGATTTTAATACACCACAGCATATTATTGATGCTGCTACAAAATCGATGAATGAAGGGTTAACAAAATATACTGCAACTGGCGGGTTACCTGAGTTAAAAAAAGCTATTATCAATAAATTTAAACAAGATCAAAATATTGATTTTGGCCCATCTGAAATTATTGTTACAAGTGGAGCAAAGCATGCTTTATATACACTTTTTCAAGTCATTCTTAACGAAGGCGATGAAGTAATCATTCCGATTCCCTATTGGGTAAGTTACCCTGAACAAGTAAAACTAGCTGGTGGTCTACCAGTATATGTAGACGGTAAAGAAGAAAACAATTTTAAAATTACTCCTGAACAACTTAAATCAGCGATTACAAGTAAAACTAAAGCATTAATTATTAATTCACCTAGTAATCCGACTGGAATGCTTTATTCAAGAGATGAATTAAGAAAGCTTGGGGAAATCTGTTTAGAACATGATGTGTTGATCATTTCAGATGAAATATATGAAAAATTAATCTATGATCATCATGAACATGTATCTATTGCGGAAATCTCACCGGAATTAAAGAAGAATACGATCATTATTAACGGAGTTTCCAAATCACATTCTATGACTGGATGGCGTATCGGGTATGCAGCGGGTAATGTAGAGATCATCAAAGCAATGACAGACTTAGCAAGTCACTCTACCTCTAATCCAACAACCCCTTCACAATATGGGGCAATTGCTGCATATAACGGAAGCCAAGAACCCGTCGAAACAATGCGTGCAGCATTTGAAAGCAGATTAAATGTTATATATAATAAATTGATTCAAATTCCAGGAGTAAGCTGTCTAAAGCCTCAAGGAGCATTTTATCTATTTCCTAATGTCAAAGAAGCTGCACAAATGACTGGATTTTCTTCAGTTGATGAATTTGCAACTGCGTTACTTGAAGAAGCAAATGTAGCAGTTATCCCTGGGGCAGGATTTGGTGCACCGGATTATATACGCTTATCCTATGCAACTTCATTAGATCTTCTTGAAGAAGCGATTAAAAGGATTAATCAGTATATTAATAATAAATTAAATAAATAATCTTACGGATATAATTCCCCCTTCACATGAGGAGGAGGGGGATTATTTTTTAAAAGGTAAGAAAGTATAAAATTTACTAAGGATATTAGACATGAAAAGTGTCTGCTGTGTCTAGCTCCAGCGCCTATCGGTTAGCGGATTTCTTCGTCTTCTCCCTACGATAAGTTAACATCGGCTCGTAAACTACCTCGCCGTGTTTCCTTTATCTCAGTCGATGACTACAAAATCCGTACGCTAGAGGTGCGGCGTTTGCGCTTTTCTTAATAATTTCCTTTTATATTTGGGTTTAGTATAATAAGGGTTATACATATTGTTATATGTGTTTGACTGTTTTTGGAGGGAAAAGAATTGAAAACAACAATTGAAGAAGTTAAAAAATTTGTTGGACAAGATGTAACTATCGGAGCATGGGTAGCCAACAAGAGATCAAGCGGCAAAATTGCATTTTTACAGCTTCGGGATGGTACTGGATTTATCCAAGGCGTTGTTGTAAAAACGGACGTACCTGAAGAAGTATTTCAAAAAGCGAAATCTTTAACACAAGAAACATCCATTTATGTTACTGGAACAATTCAAGAGGATAGCCGTTCACCATTCGGATATGAGTTGCTTGTAAAAGATATTAAAGTGATTCATGAATCGGTTGATTTTCCAATTACACCGAAAGAACATGGCACTGAATTTTTAATGGATAACCGCCACTTATGGCTTCGTTCTCGCCGTCAGCATGCAGTAATGAAAATTCGTAATGAAATAATTCGTGCTACATATGAATTTTTCAATCAAAATGGATTTACTAAAGTCGATCCACCAATTTTAACTGGTAGTGCACCAGAGGGAACGACTGAATTATTCCATACAAAATATTTTGATGAAGAGGCCTATCTTTCACAAAGTGGACAGCTTTATTTGGAAGCGTCAGCAATGGCACTTGGAAAAGTATTTTCTTTCGGACCTACATTCCGAGCAGAAAAATCTAAGACAAGACGTCATTTAATTGAATTTTGGATGATTGAACCGGAAATGGCATTTTACGAACATGAAGATAGCCTAAAAGTGCAAGAAGAATATGTATCTCATATTGTTCAATCTGTCCTAAAAAATTGTAAATTAGAATTAGAACGATTAGGCAGAGATACATCAAAACTAGAACAAATTAAAGCTCCATTCCCTCGTATTTCCTATGATGAAGCGATCAAGCTTTTGCATGAAAAAGGGTTTGACGATGTTGAATGGGGTGATGATTTCGGTGCACCACATGAGACAGCTATTGCTGAAACTTTTGATAAGCCGGTTTTTATTACTAACTATCCAACTTCATTGAAACCATTTTATATGCAGCCGCATCCAGAGCGTCCAGAGGTCGTTTTATGTGCAGATTTAATTGCTCCTGAAGGTTATGGTGAGATCATTGGCGGTTCTGAGCGTATTCATGATTATGAATTAATGAAAAAGAGAATTCAGGAACATGGACTTCCTTTAGAAGCATATCAATGGTATTTAGAATTACGTAAATATGGGTCAGTTCCACATTCTGGCTTCGGACTAGGTCTAGAACGAACAGTTGCATGGCTATCTGGTGTTGAACATGTACGTGAAACGATACCATTTCCACGCTTACTTAATCGACTTTATCCTTAATTCAAAAAAAGAAAGCCAAGCATTTATGCCTGGCTTTTTCTTTTTTTTAGGCTGTTTTCGTAAAGTTTGTTGCTTTTTAGTGATATTTTATTAACAATCTGAGTTGATTGTAGCGAAGGACACTTGACTCCTGCGGGAAAAAGAGGGAAGTGGGAGACCCCACAGGCGGTAACGCCGAGGAGGCTCCCATCCCTCCCCGCGGAAAGCAAGTGTCTGGAGCGGAAATCAACGGACTAAGTTTATAGTCTAAAACAACAATTTATACGAAAAGAGCCTTTTTTTAAAAGAAAAAGGAAATTAGAGAATCTGAGAAAACAAATGACAGATTTTCCTCGTTCCTTTTTTATCATCCATCATTTATACTTAAATAGAGGTGTCCCATATGGATAAAGAATTAATAATGAAGTGGTTAGAAGAGGGGACTATTCAGATTCCCCAATTATTAATGGCAAAGTATAAACATATTGGTTTAAATGAAACCGAATTAGTCCTTCTCCTTCAAGTTTATTCCTTTTTAAAAAAAGGCAACGATTTCCCTACTCCAAAAGAACTTTCAGAACGAATGACAATTCCTGATAGTTTATGTGCCTCTATATTGAGAAAACTTGTTCAAAATCAATATATAAGTATAGAAGAAGGATATTCTGAAGAAAATATTCGTTTTGAAAAATACTCATTAAATCCTTTATGGAGTAAACTTGTAGATGATTTTATTTATGATAAGAAACAGCAGGAGCTAGAAAAGAACTTACATGAGGAAACCAACTTATATACTACTTTTGAGCAAGAGTTTGGCAGGCCTTTATCTCCTCTTGAATGTGAAACATTAGCTATGTGGCTCGATCAAGACCATCATAATCCTACTGTCATTATAGCTGCTCTACGTGAAGCAGTTATTTCAGGAAAACTAAATTTTCGATATATTGATCGAATATTGTTCGAATGGAAGAAAAATGGAATTAATACAATTGAAGAGGCACGTGATTTCGGGAAAAAGTTTCGTCAAACACGAAAAAAAACACAGACGGTTCAAAAAAGCTCGAATATGGTACCTTTTTATAATTGGTTAGAACAATAGAATGAATGAAAAGAACTGTATGAGGTGGAAATATAGTAATGTTAAATTTGCAGCAAATTCGATTTTGCCTTGATGAAATGGGAAAATTATTTCCAGAGGCACATTGTGAATTAAATCATTCAAATCCGTTTGAACTAGTCATTGCGGTTTCACTATCGGCACAGTGTACAGATGCACTTGTAAATAAGGTTACGAAGACGCTTTTTGAAAAATATAAAACTCCTGAGGATTATTTATCTGTCTCATTAGATGAATTACAAAATGATATTCGCTCGATTGGATTGTATCGGAACAAGGCAAAAAATATTCAAAAATTATGTCGAATGCTGATTGATGATTATAACGGAGTTTTACCTAAAGACCGGGATGAATTAACTAAGCTTCCTGGAGTAGGTCGAAAAACAGCCAATGTAGTAGTTTCGGTTGCTTTTGGTATTCCAGCTATTGCTGTGGATACACATGTGGAGAGAGTAAGCAAACGACTAGCAATATGTAAATGGAAGGACAATGTTTTAGAAGTAGAAAGAACATTAATGAGAAAGGTTCCAAAAGACGAGTGGTCAATCACTCATCATCGGATGATCTTCTTTGGTCGTTATCACTGTAAAGCACAAAATCCGAAATGTACTGTGTGTCCCTTACTTGATCTTTGTCGTGAAGGTAAAAAAAGGATGAAAAAAAGAGGCATTGAATCTTAGCGATTCAATGCCTCTTTTAATTTTCTTATTTTTCATTCTCCATTACCGTCAACAGGGGTGCCAGGATCTGGTGGACTATCGCCACCATCTCCATTCCCTTGACCCTCACCATTACCGTTGCCATTGCCATTACCATTACCATTGCCATTACCATTACCATTGCCATTGCCATTGCCATTGCCATTGCCATTACCATTGCCATTGCCATTACCGTTATCATTGCCGTTATCATTGCCGTTACCTTGGTCATTGCCATGATCTTTACCTTTATCGTTTGGATCTTTTCCATTATTTTCGTCGGATTTAGGATTATTTAATTTAATGGTTATGCTTGCTGGTTTACTTCTTTGATCTCCAAGGATTGCAGTAACTTCAATCCGATATGTTCCATCCAATTTTGGATTAGCAATCGAAATGGAAGTATCTTTTGTGCTTCCTAATGATTGTTTGGCTTCATTGTTAAAGGAAGCTGAGACTTCAAATGATACACCTTCTTTTAATTTCGGATGATCCCAGTTTACTTCAATCTTATTAGATTCTTGATTGTAAGAACCTGAAAGATTAGTTGGAGCTTCTAATTGATTATATTTATTTGAAACTTCCGTCGGTTCCTCATTCCCTCTGACAAATAACTCATATACAATATTGCTGCTTGGTGTATATGGGCTTGGTTTTTGAGGAGGATTTGTACCAACTTCAATAGGTACCTTTACTACACTGTTAGGCATTTCGAAGTCTGGTGTATTTTTCCCTTCGGAAACGTGAGCCATTAAATTTTTAAAGATAAGCTGTGAGATTTTTTGCTCACTTGCAGTAAGATAATATTTGAAATTTCCATTTTCATCAAATGAACTATCATATCCAGTCCAAACTGCAGCCGTATAATTAGTAGTATAGCCTGCAAACCAGGAATCTGGACTCACCCCTCCTGGAATATTATATTTCTCCACATCAGTATTACTAAAGTTTGTTGTTCCTGTTTTACCTGCAACCGGAAGACCAGGTATATTGGCCAAAGTTCCAGTCGCTTGCGGTTTAGTTAAAACATCTTTTAACATATCAGTGATCATATATGCTGTATAATCATGCATAGCAATTTTCGGTTCAGGATTTGTTTTTACGACAGTTTCTCCATCTGTTAAAACAATTTTTCGAACAGCATGAGGCTTGTTATAAATTCCTTTGTTTCCAAATGCTGCATATGCACCAGCCATCTTCATTGGTGACATTTCAAGACCGCCGCCAATAGCAGAAGAAGGGTAGAATTTCTTTTTATTTAAGTCTAATCCTAAGTTATTTCCAAATTCATAAGCTTTACCAGCACCAACATCAGCCCAAGCTTTTGCTGCAGGGACATTTCGAGAAGTGTACAAAGCTTTTCTTATCGACATTTGTCCCCAATGACGATTATCCCAGTTATTCAATTCTGGACCATTATCAATATAATGATATGGCTCATCAACAATTTGATGAGAAGTAGACCATTGTAACTCATTGATTGCCGGTCCATAATCGAGAATTGGTTTAATCGTTGAACCAGGTGAGCGTTTAATATCAACTGCACGATTTAATCCACGACTAACTTTAGGGTTTCTAGCACCACCAACCGCTCGAATTTCACCTGTTTTCGTATCCAATAAAGTAATTCCTGCTTGGAATATATCATCAGGATATTGAACGATATCATTAGTATTTAAGATTTTTTCTGTATATTCTTGGGCATCTTTATCTAATGTAGTGTAGATCTTTAAACCATCCGAAAATGGATTATAGCCCATATCTTCAACTTCTTTAATCACGAGGTCCATAAATGCATCATATTTATATTGAGGCATATTGTCTCTATTCTTTTCCTTTAATAGCCCTTTTGTAACTGGAACTTTTCTTGCATCTTCCATTTGCTGCTTTGTAATTTTTTTATGCTGATACATTAAGCCCAGTACGACATTTTTACGCTTCTCAGCTAAATCAGGATGTTTAAAAGGATTATAATTATTTGGACTTTGCTGTAATCCAGCAATGAGTGCGACTTGTGGGAGAGTTAATTTATCTAATGTTTTCCCATAATAATACTTTGCAGCAGTTTGAATTCCGTGAATTCCACCAGACATGTATATTTTATTCACGTACATTTCAAAGATTTCTTCTTTCGTATATTGCCTTTCTAATTGTATAGATAGCCATGCTTCTTGAGCTTTTCGTTCTAAATTTTTGTTATTTGATAAAAAGGACATTTTTATTACTTGCTGTGTAATTGTACTTCCGCCTTCAGCACCATAGCCTCGTTTAAAATTAGCGATCACTGCTCCGCCAATTCGAATCGGATCAATTCCATGGTGACTAAAGAAACGAGAGTCTTCTGTTGCAATAATTGCATCTTTTACTGTGTCTGGAATATCTTTGTATGCAATATAGTTACGTGTTGCAGTTCCGATTTTGCCTACTACTTTACCATCCATCCCTAAAACCTCAGACGCAATTGGGTCTCGAAGTTGTGTTTTGTTTAAATGGGGTGCTTTGCTTGCATAGTAAGCAAATGTTCCAACACCTGTTAAAAGACCTATTACTCCAATGATGAATATGGTTAAAATAATTCGTTTAAAAATTGAAGCCTTTTTTCTTTTTGGCTTTTTTTTATTTTTAACAGTTTCTTGCTGTTTTCTTCGTTCCTCACGAGTTTGATATTTTTCTGCCATAAATAAATTTCCTCTCTTTCCTAAATCAGAAGAATAGATTTAGAAGTTTAAGTCAACGATTCATTATACAAATATTTTCTGAATCGTTTGGATATAGTCAATTCGAGGGTGAAGGCCTAAGTGTAATTGATATCCTATTGCCTCGATTTCCTCTTTTTTAATTGATTTTCTTCCGCCTGATAACATTCGGTTCCAAAAAACAAATAAATCTGTGCTCTTTAATAAAAATACTTCTTCCGTTTTGGCAAAACGAAGAATGACAAAGGATATTCCATTTTGATTTACAACTTTTTTCATATGATCTATTTGGTGAGCGTGAAAATTTTGTAAAGGAAAGGATGTCGTATTATTCGTTTCTTTCGCCTCAAAATCGATATATTTTCCTTTATATACTCCATTATAATCCGTAGTTGAAGGCTGTTTAAAATATGCTTCTTTAATGACCGCTGTACTACGAGATTGATAGTCAACATGGACAATTTGAACAGGTGTTGGCTTTTTATGAATAACGGCAATTCCATTCTGTAAATAGAATTGATTCGTTACATTTAAATCTTCCTCTAGGGTCATCCCTCTATTACTATACGAAATACTTTTCGTAGATGTTAATTTCTTTTTGGGCGTTTTGTCAAGGATATATTTTTTCCCGTTAGGGTATCTAATTTCCATTCACCTTCACCTCACAAGCTAAATTATATCATAGCAGAAATATTCATTGATTGTGTGAATAAAAAGTATGATTTCCCGCTATGATAAGGTTAAATTAAGGAATGGAGCGTATTTTATGCGTGAAAGTAGTCTTTTTCATCGATTTTTATTAAAAGGCTCTCAAATCATATCAGATGGTCAAATTATCCAAAGTGTAAAAAACATTACTTTCAATGGAAACCTAGATAATATATCACGTACTCAGGAATATTTAAACTTTTATCTTTTGTACCCTGAAATAAAATGGGCATTTCTTGCTTCTATGGTTTCAAGAAATGCTGGATGGAATATGTGTGATCTTAAAGGACCGACGTTTCCAAAAATGGTCAATGATAAAATAAGAAAAAGACTGTTTTTAACCTATGAAAGAGCAAATTGGCTAATTTTCCAAGATGCATTTCCTCAATTATTGCTTTACCATTATTCGACGATTTATAATCGTCCTTTGTTTCATTTATTAAAAGAATTTTATGTGTCTAAATTTATGGAACAGGAATGGAAGATATTTTATGAGAAAAAGGATTGCATTCGATTAATGATTTCTTTAATTATTAATGAACAAAATATCATTCAACAGCCAATCATTAAACATCCATTATATAAGAAAAGAATTTTTTCTTCATTAATTTTTAAGTTTCAAGAATTATTTCATTTTAGTTGTGTAGTTTTTCCGACTATGAACGGAGAATTATATGGTTCAAGTGTGGTGAATTTTCGAAAAGTGGATGAAAGGATAGAATTAGGTAAAAGATTGTCTTCAATATTATTTAACTACGATTTATTTCCTAAATTTCTATCATTTGCTTTAAATAATAAACATACAGGTTCAAGAAATGATTATGAACAGTTTTTAAGACTAGAGAAGGGAGCGGGTACACCATATTTAAGAGAGGTATATCCGATAGTAAAGCACCATAATCGCAAACATGAAGATTGGTCAATGAAAATCTCCATTAATAGCGAATGGTTAAAAATGAATAATCTCGATGATTTATATGAGATATCAGAATGGTTCCTTCAAAAACAAACTCAAATACAGCAATTATCTCGATTCATGCATTTTTTTGTGTGAGTAATAATTTGAATGAAAAAGCAAGGATTTTCTGTCAATCCTTGCTTTTTTCTTTCTTAAGTAGATGGTCGATTGGGTCCGGTTAGTTTTGGGTTATTATCTGCAGCTTTTGATTTTGCTTTTTCTTCCTTTTTCTTCTGTTTCTCCAAATCTTTATTCATTTTCCTTACACCTCCGTTATTTATTTTGCACTACCCATGGCTCCTCATACATCTGTCGAAAAGTTATATAAGAATGTATATTTATCACTTTCTTTGGCGAAACAGTTCTAGTTTTGTCAGGCATGGAGGTGAATGAGCGGGGAGAAAGAATATATATTTTATAGAACTAAAGGAGTGGTAAAAATGATAAAAAAAGATGAGCTATTATTGCAGCTGGAAGAGCTCGAGGATTTATTTGATCATTTGGAGAAACAATTTACGGATATTATGCAAAATGAAGAAGAGGAAATAATCACACGTGTATATCAATCGCAACTTTTATTGGAAACTCGAATCACTAGGCTCGAGAAAAAAGTAAGATTAAAAAAACGATCTGCTTCCGTTGCACAAAATAACCTTCCTTTTAAATTACAACAATTAGGGTAGAGTTCTGGATTTTTGACCACCAATAAAACGAAAAGTATAATGATAATTATCGAATGGTATAGTGGCTTTTAAAAGCTGCTTTTTATTTAGGAGGAAATGAATGTCTAATAACGAGCTTCTAGTTTTGACAAAAAAGTTAATTGAACGAAATCAATCTGCTCTTCAATCATTTAATAAAGTAAGAGAGACAGGTAAACAAGGTGATTTTTATTTAGAGGTAAAGCCATTTGCTGACCAAGTGAAAAGGGAGTGTGAGGAGTGGTTACCGCTTGCGATTGAATGGGTAAATAGAATTAAACCGAAACATCTTCATTCTGTTCAATTAGAAAATACATGTGAAAATCTTCAAATGGTTTCAGTGAGAGCCTTTTTTCCCGATTCAAGCTTAAAAAAATTTAAAAGCCATGTACAATCAGTGGATTATGTACTAAATCGAATGTTAGGAGAAATAAGCTGATTAGAATTTCTTCTAGTGATTTATACATAGACATCTCACCATTTTTATTATTGTTCATACTGTAATAGTAGTGATGATCTGTAATCGGGAGGAAAGAATATGAAGGAACCTTATCCTTATTTTGGAGATTATTCGATGTTTCGTAACTATCAGCCACCTAATTACCCAATTCAAGCACCATTTTTGCCATATATGCAAGAGGTTCAACAGACACATTTACCTTTTCAAAATCCATATGGGCAATATCAATCATTTGGAGTTCCACCCCAATTCCCAATGGGGTCCATTCCATACAATCCTTATCAACAAGGATATGTTGATGAAGCTTCACAGCAAACACACATATTCCAAAATCCGCTTCAGTCAATAGATGAATACTCAATTAATAATAAAAAACCAAGTATCCATAATCAGTATCCAAATCCTTATCCACAGGGTAATCATAGTATTAAACCACAAGGTGGTATGAGTTCTTTAATGAACTCTTTTAAATCACAAGATGGATCCATTGATTTTAATAAAATGGTCAATACGGCAGGTCAAATGATGAATGCGGTTAATCAAATGTCTACAATGGTAAAAGGGCTGGGAGGTCTCTTTAAAGTATAGGCTTCCAAGCCTTTTTGTGTTAAAAGGTTGTTTTCGTAAATTTTGTTGCTTTTTAATGATATTTTATTCACAATCTGAGTTGATTTTAGCGGAGGGCACTTGACTCCTGCGGGAAAAAGAGGGAAGTGGGAGACCCCGCAGTCGGTAACGCCGAGGAGGCTCCCATCCCTCCCCGCGGAAAGCAAGTGTCTGGAGCGGAAATCAACGGACTAAGTTTATAGTCTAAAAACAACAATTTATACGAAAAGAGCCTATTAAAAAAAGGAATCAGTTATTACACTGACTCCATTTAATTTCATTTTTATTCAATTTTTAATCGTTTCCCTTTTTCTTTAGGTATCTTTATGGTCAATAATCCATCTTCATAATTAGCTCTTACTTTTTCTTCTTTAATTGGAGTTGGGAGAGGAATTGTTTTCGATGTTCTCTGAAATGAATTCTTTTTAAATATTGAATTTTGTGTCTCATCTTCTTTTGATACAGACTCCTTATTCTCAACAGTAATAGTAATGTGTTTTTCAAAGATACCAATATCGATTTGGTCTTTTTTTATGCCCGATAATTTTGCTGTGATAATATAATGGTTATCAGATTCACTTAAATGAACCGGAAATCCACTAATAGGAAAAGGTGAAGCAAAAAAATCATCTATACCTTGAAGGAATCCCTTTACGGGTCGTTCTTGAAAAATTTCATTCATTGATCGGAAAAAATCTTGAAAAGGTTCATGAAAAAAGCTTTTTCCTGGTTCTTCCGGTAATTTTTCAGACATGATATTTATTCTCCTCCCTAACACAAGACAGTTTTCTACATTGTATGTATTTTTTGTTTAAAGGTGATTGAAAAAAGTCCTATGAAAACGAACGTTTATTCGCTAAAATATTTGTAATGAGGTGAAGAAATGAAGCGTAAAAAAGATTTACACGAAGTGATTAAAATGTTAAAAGAAGACGCTGACATTAGCAGACATATTGTCCATTGGAATACATTGGAAGAGAAGAAGGAGAAAATCGTTCCGCTTCCTGAAAGCATCCATCCACAAATAAAAATTTCACTTGAAAATAGAGGGATTTCTAATTTATACACACACCAACGTTCCGCTTTTGATCAGGCGATGCAAGGGAAAAGCTTTGTCGCTGTAACCCCGACGGCATCGGGAAAAACCCTTTGTTATAATTTACCTGTTTTACAAACTATTATGAATGAACCTAATTCCAGAGCATTATATATGTTTCCAACTAAGGCTTTAGCCCAAGATCAAAAAAGTGAAATAAATGAATTTATCCAGGAAGCTGGAGTACAGATAAAAAGTTATACCTATGATGGAGATACACCTTCAAATATTCGTCAGAAGGTGAGAACGGCAGGGCATATTGTTATTACCAATCCAGATATGCTCCATTCAGCTATTTTGCCACATCATACAAAATGGGTAGCATTTTTCGAGAATCTTAAATTTATTATTATCGATGAATTACATATTTACCGCGGAGTATTTGGAAGTCATGTAGCAAATGTTATTCGGAGATTGAAACGGATATGTAAATACTATGGAAGCGATCCAGTTTTTATTTGTACCTCTGCTACGATTGCAAATCCAAAGGAACTAGCAGAAAAATTAACAGGGGAACCAATTAATTTGATTGATAATAATGGTGCTCCAAGTGGTAAAAAACATTTTTTATTTTATAATCCGCCAATCGTTAATAAGCCTTTAAATATTCGAAGAAGTGCTACATTAGAAGTAAGTCATTTTGCAAGGGAATTATTAAAACAAAAAATTCAAACCATTGTATTTGCAAGAAGCAGGGTTAGGGTTGAAATCATTTTGACTTATCTTCAAGAAGCAATTGTACACCAAATAGGCCCAAAATCTATACAAGGCTACCGGGGCGGCTATTTGCCTGCGCAAAGAAGAGAGATTGAAAAAGGTTTAAGAAATGGAGAAATCTTAGGTGTCGTAAGTACGAATGCATTAGAGCTTGGTGTAGATATTGGCAGTCTTCAAGTGTGTATTATGACTGGTTACCCCGGAACCATTGCTAGTGCCTGGCAGCAAGCAGGCAGAGCTGGTCGTCGTCATGGGGAGTCGTTAGTTATTTTGGTAGCAAGCTCTTCACCTTTAGATCAATATATTATCGATCATCCTGAGTATTTTTTTAATCAATCTCCTGAAACAGCTAGAATTAACCCTGATAATCTAGTCATTTTAGTAGACCATGTAAAATGTGCTGCATACGAATTGCCCTTTAAGAAAGGGGAAGGTTTTGGAGAAATAGAAATTGATGATATTCTTGAATTTTTAGTAGATGAAAGAGTTTTGCATTATAGAGGAGAAAAATGGTATTGGATGAATGACTCATTCCCTGCTCATAACATCAGTCTTCGATCAGCCTCTCAAGAAAATGTGATCATCATCGATATTACTGAAACCGCAAACGTAAAAGTCATTGGTGAAATGGACCAATTTAGTGCGATGACACTTTTACATGATGAGGCAATATATCTCCATCAGGGAATTCAATATCAAGTTGAAAAATTAGATTGGGAAGAGAAAAAGGCTTTTGTTCGTGAGGTTGATGTGGATTATTATACGGATGCTAATTTAGCTGTTCAATTAAAAGTGTTGGAGGAAGACAAACATAAACTCATCACGAATGCGCATGTTTATTATGGAGATGTTACCGTCCAAGCGATGGCTACAATTTTTAAAAAAATAAAGTTTAATACCCATGAAAATATTGGTTCAGGTCCTATTCATTTACCAGAACAAGAATTGCACACAAACGCTGCTTGGTTTTCATTTGAAAGCACCTTATCTGAAGGTCAATTAGAAGAAGGTCTTAAAGGTGTGGCTCATGCATTAAATGCAATCGTCCCTTTGTTTGTTATGTGTGATCCACATGATATTCATGTAGTCCCACAAATTAAAGCCATTCATAATGAGAAGCCTACGATATTTTTATATGACCGGTATCCAGGTGGAATTGGATTAAGTGAAAAGGTGTATGAAAACATTTTAGATATAATGAAAAAAACAGAAGATATGGTGAGTCATTGTCCATGTGATAACGGATGTCCGTCGTGTATAGGATTAGAGGGAACCTCGTCCAAAAGCAAACATCTAGCTTTAAATTTATTATCATATTTTTCAGTTGATGGAGCCTAAATAGAGGTGAAACAGAGTGTCAATGAAAAACAAGTTACAGCGTTTTAAAAATCATCTAGGTCATAAAGAAGTGTCTTCAGATTTTAGTAATCAATTACCAAAATTAAAGAAGAGTAACGAAGAGGTACCATTTTTAGATGTGTGGAAGAAAGCTAATACAACAACATACTATCTAGAGAATGAATATTGTTTAATCCGTGAAGTCCATTATCCAATGGAACATCTGCATGGAAGGTATCAGTTCCAAGATTTTTTAACGGCTATTGAAATGTGGAACAAAGAACCTGTTCAACATCCACTTTCCTCTTATAATTATCATCCGGAGGATTTATTCTTTTTTGATACTGAAACGACAGGATTAGGCGGGGGAGCAGGAAATACAATATTTTTGCTAGGATATGCATGTGTAAAAAATAATGAGATTGTACTAAGACAGCATATCTTGCCTGAACCAGGACTTGAAATCCCGCTTTATTATAGTTTTCTTGAAAGTATTGATTACACAACACTTGTTACCTATAATGGCAAAGCATTTGATTGGCCACAAGTGAAAACTAGGCATACACTTATTCGTGAACATGTTCCTAAGCTGCCTTCATTCGGTCATTTCGATTTATATCATGCATCAAGAAGACTGTGGAAAGAACAGTTACCCTCTGTAAAATTGGTGAATATTGAAAAGGAAATCCTGCATTTTGAACGGAAGGACGATGTACCTGGATTTTTAGCCCCGATGATTTATTTTGATTATGTTGAACGTAAAAATCCAGAAGGGATGATCAACGTTTTAAAACATAACGAAAATGATATCCTTTCATTAATTACCCTTTATACCCATTTATCGTTTCAAATTTTACAAAAGGATCCGAATCAAACGAGCCATGAAAAAGTACAATTAGGGAAATGGTTTCATTATATAGGGGAAAAAAGGGCCGCATTTGAAACTTTTGAAGTGGCGGCGAATGAAAATGATATAGAAGCGAAACATGAATTAGCATTCCATCTTAAAAAACAAAAGAAATTTTCTGAAGCTAAATCATTGTGGTTAGATGTTGTTAAAGGAGGGAATAATAGATTTAAAAAGCAAGCATGTATTGAAATTGCAAAGATACTAGAACACCAATTTAAAGACTATGAGCTAGCAAAAGAATATACTAAAAAAGCATTGACAATACATGGTATTGATCAACAAAATATTCCCCGATCAAAAGACAAATTTTTGCAAGAGGCAGTGAAAAGATTGGAAAGGCTGAAGAGGAAATAATTCATCTATTTCCTGGGTAAGCGCAGATTTCGACGAAGGTTTCAAAAAGTTTTACATCAACCGCCAAAAACTTACAAGAATGTCATAAAAAATTTATAAACATGTTAAATTTTTATGATTGTGTCGAATAATTCATATCTGTAAAATATAAATGACAAAGGCAGTTTTTGTAGGAGAAATGGTTAGATGGATATAAAATGACCTATTTCTTCTCATTAAGTATAAGCAATTTAATTGATATGGGGCTGAAGAAATGTATCGTGCTTTATTTATTTTGTTTTTTGTGGTGATTGGTCTAACCGCATTGCTTTTTACTAGTTTAAGAGAAAGCTTTTATAACTTCTTTTAATTAATATGTCTATTTTTTCTCAGCTTATTATTTAAAAATAGGTATTTATATTAGTACATGTTATAGCCTTTTAACATAGTTTGTTAATGTACAAAAAAACAAATAATTGAAAGGAGTTATAACATGTTTCCTTGCGGTTGCGGTCCTAAAGTTTTACCTGCAGTGGTTCATCCTACTAAATGTTGCGTGAAACATACTCAAGAGACTTTTATTCAACCACATATTTATCCTTCGCATACTACAAATGTGAATCACGAGGTTATTGCACATCAAAATTATTATCCTCATACTGAATCGTTCGTTAATGAGGTTAGTAATGTTAATTTAGGTCCAGCTGTAGGTCCTGTACCGCCTTACGGACCAGGACCTGGGGTTGGTCCATATCCAGGAATGGCGCCTTTCGGCTATCCACGTTAATGCTTGGACTTAAACAAGGATGGAATTTCCATCCTTGTTTTATAACTTGAAAACATAATAAGGAGCGAGCTTGTTGATAAAGGTATTATCCATAACGGGATATAAACCATTTGAACTAGGAGTATTTTCAAATGAACACCCTGCTGTTGGCTTTATAAAAAAGGCAATTAGAAAAGAACTAGTTAGTTTATTGGAAAATGGATTGGAGTGGGTGCTCATCTCTGGCCAACTTGGGGTGGAGTTATGGGCCGCTGATGTTGTCTATGAGCTTCGGCAAGAGTATACAAGTTTAAAGCTTGCCATTTTAACCCCGTTTTTACAGCAGGAGGAAGGTTGGAAAGAGGGAAATAAAGAATATTACGAAATGATACTTGAGCAAGCTGATTTCGTGGAATCCATTTCGAAACAACCTTACTCAAGCCCACAACAGTTTAGAAACAAAAATAAAATATTTCTTCATAAAAGTCAGGGAATGCTCATAGTCTATGATGTACAAAAGGAAGGATCGCCAAAATACATATTTGAGGAAGCAAAAAGATATCAAGAACAAAATAAATATGATATTCGAACCATTGATTTTTATGATTTACAAATGATAATAGAAGAAGAGCAATGGTCGACATATTAAATTGACAAATATACTAATATTTGAAAGAATGATAATGGGCATTCTGCGATAATTTAAGGTGGTGTGTAAAATGTTATCTGATAAAGTGAAATTAACTGCAAAAGATATTTTAGAAAAAGAATTTAAAACTGCAGTTCGAGGGTATAAACAGGAAGAAGTTGACAAGTTTTTGGATTTTATCATAAAAGATTATGAAACCTTTCATCAAGTGATTGAAGATTTACAACAGGAAAATATGCGTTTAAAGAAACAAGCGGATGATTCATTTCGCAGACAACCTTCGCAGCCAACAACAGGTACAACCAATTTTGATATCTTAAAAAGACTTTCAAATTTAGAAAAACATGTTTTTGGCAGTAAGCTAAGTGAATAAAGAAAAAAAATGACAACTGGGATAAATTTCTTCTTGAAAGTAAGTGAAAAGTTTTTTATAATAGATAAGCGGTCAAATCCGTAACATATAACGTTTGGGTAATCGCTGCAATATTTGTATTGCAGAGGAAAGTCCATGCTCGCACGGTGCTGAGATGCCCGTAGTGTTCGTGCCTAGCGAAGTCATAAGCTAGGGCAGTCTGGTTGCGACTAGGCTGACGGCAGGGAAAACACCTAAGTCCTATTTGGATATGGAGTGACTACCTTGAAAGTGCCACAGTGACGTAGCTTTGTGAGAAATCACAAAGGTGGAACGAGGTAAACCCCGCGAGCGAGAAACTCAAATTATGGTAGGGGCACCCTTTCAGAGGAAATGAACGAAGAAAGGGACAAGCGGATTCGCTTGTAGATAGATGATTACCACCTGAGTACAAGATCATTACCTGATCGTTTGCAGTACAATGGTACAGAACATGGCTTACAGAACGTTATAGAAGGTAATAAACATTGAAATGTTATGCTCTCCTTAAGGAAGGAGAGCATTATTTATATCAAAATAAATAATATAAGGGTGAAAAGATGTCTACATATTCTTTAATTGCAACTGCAGCTATGGGATTGGAATCTTTAGTAGCAAAAGAAGTAAATAATCTAGGCTATGAATGTAAAGTGGACAATGGAAAAATCGAATTCATTGGAGATGAAAAAGCGATAGCACGAAGTAATCTTTGGCTGCGTACGGCAGATCGTGTGAAAATAAAAGTAGGTGAATTCAAAGCCGAATCATTTGATGAGCTATTTGAGAAAACAAAAGCTCTTAATTGGGAAAGCTTTCTGCCGGAAAATGCGGAATTCCCTGTTCAAGGAAAATCAGTTAAATCAAAATTATTTAGTGTACCAGATTGTCAAGCGATAGTAAAAAAAGCAATTGTAGAACGACTTCGCTCACACTATAAAAAAGTTTCTTGGTTTGAGGAAAATGGTCCATTATATAAAATAGAAGTGGCTATACATAAGGATATTGCCACACTAACTATTGACACAAGCGGAGTAGGATTACATAAACGTGGCTACCGAGTAAATCAAGGTGATGCACCATTAAAAGAAACATTAGCTGCTGCTTTAATCCAGCTAACGAATTGGCACCCTGATCGACCTTTTTGTGATCCTTTTTGTGGCTCAGGAACGATACCTATAGAGGCAGCATTAATTGGTCAAAACATTGCACCAGGTTTTAATCGTGATTTTGCATCCGAGTCTTGGCCTATAATAAATAAACAGGTCTGGGATGATGCGCGTAATGAAGCGGAGGATTTAGCTAAATATGATCAGCCATTAAAAATCATAGGAACTGATATCGATCATCGAATGGTAAATGTGGCAAAGGAAAATGCAATTGAAGCTGGTTTAGGTGATTTAATTGAATTTAAACAAATGCAAGTTAAAGATTTCACAACGAAGGATCAATATGGTGTGATAGTTGGAAATCCACCATACGGTGAAAGACTTGGAGAACGTAAAGAGGTTGAAAAGATGTATGCAGAAATGGGAAAATCTTTTTCAAATCTTGATACATGGTCGATCTATATATTAACTTCATATGAAAAATTTGAAGAAATTTACGGAAAAAAAGCAACTAAGATGCGGAAATTATTTAATGGATTTATTCGGACAGATCTTTATCAATACTGGGGACCTAGACCGCCGAGAGAGTAGATATTAAAGGTATATCTTATTACACTCCTGAGTATAATGAATATATATTATAGTCAAAAGGAGTGGGGAGGTTGTCCGAAAATTCACTGGACTTTGATAAAATCTCAAGAGCTATAACTAATACATACGAGATCATACGGTCAGATGAACGACCTTCTAAAGTGGCGTTGGCATTGCTAAAGGAAGCAGAACAATCGTTACAAGAAGCTTGGAGTTATGTATTAACGAAAGATAAATCTATTATCTAAGAACGCAAGTGTAATCGATACACTTGCGTTTTTGCTTGAATAAACAATATAGGAATAAGCGGAAGTCTATGGCTGGAGGAACACAAATGAAAACTGGATTACCCTTTGCAGTAACGAAAGAAGAATCTTTTTATGAAAAACTAGGTGAGTGGATCGGTGATGTTTTTTATGAACTTTTGCCTGAAAAAGGTTTTGAATTAAGGGACGAACAAATCTATATGGCCTTTCAACTTGAAAAGGCATTTAAAGAAAAAAAGGTAATATTTGCAGAAGCTGGTGTTGGCACAGGTAAAACAATCGTTTACCTTTTATATACTATTTGTTATGCACGGTACACAGGGAAACCTGCAATAATTGCTTGTGCAGATGAAACACTGATTGAACAGCTTGTGAAAAAGGAAGGAGATATTCAAAAAATTGAAGCGGCCCTTGGTATAAAGACTGATGTAAGGCTTGCTAAATCTAGAGAACAGTATCTATGCTTAAAGAAGCTTGAAAAAGAAGTAATGAAGGATGGATCAGAAAAAATTTCTTTTGCATATGATTCCTTACCTAAATTTGTAAACGCAACTGGTTCAATGCTTAAATATGAAAAGTATGGGGATAGAAAGGACTATCCAGATATTACAGAAGAACAATGGAAAACGATCTCTTGGGATCCATTACAAGATTGTTTTTCTTGCGATGTCCGCCATCGATGTGGTCAAACACTGCATAGAGATCATTATCGGAAAGCGGTGGATTTAATCGTTTGTTCACATGACTATTACATGGAACATGTCTGGACGAAAAACGCTCGAGTTCGTGAAGGACAATTGCCGCTGCTTCCAGAGGCGAGCAGTGTCGTATTCGATGAAGGCCATCTCCTTGAATATGCTTGTCAAAAAGCCTTAACCTATCGTATTCAATCCGAAACTTTAGAGAAGTTATTGACACGATTAATGGAAAATGGTGTCCGTGATGAAACTCTTTATACGATTGAAAATGTATTAGTCTTAAACGAACAACTTTTTGACACTTTAAAGGAAGAAGCAAAATCTGTTGTAGGATCTAATCGTTATGATATCAAAAAATCTCCTAGAATTCTTAAATATGTGCAATCATTACTTGTCCAGGTTGAAAAGTTATCAGAGCAGCTTGTTTATGAAGGGGAAATGTTTGTACTGAATGAATATGATTTGCGTATTATAGAAGAATATTTGGAGCAAATGTTGTATTCATTAAGGTTGTTTTTGAAGGAAAATGAAGGGATTATTTGGTTTGAAATGACTGGTTCTGATCATACTCTCGTTATCATGCCACGTCTTGTGGAGGAAATTTTAAGGGAGGAAGTATTTTCAAAGAACATTCCTTATATCTTTTCATCTGCCACACTTTCCAATAATGGAGACTATTCATATATTACGAAGAGTTTAGGGATTGAAGACTATTTATCATTTAAAGTGGATTCGCCTTTTGATTATGAAAATAACATGCAGATCAATATTCATGCCAGTGAGAAATCCGCAATATCAAAAAATAAAGATATATTGTCGGTTGTAAAGGAAGCTGGTGGGAAAAGCCTTGTGTTATTCAATTCCAAGAATTCGATGAATGAATTTAAACAATATATTAAGCAACAAGAAACCTTGGATTTTCAAATATTTTTTGAAGGCGAAAGGGAAATCAGCCATTTGGTAGAAGAATTTCAAGATGACGAAAACTCTATTCTATGTTCATATCACTTATGGGAAGGTCTAGATATACCAGGGCGATCATTATCAAATGTGTTAATTACGGAGCTTCCTTTCCCTCCTGAAGATCCAGTATTTATTGCCAAGCGTAAAGCTAGTTCTAGCCCTGATACCGAGGTTGATATACCCTATATGATCTTGCGTTTAAGGCAGGGGATAGGAAGATTAATCCGTACATCTACTGATAAAGGAAATGTTCATATTTGGTTAACAGATATAAAAAGTAAAAATGTTTTCAAAGAGATAGAAGAAATATTGCCTGTAAAGCCAAATATTTTCTAATCGGAAAAGACTTTATATCATAAGGGTGCCCATTTCAAATGGACACCCGTTTTCTATAGAAGGGTTAAAGTGTAATTAATTATAGGAAACTGCTCGTTTTTTTTACGCCTTCCATGATTGAACAAACATTTTCTGGTCTATTGCTTGATTTTTTTCCAGAAAGAGGATCGTTAACATGGAGAAAGGTATGTTTTATGGTAAAGTTTGAAGTCGTTAAGAACATCTGGGAAAAGTAAAGATGATACAATTTTTGATGTATTGGAAAAGCATATTTGATACTAAGTCTTCTCCTTTTTCAGAAGAATATGATAAAATAATACTGATTACTTTCGCAAGGGTAGCGTCAAGTGATGCCAGTTGATTTAATAAGGAGAGGATCAAATGACTGAACAAATGAAAGAAATAGAAAAAGAATTTTTAGAATATGTTAAAAAGATGCAAGCATATAGCGAAGCGCTTGGATTAATTTATTGGGACTTACGTACAGGAGCACCTAAAAATGGTGTGGACCAACGTGCAGAAGTAATCGGAGTGCTTTCCTCAGAAGTTTTTCAGATGTCAACTTCAGAGGAAATGGCAGCATACATAGCAAGTTTAACAGGGAACTGCGAGTTATCAGAAATCACAAAAAAGACATTAGAAGAATGTAAAAAGTATTATGATCGTAACAAAAAAATACCTGCAAAGGAATACAGCGAGTATATCGTTTTACAGTCAAAAGCGGAGAGTGTTTGGGAGGAAGCAAGAGCAAAAGCGGATTTCGAGATGTTTCGACCTTATTTGGAAAAAATCGTTGAATATAAAAAGAGGTTTGTGGAATATTGGGGTTATGAAGGAAACAAATATAATACACTATTAGATATGTATGAACCGGGAATAACGGTTGAAATTCTTGATCAAGTATTTGGAGAAGTTAGAGAAGCCGTTGTTTCACTTGTACAAAAAATCGCGGATTCCCCAATTAAGCCCGAAACATCATTCTTATACGAATCATTTCCAAAAGATAAGCAGAAAGAATTTAGTTTGAAAATATTGGAGCAAATGGGATATAATTTTCAATCAGGTCGTTTAGATGAAACCATTCATCCATTTGCAACTGGCTTAAATCCAGGTGATGTTCGAGTAACGACGAGATATGATGAAAATGATTGGCGTACAGCTGTTTTTGGAACCATCCATGAAGGTGGTCACGCATTATATGAACAAAATATTTCAAAGGAATTAATTGGAACACCACTTTGTAGCGGCACATCCATGGGAATTCATGAATCCCAGTCACTTTTCTATGAAAATATTGTCGGAAGAGACTATTCATTCTGGAAACATAATTACAATGTACTAAAAGAGTTTGCTAGCGGCCAGTTTGATCATGTTGATCTAGCTAAGTTTTATCATGCGATAAATGAATCTAAGCCATCTTTTATACGTATTGAAGCAGATATGCTTACTTATCCACTTCATATCATCATACGTTATGAAATAGAAAAAGGCTTAATTAACAACGAAATTGAAGTGAAGGATTTACCGAAAATATGGAATGATAAATATGAAGAATATTTAGGAATTCGACCTGAAAATGATGCAGAAGGTGTCCTTCAGGATGTCCATTGGTCTGGTGGAGATTTTGGTTATTTTCCATCCTATGCCTTAGGGTATATGTATGCAGCCCAGTTTAAGCAATCAATGTTAAAGGATCTTCCGAATTTTGATGACCTTTTAGCAACAGGAAATCTTAAACCTATTCAAGAATGGCTAACAACTAACATTCATCAATATGGAAAGCTGAAGAAGCCTCTTGAAATTTTAAAAGATGTAACAGGCGAAGGATTAAACGCTCGCTATTTAATCGAATATTTAACTGAAAAATATACAAATGTTTATAAATTATAATTAATAAAGGCAATCGGATTTTCCGGTTGCCTTTCTTCAAACGATATATTTTTTGTTATGTTAATAGGAGGGTGACCAAATTGCCTCAACTTTTTGTTATTTTGGCCGCTTTATCTTGGGGTTTTATTTCTCTTTTTGTCAAAAAGCTAACAATTTATGGATTTACTGAAATGGAGATTGTTACTATACGTGTGCTATATGCATTTATCCTTCTAATACCGGTTGTAATATTTCAGCAGAAAAAAGGTATCCTCCGAATAAAACTCATTCATTTACCATATTTTTTTGGTACGGGATTATTCAGCATTGTATTTTTTAATTGGTGTTATTTTACAGCGATGAATAAATTGTCTGTTTCATTAGCTGTCATGCTATTATATACTTCACCTGTATTTGTTGTGCTATTATCCTACTTTATATTAAAAGAAAAATTAACTAAGAAAAAGCTTATAGCTGTCAGTGTAACGATTATTGGTTGCTCGATGATTGCATTGGCGGGTAGTGGGGGAGGATCTCAATGGAACCAAACAGGATTTATTATTGGTTTGGGCGCAGGTCTTGGTTATGCATTATATAGTATTTTTGGAAAGCTTGCACTCCGCTACTATAACTCGACTACCATCACATTCTATACTTTTTTTATCGCTTCCTTATGTCTTGTACCTTTTTATCGATTTTGGGAAAAAATGAGCCAACTTCCGATCGATGCTCATGTATATATGATAGGTTTAGCCTTAATTCCCACCGTACTTGCCTATATTTTATATACTATTGGGTTAAATCGTGTAGAAAGCAGTACAGCAGCTATTTTAGCAACCATCGAACCGGCAGCAGCAATTTTTGTAGGGATATTACTATTTAAAGAAAAGTTATTCTTTCTACAGTTTATCGGAATTCTTTTCATCCTATCTTCAGTACTCATATTAAGTTTAAAAAGAAAAACAGCGGATGTATCATTAAGTGCCCCCCGTGAGCTTTAATAACAAGAGGTCTGCTCGTATTCGAGCAGACCTTCTAGAATTTTACCAAAACTTAAAGCCTTTTGATCCTGGCGGTGCGTTTTGGATCATATCAGCGAATGGAACAGTGTAAGCAATTAATATCAATGCTGCCAAAATGGTCAACCATATTTTCCAATTTTCTAGAACTAAAGGAGTCTTTTCTGCACCTTCTGCTACTTCTCCGACAGGAAATTCTTGTTCTCCCTTTGGGGCAAAAAAGGCTAGATTAATGACAATGACGATAATTAACACAATACCTAAGAATAGGATAGAACCGCCGATGGCTTGAGCGATTTGATATGGAATCCAATCTAATGCTTGTGCTGCATCCCCATAGGTTGTATAAGCAGTACGTCTAGGACCACCTAGTAAACCTTGGAGATGCATAGAACCTGACATAATTGTCATTCCAATCGTCCACGCAATAGCTTGAAAAATGGCTAGTCTGTTCATAGCTTTTGTGAAAATTCTTCCAGTTAAATGTGGAATCAACCAATAACTAATACCGAAAAATGTTAAAACAACCGTTGTTGCGAGTGTTAAATGGAAATGACCTGTTACCCACATGGTATTATGGACTACTTGGTTCATTTGGTTAGATGCATTAATAATTCCTCCTGCCCCAGCCGGAACAAATGCTGTCATACCGATGAATGGAACGACAAACCTAGCATCTTTCCAAGGAAGTTTTTTCAACCAGCCAAACAAACCTTTAGCACCTTGTTTTCTTCCATACATCTCAAAGGTAGCGAACATAGAAAAGACCGTCATAAGAGAAGGGATGATAACCATAAAGGTTAAAACTACTTGAACGAATTTCCAATTTGCATCAATTCCTGGTTCTGTTAACTGATGATGAAACCCAACAGGAAGTGAGAATAATAAGAATAGGATAAATACTAGACGCGCAAGCGCATCAGAAAATATTTTTCCTCCAATAATTTTTGGAATAATGACATACCATGCCATATATGCTGGTAGAAGCCAGAAATAAACAAGTGGATGTCCAAAATACCAAAACAGTGTCCGACTGACAAGTACATTAACTGTATCAACCCAGCCTAATGACCAAGGTAAAAGTTGAAATAATACTTCTCCTGCAACACCAAGTGTACAAACAATCCACATTACTGAATTTACCACAGACATAAAGGTGAGGAGTGGACTTGGTTTTCCAGGGTTTTGTTTTCTCCATTTCATATAAGTGGCAATCATTGCCCCACAAGCTACCCAGCTGCCTACGATTAAAAGAGTTAACCCAAGGTAGAAAATGAAATGTGCTTGTAATGGTGCATAGAATGTGTAAAGAACGGTTGCTCTATTTGTTAAAATCATTGATGTTGCCATAATGGTACCGATGACCATAAGAATAAATCCAACCCAGCCTGTAGCCCTTGCTTTATTAGATAATGTCCCAGCTGTACGGCTAATTGCAGCAAATTGAAATCCTAAAATGAAATAGGTTGTTAAACCAAGACCGAGTAAAACCCCATGTGCAGTTAGAATTTCGTAATAGTTAATCCCGCCTGGCAATTCCATTTTTCCAGATCGTACTAATGTTTGAAGAAGACCCATTAATCCTCCAATTGCTAGGGCCACAAATGCAACAGCAATGTATGCCATTGCTAGTTTCGCATCACGTTTATCTACTTTTTGGATTTGTGTACTCATCCTTGATCCACCACCTTAATTCTTGCAGACATCATATGATGTCCTGTCCCGCAGTACTCATTACAAACGATAAGATATTCTCCTTTTTTATTAAAGGTTGCAACATATTCACTGATGTATCCTGGCTCTAACATCATATTAATGTTCGTACCAGCGACTTCAAAGCCATGGACAACATCTTTTGTTGTTGCAATAATCTTAATTTTGGCGTCTTTTGGCACCTCAATCTCTCCAGGATTAAAAGAGAAAGCAGAGGCGACAACAACAAGCTCATAATCCCAATCCTTTCCTTCAACTTTCTTTAATCCCGGCTTATTAAACGGTTCTGTCTGATCAACTCTTTCTGGATCGACAAATGCTTTTGCACTAGGCGGTTGATGACCTTGGTGAAATGCCTGAATACCCACTATAGATAAGAAAATAATAAGTGCAGATATACCGAATGTTAGCCACCATTTTTCATAGCGATGTAAATGCATAGCGTTCTCAACTCCTAAACTTTTATAATGGCTCTTTTCTAGTACATTTTTATTTGAATTCAAAAAACGTAATCTATGGAATATTTCATAAAAGATGATTATTAAGAAAAGATGCCCCAAAACCAAACCGATTAAGGAAATTCCCACTTTTAAATAGTGATACTCTTAATGAGAACTACTTTTATAAACGGTTTAAATATAATCCAAAAATTGCAAGCCATGATATGACAAGGAAAGCTCCTACGATAAATACTGCTGCTAAAGTCCCTTTTAATGAAGATGACTCTTCATTTAGATTTTGTTTCATCTGTGGCTTAGCCATTTATTTTGCTCCTTTCTTGTATGTGATTGTTCTTGATACTTTTATCATAGTGACGATGCACTAGTTCATCTGTGACATTTATCACACTTTTCAGCTCATTTTGTGATGAATGTGTGAAATCAAAAGAAATAAAAATTGGGCTTTGTTAATGATTACTGTTGGTAAAATCGCCTGTATGGTATGTGTGAGGCGATTTTTTTACGAAGTAAAACTAGCGAAAGCACATACCATACAGGGGTTTATAGAAACAACAGCATTGTTTAACAAAGCCAAAAATAAAAGCTATATTAATAAAATGTTTTATTAATATAGCTTTTAATCCAATTGTATAAGTGATATAATAATAGAAATTTAATATGCATTCACTCATATAATCGTGGGAATATGGCCTGCAAGTTTCTACCAAGCTACCGAAAATAGCTTGACTATGTGTGAGCAATGGTGAAATCAATAGTACAATATATTGATTTTTTATTCTTTCTATTGACAAAATGTTCAATGGACATTGGCTCACTCACAATGATGTTGAGTGCAATGACCATTGGACTTTTTTATATTTTCCTTTGGTCAAATCTTATTTTAGGGGGAAGAAAATTGGATTTACTAAAGCAAAAAATTTTAAACGATGGGATTGTTCTATCTGATTCAGTATTAAAGGTAGATTCCTTTTTAAATCATCAAATAGATCCGAATTTAATGAAAGAAATAGGCGATGAATTTGTGGAGAGATTCCGTGATGAGAAGATTACGAAAATACTTACGATCGAATCCTCTGGGATAGCTCCAGCTGTGATGACGGCGTTAAAGCTTGGGATTAACGTAGTTTTTGCCAGAAAACGCAAATCCCTTACACTTGTCAACGATCTATATACAGCTAGTGTTCATTCCTTTACTAAAAATGTTACGAATGAAATATCTGTTTCAAAAAGTTTTCTAGATGAAAATGACCGGATATTAATTATAGATGATTTTTTAGCAAACGGTCAGGCTGCCTTAGGACTCTTAGATATTGTTAAACAGGCGAATGCAGAAGCTGTTGGCATCGGAATTGTTATCGAAAAGTCCTTTCAAGATGGAGGGGAAATCCTTCGAGATAAAGGGATAAGAGTTGAATCACTAGCACAAATAGAAAGTCTAAAAAATGGACAAGTTACATTTAAAGAGGAGGTAACTGTTTAATGCAGAGTAAGCTAAAAATAGCTACATTAAGCATTCAGCATGTACTAGCTATGTATGCTGGAGCAGTTATCATTCCATTAATTGTCGGCGGAGAAATGGGTTTAAAAGGTGAAAAATTAACTTATTTAGTCTCCATAGATATTTTTATGTGTGGAATTGCTACGATTTTACAAGTTTGGAAGAACCGTTTCTTCGGGATCGGGTTGCCAGTGGTGCTAGGATGTACTTTTACCGCAGTTGGGCCAATGCTTGCAATCGGCCATAAGTATGGAATCACTGCGATATATGGTGCGGTAATTATATCTGGTTTAATGATTATAGTTGTCAGTAAGTTTTTTGGAAAGCTCGTTCGTTTTTTTCCACCTGTTGTTACGGGTTCAGTTGTCACTACTATTGGGATCACACTTATTCCTGTTGCGATGAATAATATGGCTGGTGGAGAAGGAAGCCCAGAATTTGGATCAGTAAGCAATGTATGTTTAGCATTTGGAACGTTAATCTTTATCATTTTACTGCAGCGTTTCTTTAATGGTTTTATACGTTCCATTTCTATTTTGTTAGGACTAATCGGAGGAACGATAGCTGCAGCATTGATGGGGAAAGTAGATTTTACGCCTGTTTCAGACTCTGCCATGTTTCATATGATAAGGCCGCTTTATTTCGGTATGCCGACATTTGAATGGACAGCAATTATTACGATGTTTCTAGTAGCGGTGGTAAGTTTAGTAGAGTCAACAGGAGTTTATTATGCTCTTAGTGACATTACCGAGCAAAAAATTTCCGAAAAAGATTTAGCAAAAGGATATCGAGCTGAAGGATTAGCGAGTGTTTTAGGTGGATTATTTAATTCATTTCCTTACACAACTTTTTCACAAAACGTTGGGCTTGTTCAGCTATCAGGCGTAAAATCAAAAAATGTGATTTATTTAATGGGTATTTTTTTAATGATAATCGGTGTCATCCCTAAAATCGGTGCTTTAACAACAATCATTCCCCCAGCAGTTCTAGGCGGCGCAATGGTAGCTATGTTTGGTATGGTCATCGCTTCAGGAATAAAAATGTTAAGCAGGGTGGATCTTTCTTCTCATGAAAATTTATTTATCATTGCATGCTCGGTCGGTATGGGGATGGGTGTAACAGTCGTTCCAAAGCTTTTTACACAGCTTCCGGAGAATTTTCAAATTTTAACAAGCAATGGTATTGTAGCAGGAAGCTTCACTGCAATCGTTTTAAATATTTTATTTAATGTTATACCATCAAAACATAAGAAAAACATTAAGATAATTGAGGAAAAAGCATCATAAAATTAAACGAAAAATTTTATTTTACTCCCACATTTTAAAGGCAAAAATATGTCTTGATATTCCTGCACCTACTATCAAATTGATAGATAATTACAATCTAATTATCTATCAATTTGTAGAAATAAATATCTTCTTGGCTAGTGGATAGATATTTATTAATAACTAGAATAAGCTATGATAATTACAGAATAAACAATCAATGTAAAAGATACTGAAGCAATTATTGTATTTATTGCAGTATTGTTATTTCCATTTTTAATCTTTTTTGCGATTTCTACACAATTAAAAATGAATATAAAACAAAGAATAGGTGAGAAATAAATCCCTATAAAATTAAAAAGTTCTACCAATACAAATTCCTCCAAACATTAAAGTATATAAAATATCTTTTTCATAAAAAAAAATTATTTAACATGTTCCCAAGTTAATTCTGGATAAGTAAGCTTAGAACATAAGAAATCTTGAATACTCTCAATATGATCAGATTCATCTGAAAAATTATAAAGAAATTTATCATATTATAGAATAAAGCTGCTATTATCATCTTCGGCGCTATAAAACTGCCATTCTTCATTTTGTTCAACAAAAGCATTTATTCCTTATAAAAGTAATTTTTCATTATATATTCGATCTTATTGTAGCTCATTTAGTGCTTGTTCTTTCTTAACAGTAATTTCATTTGTCTTTTTATCATAATGATAAATTACTATTGTAGCATTTCCACTAGAATAAGAATCTCCATTCAAGACCCCAAAGTCACCATTACCCAAATCAACCATATTTGAATAAGAAAATTTAGGATAATAATCTTGATCATCATTGTAATAAACATGGTCTGATTCATTTCTTCCACATAATGAAAGTGCTAAAATTACGGTTATGATAACTAAAGCTATTCTAATGTTTCTTAACTCTGATAAAGAATTTAGGTTCATTTTATAAACTCCTTTATTTATTTACATACAATTTGTATGTGCATTGTCATTTCATTCCTTTTGATCCACCTAGTAATATAGTTCTCCTTTAGGATGTTTTATTCCTTTCTCAATTCATTTTTTAAAATATATTATATCTCCTTTGAAGTATTTTTCTTTTTATCAGAAACTCTTGGAAAGAGTAACCATATTATGTTATTGGCTTATCCTTGAGGTTAATTATTGGCAGTTTTCGTAAAGTTTGTAGCTATTTTAGTGATATTTTATTAACAATCTGAGTTGATTGTAGCGGAGGGCACTTGACTCCTGCGGGAAAAAGAGGGAAGTGGGAGACCCCGCATGCGGTAACGCCGAGGAGGCTCTCATCCCTCCCCGCGGAAAGCAAGTGTCTGGAGCGGAAATCAACGGACTAAGTTTATAGTCTAAAAACAACAATTTATACGAAAAGAGCCTAATTATTAAACAAATTAACACTATATTCTTACATATATTTAAATGATAATTGACTGAATAATTCGACTTGAAATGTTATATTTATATAATATTTTTAATGCTTTGTATGGACTATGTTTCAGGATAAAAAATGTTAAGCAGGGTGGATCTTTCTTCTCATGAAAATTTATTTATCATTGCATGCACGGTAGGTATGGGAATGGGTGTAACAGTCGTTCCTAAGCTTTTTACACATCTTCCGGAGAATTTTCAAATCTTAACAAGCAATGGTATTGTAGCAGGAAGCTTCACTGCAATCGTTTTAAATATTTTATTTAATGTTATACCATCAAAACATAAGAAAAACATTAAGAAATTTGAGCAAAAAGCATCATAATTTTGAAATGGATCCCCACATATTTGTGGGGATTTTTTTTATAAGACAAAATCAAATTAGGTTTTTTAACTAGTACAACTATCCCTCCAAGTTCATAGTCTAATACTGTAAATAAAATAAAAGTGAAAGGGGATCCTTTTTATGAGTTATCATCGTCCTCATTGTGGACCTATAATGTGCCCTCCAAAAGTAGCACCAACTCAGTATGATCCTGGAACGAGCGATCCAGCATTAAACGATGTACAAACAACCGTGTTTCCACATGTCGTACAGCATGTACACCCATCGCATACGACACATGTTAATAAACACATGATTACACACCAACATTATTTCCCTCATACTGAATCTGTAGTTAACGAATGTTGTGAACAACATGTATGTTGTGGAACACCACATATTCCTTGCTGCCCGACAATGCCAATGCCAATGCCAAGACCGTTTGGATTTTATTAATCAATAGTTGATTATTATGCATAAGAAATGAATGTGATCCTCACATTGGATGTGGGGATTTTTTTGTAATATCTGTTCAATTATCTGTTAGGTATATTCCATGGAATTGATGGAAAAGAATCTTATGCAATTTTAACTTTGTGAAACAAATTTTTCGTATATCTGTGTATTCATATATTTTCATCTTAATTCTTTTAATATACTTTTGTATCATTATTAATATTTTCAATTTTAATAAAGTCGAATTCAGCTTCGTAGCCTTCTCCTTGTGGACTGCAAGCATAAATGCCAACTTTGATACTCTGTGTTTCTTCAAAGAGGTTGGCCATTCTTATTTGTCTCCACGAAATACCATCTAATGAATAATCAACATAGAAATTATTTCCTTTTCTTGTTATTCGATAGAAAAGTGAAGTCTGTGATTCTATAAATTCTTGGCTAGACCAATCAGAAAAACCGTTATTTGTTACAACAACACCTAATTTATTATTACCATCAGGTATATATTCAACAGATGTTTTTAACCAAGTATCTTTCGAAAATCTAACCATTAAGCCAGCTTGGTCGTATCTATTCTTTGGCTTAGATTTTACTTTAGTAATTAATCTAAAATCGCTGTTTAGTTCATAATACAAAAAATGTCCATTATCAGCTTGAAATCCATAATGTGTTTTTTGCCAAAAATCTGTTTGGTTGTCAGTCATAATTATTAATTTTGACTCTTCGTTATTAACCTTCCATTTTTCAGGTGGGGAGAACCATTTTAAATTTTTATCTAAATCTGTATTATTGAATTCCTCTATCAATATGCTTCTATTACTCATTAATTGTACCCCTTATCTGCTATATTTTTTTCATACTTACCCATTATCATAAGCTTCTATAGTTAGATTAATCAAGAGATTTTACCTAGTATCACTATTTGGAATAAAGTGTTCTATTATTTTGTTTTGATTATATTCACATACAATCAAATATTGTTGATCTCAACAAATTTCTAGCTGTTTCCACCTACATTTTTCTATTCAATGATTAATATTAAATATCTAACATGTAATTAACAAGTGATGTTAAGTTTGAATGTAGTGATAGTGCTTTGTTATATTTGGCTTATAATATGTTTTTTACCTTTAGATAAAAAGGAGAGGTAGCTTAAAAGACAAGAGGTATCATCTATGAGATTCTAAATATATCAATTTAAATTTTAGAGGTGAAATAAAATGATTAATCCAATGATAAAGTTTAAATCGTGTTGGGATGAAGCAAAAAGCAGTTTGAAATTGAAGCATCCAAGTGCAGTATGTGTTTCAACGATTGATGAGTATGGGTTTCCGTCAGGCCGCTTTGTAGATTTAAAGTCTGTTGACGAGAGCGGATTTATTTTTTGTACCAATCTTGATTCTCAAAAAGGCCGTGATATTCAGCGAAATCCAAAGGTAGGGTTAACATTTTGGTGGGAAGCAATCGGTTATCAAGTAAGAGTTAATGGCCTCGCCTCACAGATCTCCTCTATAACTGCTGAAAAATACTGGAAAACAAGATCGAGAAACGCACAAATAACTACATTAAGTTGTAAACAGAGTCAACCTCTTTTGTCAGAACAAGATTTATATAATCAGTTTGAGGAAGTTAAAAAGAATATACAAGATACGCAAATACCAAAACCGGAGAATTGGGGAGGCTTTATCGTTAAACCAATGTCTATTGAATTTCTAACATTTAAAGAAAGTCGTCTGCATATTAGAGAGCTATATACTCCCATTGAAGATAAATGGCAGATGAGTCTATTGCAGCCTTAATAGAATAAACTTTTCAATGAACCTTGAACAAATCGGGGGATAGCTGGATGAAAAAGCTAGTATTTATTGTTAATCCTGTGGCTAAAAATGGGGTAAGTTTAAAGGTGTGGAGAAGAATAGAGAGAAAATTATTGGATATTCCTCATGAAGTATACTACTCAAAGGAAAGAAAAGATGCAATGAATATTGCATTTTCAATAGCAGTTTCAAGTTCTGATCCTATGACCATTGTGGCCGTAGGAGGGGATGGAACGATTCATGAAGTAATTAATGGGGTAGCTTCTTTTTCCCATGTCACTATTTCTTATATTCCTGCAGGGTCAGGAAATGATTTTGCTAGAGGATTTAAACTCCCTTCCAATCCTGAAAAATGTTTAGATTTATTATTACATATGGTAGATGAGAAAGAAGAAGCTTATTATGATGTGGGTGAATTTAAAATTGACAAAAGTGAAGGATATTTTGTTAATAGTTTGGGTGCTGGGTTTGATGCACTGATTTCTGAGAAGGTGAATTCATCGTCAATTAAAAAAATACTAAATAGAATTGGTTTAGGTAAAATAGTTTATGCGGTATTTTTGATTGTTGAACTTTTTCGTTATCGGCCTTCAACTTTATATTTAACGATTAACGGTATCCAATATACCTTTGATAAAGCCTGGTTTGTCACTGTGTCTAATCAGTCATATTATGGAGGTGGAATGAAAATTGCCCCACAAGCTAATCCAAGTGATGGTGAATTTGATATTACCGTTGTCCATCTCATTTCAAGAGTAAAGCTTTTATTTGCCTTTATTAGTGTTTTTTGGGGAGGACATACAAAATTTAAGGAAGTAAAGACGTTTAAAGGCAATCAAATAAGTATAAAATCAGACATCCCAATTTCTGTTCATACTGATGGGGAAGCAGAAGGGCGTACTCCTGTGGAAATTAATGTTCGTCCACGTGCTTGGAAATTGATAAAAACAGTAAAAAATACAGATCAAATAACTGCTTAACTGTTATCGAACTGTTTTATTAGCTATTTTTATACAAAATACCTCCATTTAATCAAAATGGAGGTATTGGATAGTATCCTATTTATATTAATGGTTGTGCTGGAGATGAGAAATAGAGTGGTTCTGATTTTTACAAAGAATTGAATCTTCGTGGAAATGATCTTCACTTTCTAACTGAATCACGGAATGGCCAATTCCTTGATGTTCTAATTGATGCTCAATCTCTCTCAATAATTTTTGGCTTTCTATTATGGATAAGTTTTTATCTATCACTGCATGACAAGAAAAAGCATTTTGTCCACTAGTAATACTCCATACATGAAGATCATGAATACTTTTTACTCCACCGACATTTTTGATGGTTTTAATAATTTCACTCAACTCAATATTGTTAGGTGTACCTTCCATTAATACATGAACAGCATCTTTTGTAACACGCCAACCACTAACTAAAACAAGAATTGCCACAATAACACTAGCAAGTGGATCAGCCCAACCCCAGTTGAAAAACATTATTAGTATTGCAGCCACTACTGCACCCACTGAACCAAGCATATCACCGATAACATGAAGAAAAGCTGCACGTAAGTTTAAGTTTTCTTCTGTATCCCCATTACGTAACAGAATCCAAGCTACTAAGATATTGATCAGCAATCCAATAAAACCAATAATTAACATGCCAGTTGATGCAACTTCTGGTGGATTTGAGAATCTTTGGTATGCCTCATAAAAAATAAAAAGGGCAATAAGTATGAGAGTGACCCCATTAAAAACTGCAGCCAATATTTCAAAACGTTTATAACCAAAAGTCTTACTATAGTTAGCTACTTTTTCGCCTAATGTAAAGGCTAGAAGCCCTATCCCTAGTGAAATTGAATCACTTAACATATGACCTGCATCTGATAAAAGCGCAAGACTATTGGTTAAAAAACCACCAATGACCTCAATAACCATATACCCAGTTATAATGATAAAACTAAGCATTAATGCTTTTTTATTTGCTCCATGTGAATGATCATGTCCATGTTGATGGTTGTGTCCCATAGTAATTCCTCCTTAAGATATTAAATGCGTATTAAACTTGAATTAATTCTATTTCCCTAAATAATTCTAATTCGGTACTCTTATTCATAATTAGAAACGATAATGAAGATTTCTTTAAGTAATACCCCATCGATAAGCCGGCTTGACCATCCCTATTACAAAATATCATTAATCATTTAAAGCACCTCATATTATTATATGTACATATGTTCATATATGAATATATATTGAATTAATTATTTTGTCAATTAATTTATTTAAATTTAATTGAAATAGTAAAAGAGTTAGCTATAATATAGCGACCTTATTATCTCCTAAAGTAAAAAGAGGACATTCGTGAATCAGTCACATTCTTACTTAGTTTAAAATAAACTAAATCACAGTATGAAATAAAGTGAGTGTGAAATAGGAATTATGGAAAAATATTATTGTGAGCACTGTCGACATTTATCTGATAAAATTGGGACTTGTGTAAAATGTGGTAGTAATGTAGTGCAGAAAATTAAAATTCATGTTCAATATCAAGCAAATATAGGGTCAAATCTGAAAGGGGATTGACCTTTTTTGTTTTCAACGATTTATGTTTCACAAAGTTTAAAAATATTTTGTTATATGGTCAAATGGTAAACTTTGTGACTATATTCCTTTACAAAATCTTTGTATAATAAAGATGCACAACAACTCCTTCAAAACAATATACACACTTTTTCTCCATAGGAGGACACTATCTAATCTTTCCTTTATGGAGATTTTTTATTGTCTGCTACCTTTCGCCCCAATGCGTTATTTAATATATATCAGCCACTAAGGCAAGTATGATCCTAAATCTTCCCCTATTTTTAAGAACACTCTATTTTCACATTTTCATTACATAATTTATCTTCCTTTGGAAAACATATCCTTACAAGATGGTGAGGAGAGGTTTGTTATGCCGAAAATATGCGGTGTTGGTTTAGGAATACCACAATACAAAATAACCCAAGCGGAAACCATGGAATTTGCTCATCAATTGTTTTCTAACACTTATGATGATATCCAAAGATTATTAAAGGTATTTGAAAATGGAGATATTAGATCTAGATACTTCGTGAAGGATCTAGAATGGTTTAAAAAGGAACATTCATTTGCTGAGAAAAACAATGCCTTTATTGAAGAATCAATTAAATTAGGTATTAACTCAATCAATGATTGTTTTTATAAAGCATTTATTCCTTCGCTTTCTTATGATAAGATTGATGCCATTTTTACGGTCTGTACATCTGGTTTAGCTACCCCAAGTATTGAGGCAAGAATAATGAATCAGCTCTCTTTTAAAGATAATGTTAAACGTATCCCGATTTGGGGGCTTGGTTGTGCTGGAGGGGCATCTGGTTTATCAAGAGCCTATGAATACTGTCTAGCTTACCCGAAATCTATAGTACTCGTTTTATCGATTGAACTTTGCAGTCTTACTTTCCAAAAGGATGATCATTCCAAAAGCAATATTATTGGTACATCGTTATTTGCAGATGGTGCAGCCTGTACATTAGTTGTTGGAGACGAGTGTGAGCTTTTGAAAAATGCAAAATCAGCAGTACCATCTATTTACGGAACGCAATCGAACTTAATGAAAGACTCTTTGGATGTGATGGGGTGGGATGTTAATGATGATGGTTTACATGTTATTTTCTCTAAAGATATCCCATCAATCGTTGAAAATTGGTTAAAACCCATCGTTGAATCATTTATTAGTAAATATCAGTTAGGACTATCTGATATATCGCAATTTATTGCACATCCTGGCGGAAAAAAAGTATTAAATGCCTATGAAAAAGCATTAAATTTCTCACATTCGATAACGAAGGACTCAAGAGAAGTCCTCAATCAATTTAGAAATATGTCCTCACCTACTATTTTTTATGTTTTAAAAAGAATTCTAGACAAAAATATTAACCCAGGAGAGTGGGGGCTTGCTGTTGCTTTAGGTCCAGGATTTAGTTCAGAACAATTGTTGATGAGGTGGGAATAGTGTTTTTTAAAATTTTTTTTTCTATCGTGATTATCCAGAGACTAGTCGAATTAATGATTGCTAAGAAAAATGAAAAATGGATGAAATCAAAGGGAGGAGAGGAATATGGGCAAAAACATTACCTATTTTTAGTAATGATCCATACAGGTTTTTTTCTATTCCTTTTATTAGAAGTCACATTTTATGAAAAATCATTAAGCAAATCTTGGCTGATCTGGTTTAGCTTTTTTTTAATAACTCAGATAGGAAGGGTTTGGGTAATCAGTTCCTTAGGAAGGTATTGGAATACAAAGATTATTGTTTTGCCTAATGCAAATATCGTGTCAAAAGGTCCATATAAATACCTCAAGCATCCAAATTACCTTATTGTTACAATAGAGTTGATCATTATCCCTATCATGTTCAATGCATATATTACATTGATTTGCTTTTTTATATTAAATCAAATCATTTTATCTATTCGAATTCCTTTTGAGGAGCAAGTACTTCTTAATAAAACAAATTATCATTTACTAAATAACCATATTCATCGATTTATTCCAAAAATAAAAAAGTAATTGAAAATGGTTATCGTTTATGATAATCTTTTTATTGAGGATGAAAATTATTCTCAACTACATACAAAAGGTGGTGTTGACAAAATGGTTTGGGGTTTAGTATTTGGGACCGTTGTCATCTATAGCATGTTAATGAAGTATGTATTGAAAAGTGTAACTACACATAAACAATTGAAATTAGTCGAGCAAGATTAATTGTTTGCTCACAAAATATAATGATCAAACGTGCACATATTGGTGGACGTTTTTTTGTTTTTACAGAATTCAATCATTATTTTTAAGTTATAGAAGGAACTTTAAAGATTTCCTCTTGGGAAATAGAAGAATATCCGTTAAAATATATAGTAATTATATGTTAGGGAGTTATTATTCAACATGACAAAAACAATTGAAATAAAGCATACAGAAGATTCAATTAAACAATTAATCGGGCTATATGAACATTTTAAACAAAATGGTGATGTAGAGCGGGGAGAAAAAGCTTTAAAACTAATTAAAAAGCTTGATAATAAAGAATTTATTATCGCGTTTTGTGGTCATTTTTCTGCAGGAAAATCAACGATGATCAATGCATTACTAGGTGAAAATGTTTTACCATCAAGCCCGATTCCAACAAGTGCTAATCTTGTTAAAGTGCATAATGCGGATGACGATTTTGCTAAAGTCTATTATCGAGATGAACCGCCATTATTATTCCAAGCCCCCTATGACTTTAAGAAAGTGAAAGAGTATTGCAAAAGCGGTGCGGTTCAAGAAATTGAAATCGGACAATCTCATTCAGAACTTGCCGAAGGTGTAACGGTTATGGATACTCCAGGGGTAGATTCTACTGATGATGCACACCGAATTTCTACCGAATCCGCGATCCATTTAGCTGATATTGTTTTTTATGTAATGGATTATAATCATGTACAATCAGAATTAAACTTTATGTATACAAAGGAACTTCTACGAAACGGTGTAGAATTGTACTTAATCATAAACCAAATTGATAAACATAATAATGAAGAATTATCATTTTCAGACTTTCAAACAACTGTCAAAGATTCTTTTGCTACTTGGGATGTACATCCAAATGGAATTTTTTATACATCATTGAAAAAGCCTGAGGATCCAAATAATCAATTTAATGAAATCAAAGCTCTTATTCAAAAAGCGTTAAATCAAAAGGAAGTAAGGTTGGAGGCATCTACTAGGTCATCCATTAATATTCTCGTTCAAGAACATTTCAAATGGCTGAAGATGCAAGAGGAGGAAAAAGCTCCAGCATTTGAGACTATTATCAATCAATATCCTGAAGAAAAAAGATCTACTGTTTTGCAAGATGATGAAAAACTTACTGAACAAATAGAGGAGCTTGAGGATCTTCCTGAGAAATGGTCTCGATTATTTGATGCTGATTTAGAAAAAATCTTGAAAAGTGCATATTTAATGCCTTTTCAAACAAGAGAATTAGCACAAAGTTATTTAGCATCTGTACAACCTGATTTTAAAGTCGGTTTGTTATTTGGAAAAAAGAAGACAGAAGCTGAAAGAAAGGAACGACTTGAATTATTCTATAATAATTTAAAAACTCAGGTTGATTCACAAATTAACTGGCATATTCGACAATTTGCTTCTAATGTTCTTAAAGAAGCTGATATTTTAGATGATGAATTACAAGGTTTAGCACAAGGATTAACTGTTGAATTAGATGATACTCTAATCAAAGATTCGGTTAAACCAGGAGCAGGATTAACAGGTGAATCCGTATTAAATTATTGTGATCAAATTGTTGCTCAGATACAAAAAGAAGCAAAAAGAATTTGCAGTGATTATAAATATAAAGTAATGAAGATTAAAGAACAGCAAAATGAAAAGCAATTGATCTTATTGAAAGATGAATGGCAAAAAGTAAAAGAAGTATCAGAAGCTTTAAGAAATCTAGAGAAATTAGAAATTGAAAGACAACAAAAAGAGGATCAGCTGTTTAATCCAATTTCAAATACGAAAGAAATCTACCAGTTTATCCAAGAACAATGGAGCAATGAAGAAAAAAATATTCGAATATATACAAATGAAGCCGAATTTATAGTTAGTCCTGTAATGACGAAAGAGGTAAACAGTGAAAATCAAATAAAGGAAACTGATGATACACCTGTTTCCATTGAAAAAACAATTGCAAAACTCACAAAAGCAGTAAGCTTATTGAAAAATAAGAAAGGATTTCAACGTCTTACTGAAGTTTTATCTTCTAAAGCGGAAAAGTTACAGAACAGAGAATTTACAATAGCATTGTTTGGAGCGTTTAGTGCTGGTAAATCTTCCTTTGCCAATGCTCTTCTTGGAGAAAAAGTGTTACCCGTTTCACCAAATCCAACAACTGCAGCGATCAACCGAATTTGTCCGCCTAATAAAGAATATAAGCATGGGACTGCCGTCGTTCATCTAAAATCTGAAACTCAAATGTTGGAAGATGTGCAAAAATCATTAAAATTTTTCGGAATCCATTGTGAACATTTAAGAGAGGCTGAAAAATATATTTCAACAATGAACCCGCAGTCTGAGGGAGATGGAAAGGAAAAAGTACATCTTTCCTTTCTGAAGGCATTCCAAAAGGGATTTCCGATATATCAAGAAAAACTCGGCAGCAATATAAAAACGGATATTCAGGAGTTTCGAGGGTTTGTTGCTAATGAGTTCCAATCCTGTTTTGTTGAATCGATTGATTTATACTTTGAATCAGAGTTAACAAAAAAAGGAATTACTTTAGTGGATACACCTGGAGCAGATTCGATTAATGCACGTCATACTGGAGTTGCCTTTGAATATATAAAAAACTCAGATGCCATTTTGTTCGTTACGTATTACAATCACGCATTTTCAAAGGCCGATCGCGAGTTTCTCATTCAATTAGGACGTGTAAAAGATGCATTTGAACTGGATAAAATGTTTTTCATTATTAATGCCATTGATTTAGCTGATTCGGAAGATGAGCTTGAGGAAGTTCAATCCTATGTTCATGATCAATTAATACAATATGGAATTCGCTTTCCTCGAATATTTGGCGTATCTAGCTTATTAGCATTAACAGATAAAAAGAGCGAATCAAAAATAAACCATTTTAAACAAGAGTTTGAGCATTTTTTAAATCATGATTTAGCGAAAATGACTGTTCAATCAGCGGAATCAGAATTCCAAAAGGGGATTCAGCTTCTAGAAGGCTTCATTGCGACAGCACAGGAAGGAAAGGAAAAGAAACAAGTTAAAAAACAAGCACTTTTAGAACAGCAAGAACAAATTACATCGATTTTAAATGATTCTTCATCACAATTAATAAAAGATAAACTATCTCAGGAACAAAAGGAATTATTATTTTATGTAAAACAAAGGGTTTTCTTACGTTTTACTGATTTCTTTAAAGAAGCCTTTAATCCAGCCATCATTCAAAAGGGAAATAAAGAGGCACTAAATATTGCTCTTGAAGAATTGTTACAAAGTTTAGGCTATGATTTTTCACAAGAAATGCGTGCTACAACACTACGACTTGAAAATATTGTAAAATACAGTTTTGAAGTACGATTTGATAAAATAGTGGAACAGATTTCAAGTATTCAACAAGATGTACGTTTAACTAGTTTTGAATTAAATCGAATAAAAACACCAGAGTTTCCAATAGCGTTTGAAAACATATCAAGAGATACTCTTAATAAAACATTTAGACATTTTAAAAATGCCAAAGCTTTTTTTGAAAAAAATGAAAAGCAATTAATGCAAAATGAATTAGAGGAATTACTTCGACCAATGGCAGATGATTATTTAAATATTCAAGGTGAAGTAATTAAGACTGATTTTTCGATATTTATAGAAGAAGAGTACAAACAAATGATTGGGGAAATAAAAGCAGATTTGACGGAGCAATTTAATGGTTGGTTAGACATATTAGATGAACATATTGATGTTAAAGAGTGGTTGGATGTTAGGAATCAATTGATCATGAAATAGGTAATAGGGGAGAGGTTTTTCATGAAGCAAAATCGTTTCCATGCATGTGCAACTTGTATTCATTTCTTAGCAGAGAAAACGGAACAAGGTATGAGTTATTACTGTCAAAGATTAGGCTATCAGACTAAACCGAACTATACATTTAACTGCTGGAATCCGAAAGAGCATATTAAGAAATTAATAGACAAGGAACGGAGGGAGTCTTGTTGAAATATATAGTAGAAATCGATTGGCTAAGAGAAAACTTATATCAGGATAATATAAGAATAGTCGATTGCCGATTTTCATTATCTGATCCTCATTTAGGTGTAAAAGAATACAAAGAAAATCATATACCTGGTGCAGTCTATTTTGATTTGGAAAAAGACTTATCTAGTTCACCAGAAAAGCATGGCGGCAGACATCCGCTGCCCAAAATTGATCAAATTAAAGAAAAACTCGAAAACGCTGGGATTGATGATGGGGTAAAAGTGGTCGCTTATGATGATGGCGGCGGCGAATATGCCAGCAGATTTTGGTGGATACTCACTTATTTAGGTCATAAAGATGTTCAGATATTAAATGGCGGTATTAAAGCTTGGAATTTAAAACAATACCCTGTAGATAATATTTTACCAAGCTTTAAAAATACTTGTTTTACCGTTTCTTTACAGGATAATATGGTTGCCAAAATGATAGACATAAAAAATAATATAGAGGAACAAAAAACAATATTAATTGACTCGCGAGCACACAATCGTTATATAGGTTTGGAAGAGCCAATTGATAAAAAAGCTGGACACATCCCAGGAGCTATAAATAAAGTCTGGACGGAAGGATTTCATAAGGGTTACTGGAAATCAGCCGAAGAGCAAAAAGAACGGTTTAAAGATATAAAACCATCAGATTCAATCATCGTTTATTGTGGCTCTGGAGTAACCGCAACTCCGAATATTATCGCTTTACTAGAAGCAGGATATACACATATCAAATTATATCCTGGAAGTTACTCTGATTGGGTTTCTTATGATGAAAATCCTATTGAAACAGATTTATAGTTGAATTTGTAGGACAAGGTGTATAAACACACTTTGTCCTTTCATGTTATAATAGGTAGTGAATTTTTGTAGAAATGATACATTAACATAAATGTTTTTAGTATATGAGGTGAAAAGATGGATAATAAACCACATTTGTTATTAGTTGATGGGATGGCATTACTTTTTCGTGCTTTTTATGCCACTGCAGTTTCAGGACAATTTATGGTAAATTCAAAAGGGATGCCGACAAATGCTGTACAAGGATTTATGCGTCATTTATTTTATGCGCTCGAAGAGATGGAACCTACTCATGCGGCAGTTTGCTGGGATATGGGAAGTAAAACCTTCCGAAATGAAATGTTTAATGGATACAAAGCAAACCGTGCAGCTCCGCCTATTGAACTAATTCCACAATTTGATTTAGTGAAAGACGTTGTTGAAGCTTTCGATTTACCAAACCATGGGATTGTCGGCTTTGAGGCTGATGATTGTATCGGAACAATCGCTAAAGCAATGCATAGTGAGGCAAATGTCAGCATATTAACAGGGGACCGTGACTTGTTACAGCTTCTTGACGAAAATATTGAGGTTCGAATTCTTCAAAAGGGATTTGGCAACTATAAAAGTTATTCCCATTCAATGTTTGTAGAGGAACTTGGGATCACACCTGGACAATTTATTGATGTAAAGGCTTTAATGGGTGATACAAGTGATGGATATCCAGGTGTAAAGGGCATCGGAGAAAAAACAGCTCTGAAATTAATTAAAGAGTATGGTTCGATTGAAGGGTTGCTTGAGAATATTGCCCAATTAACTTCGGGTCAGAGGAAAAAAATTGAGGACGATATCGATATGCTCCATTTATCTCGTCAATTAGCCGAAATTAATTGTAATGTTCCTATTGAATTCGCACTAAATACATCTTTAAGAAAAAATATACCTAATACATTTATCAATTTAATTGAAGATCTTGAATTAAAAAGCATTAGACGCCATCTTTTACAATCAAACTGGGTGGAACGTGTAGAACATGCTTAAATATTGAAAACTGTAGGAAAAGCAGCCAATTTATTGACTGCTTTTCCTGTATAAAAGACAATCTATTTTTTGTTTAACTTTTTTGCTGCATTTTCAAGCTTTGACTTTGGTTCCTCTGCAAACTCTGTATCTTGACCCCAGCCTTGTGGGTTAACTCCAGGTGCGATCTTTCCTCGAGTATTATTTTTCTTACCCAAAATAATCACCTCCGTTATTTTAGATTCTCCTAATTAAAAAAATTAATGAACAATCCATTCATAAAAAGGTTATAGTCACTTAATCTAAATTAAGGTAAAATAAAATAGGATTTGCATAGGGGAGTGGAGGAATAATTTTGAAAGAAGGAAACAACTCGTTAGATGATTATATAATTTTTTTAAGAGAAAAAGGTTTTAAATTTGAAGAGGATGTTATAGGTTTTATATATTTTGGAAAGCAATACACAAAAGCATCCGATCAAAGTATCAAGGCAGCAATTGAAATTACATTAAAAACGCAAAAGCATTTTGACGGCAGTTTTTACATGTCTTTGTTAGAAACATTTAAAAAGCAAAATATAGAAACGAGAAAACAGGCATATTCATATGTACAGGAATTAGGATTATTACCAGCATAAGAAAGTGCATTCTAATTTTAGAATGCACTTTTTTCAATCTTATATTTGGTTAGGATATTTTTCTTTTTAATGTGAATAGACGTTTATTACCTATGGGAATCTCGGCAATAATCATTCCAAATAAAATAAGTAGGCATCCAATGCTAGCTGCTGCGGTTAATCGTTCGTTGATCCAAAAATAAGAAGTGATTGCTGCAAATACAGGTTCCATTGCTAAAATGATAGCAACCCTAGTTGGTGAAGTATCTTTTTGCGAAAAAGTTTGAATAAAAAATGCGGCAGCCGTTCCAAGTAACGATGTAATCAATATAGCAAAAAGCAAAGAAGGAGAGAAAAAAGTTTTTACATCTAACACTATTTTCCAATCTTCAAAAAACAATGAGCTAAACATACAAAGTACGGCAACAGTTAAGATTTGAATGGTAGTAAGCAACAATACTGGAACACGTTTAGCAAAGCGATCCGTAAGAATAATATGAAAAGCAAATCCAAAGGTACAAAGAAAAACATAAAAATCCCCAATAGAAAACGGACTGGAATTTTTTACAGCAAGTAAATATAAACCAAAAGCAGCAGCGATAGAGCCTAAAATTGCTGATACCTGTGGCCTGATTTTTAAAAAGATAAATGCTAAGATGGGTACCATAACTACGCTTAATCCAGTAATAAATCCAGCTTTGGATGGAGTTGTGTAAAGTAAACCAATCGTTTGCAATGAGTATCCGATAAATAGGCAGCTTCCAAGGATTAATCCGGGAAATAGCGAAAACCACTTTATCGTTATTTTTCCCCTATTTTTAATTAAATAAAAAAGAAAGATAATAATTCCTGCAATAAAAAAACGAATCGCATTAAATAATAAAGGGGGTAAAATATCGATAGCATTTTGTACAATGACAAAGGTAGCACCCCAAATAAAGGCAACAAATAAAAGAGAGACCTCTGCTGCAAGTTTTTTGTTCAACACGCTCACCTCACTTTGTCATTAAGATGTATGGCTTTTCTTGCCAGTTCATCAGCACTTCTATTTTCTGAACTTGGTATCCACTTAATAAAAAAAAGGTCGAAGTCTTTAGATAAAGACAATATTTGATTTAAGAGGATTCTATATTTTTCTTTTTTTGCATATTCTTTTTCAACAGCATTTACAACTGCTGTTGAATCGGAACGGACTGAAATAATCTTAAAATGATTTTGTCTACAAATTTCCAGTGCTTTTATTAATGCATGGTATTCAGCCTCATGATTATTTAGGACCCCAAGTGGTATTGCATATTTTTCAACTTGACCATTGTTTTTAATGAATATCCCTGCACCACTGTTACCGGGATCACCGGCACTTGCTCCATCTATGTACACCTCAATCAATGCCTACACTCCTTCAAGTAATTATTGAAGAGTTAAATAAAACTCCTTTAATAAAAGAAAAAACCTAAACAAATGATAATAATTATATTGTAATATGAAAAATTATAATAATAAATGAAAACCTTTTATTGGAGTAAGCAATGAAAGGTACAATTAAATTTGAAGGGAAAAATAATATGAAGTTTAAAATTAGATGGCGATATAAGGGGCCAAAAACAGATTCGATTTTATTAGAATCTGAATGGACTTCAAGGCAAGGAATTGAGCTTTTAATAGAAGATTTTATGAAAACTGGAAGAACTGTTGAGATAAGTGTTCTCGATGAAATGGGAAATGAATGGACAAAAAAGGAATTTATGAAATTAAAAAATAAAATCGAAAATGAACCAAACAATATTATCATTTATTTTGATGGAGGGTTTGATCGAGAGACAGGATCAGCTGGGGTTGGAATAGTAATTTACTATGATAAAGGTGAAAAACATTATCGGATTCGAGCAAATCAAAAATTAGATGAACTTGGAACAAATAATGAAGCGGAATATGCTGCTTTATACAATGCTGTATTGTTACTTGAGAAAATTAACGCTAAACAAACTCCTTGCACTTTCCGTGGAGATTCACAAGGTATTTTGAAACAATTATCTGGTGAGTGGCCGTGTTTTGAAAAGATATTGAATCGATGGTTAGACCGTATTGAGGAGAAAATAAATAATTTGGGGTTAAAGCCCAGCTATGAATCAATATCACGGAAACAAAATAAGGAAGCGGACCAACTTGCTACTCAAGCATTGAATAATAAGGTGGTATACAGTCATACTGAGATATAGAAGTGTTTTAGGGTATGAATAGAAAGGTTGATTTGATGGAACGAAAATTAATATTAGAAGAAATGAATGCAATCTTAACAGCCTATTGCGATGGATGCTTGGTAAAGTCATCATTGCGAAAGGAATTTAGTAAAACATATGCTCATCAATTTTGCATTCAGAAGTGTACGGTTGGTGAACAGCTGAGGAAATTTGGTAATCAGTTGGAGTTAAAAAAAATATAACTTAAAAAAGCTAATCATATAAAAAACCAAAAAGGCTGACTACAGATGTCAGCCTGTTAATTTATAAGATTATTTTTTTGTAACGTTAGCGGCTTGAGGTCCACGATTTCCTTCAACGATTTCGAAAGAAACTTCTTGGCCTTCTTCTAAAGATTTAAAACCTTCACCTTGAATAGCTGTGAAATGAACGAAAACATCATCTCCGCCTTCTACTTCGATAAAACCATAACCCTTTTCATTGTTAAACCATTTTACTTTACCGTTTTGCATAGTTCTTATTCCTCCTAAATCTTACAGCACTAAGTGCCAAGAAAAAATATTGTGCATTAATTAGGTGCTGAAATTTCTAAAGAAAAGAAATATTCATACTAATTAATGATAAATTTAATATACACCAAGTAGGAAATTCAGTCAAGAAAACATTGGATTAAAAATAAAATCCTATGAATTTTTCGATAAGTTGTAAAAAAATTCATTGAAACTAAAGAATATAGGATTCCTTGTTTAATCGTGGTAAGTATAGTAAACTTTTTTATGTACGGGTTTGCTTTAATTTATTCCTCTAACTTTTTTTATAGAAATTACATAAATGTTCACGTTTAACAATAATATAATTAGAGGTTTTTTTGCAGCTGTATTTACTTTTTTATCTTTATAAATGGGGGTTTAGGGATGCCTACACCAAGTATGGAAGACTATATTGAACAAATTTATTTATTGATTGAAAATAAAGGATATGCCAGAGTTTCGGATATTGCAGATGCCCTTTCGGTACATCCCTCCTCAGTAACGAAAATGGTTCAAAAGCTCGATAAGGATGAATATTTAGTTTATGAAAAATATCGTGGTTTGGTACTTACACATAAAGGAAAGAAAATAGGGAAGCGTCTCGTAGAACGACATGATTTATTAGAGCAGTTTCTTAATATAATTGGAGTTAAAGAGGAAAATATTTATCAAGATGTTGAAGGGATTGAACACCATTTAAGCTGGAATTCAATTGATCGAATAGGTGATTTAGTCCAATTTTTTGAAGAAGATCCTGAAAGGGTAAATGCATTAAGACAATTACAATTAAATGGCGAGGAAGAAGCATAAAAAGAACCGTTTGCCGGTTCTTTTTTATTTTAGGTATAGTTTTTTTATCAGTTTAAAATATCGTTGGGTATTCAGAGAAATTTATGTCATTTTCATCCTCGCTGCATAAACTAGCAATTCCGTATTGATCAATAATAATATTAACACCTTGGAGAGTCCCATTCTCTGCTTCCATTAAAGCTTTTCGATAAGATATGATTCTTCCTGTAGATGTTAGAAAACTAATAATTTCTCCAACATCATTACGTTGTACCTTCATAATGTGTTCCAATCAATATCACTCCCTTTTTAAATTATCCGGATATTATTAATATTATCTTTGCGAAATTTCCAAAAAAATAAACATAATGTTTTTATTCAGATCAATTTGTTTTGAAAAAGTATATAATGAAAGAGTAGTTTCACTTGAATAGATAACCGTGTGGGAGGGAGTAAATGAAAACGTTTTCTTGGGAAGATGCCTCGAAAAGTCAATGGGATGAAAATGCAGAGTTTTGGCATTCAAATAGTAAGGGTATGTGGGACCATGGAAGTAGGCAAGATATTATTCCTTTTTTTAAGGAACATATTCCAAAAGGAAAAATTGTTGATTTAGGGTGTGGAGATGGGTATGGTTCATCGTTATTAAATAAGACGGGTTATCAAGTGGTTGGTTTGGATATATCAGAGAAAATGATAGATATTGCTAAAAAACAAGAAAACGAAGATTTAATCTTTTTACAAGGAAATATTATGGAGCTTCCATTTAAAAATGAAGAGTTTACAGGTGTTTTAGCAATCAATTCATTGGAGTGGACAGAGAATCCGTTGGCTGCATTAAATGAAATCTTTAGAGTGGTTCAAAAAGACGGCTATGGATGTTTTGGAATATTAGGACCGACAGCAAAACCTCGAATAAATAGTTTCCCTCGGTTGGAGGGGGAAAATATTATTTGTAATACAATGATGCCATGGGAGTTTTTAAAACTTGCCACTGAAAATGGCTGGAAAAAAATAGCTGAAAAAGGAGTATATAAGAGAGGTGTGACAGAGAATCACTTAAAGGGATTATCAAAGGACTTGACTCAAGCCTTAACATTTATGACTCTGTTTGTACTAAGAAAAGATGGTTAAAATTAAATGATACTTGTTTCTTTTTTAAGACAAAGTATGATATGAATGTTAAAATGTGGATGAGATTATTTATGATTAGGGGGCAGATATTTTGAAAAACGGAAAAACAGTTAAATCAGATATTGAAATTGCTCAAGAGTCCAGTTTACTCCCAATAAAAGAAATTGCCGAAAAAATCGGACTTACTGAAGATGATTTTGATTATTATGGAAAATATAAAGCGAAAATTACATATGAAAAGATAAATAGCTTAAAAAATGAAAAAGACGGTAAATTAATCTTAGTTACATCAATCAATCCAACTCCAGCTGGGGAAGGGAAATCTACTGTTACTGTAGGTCTGGGAGACGCTTTGAGTATGCTAGGAAAGAAGACGATGATTGCCTTAAGAGAACCGTCACTTGGTCCTACAATGGGAATGAAAGGCGGTGCAACAGGTGGAGGATATGCACAGGTAGTTCCTATGGAAGATATCAATCTTCACTTTACAGGTGATTTACATGCTATTACAGCTGCTAATAATGCGCTCGCTGCATTAATGGACAATCATATTCATCAAGGGAATCAACTACAACTCGATCAAAGGCGTATAGTTTGGAAACGAGCACTTGATTTAAATGATCGTGCCTTACGTCAAATTATTATTGGGCTTGGTGGACCTACACAGGGAGTTCCACGTGAGGATGGGTTTGATATAACAGTTGCTTCGGAGATTATGGCAGTCCTATGTTTAGCAACAAGCATCGAGGATTTAAAACAGAGGCTTGCTAAAATGGTAATCGGCTATAATTCATCAAAACAACCTGTTACAGTTGGAGATTTAGGTGTTGAAGGAGCTCTTACCTTATTATTAAAAGATGCATTGAAACCAAATCTAGTTCAAACGATCGAGCATACACCTGCACTTGTACATGGCGGGCCATTCGCCAATATTGCACATGGCTGTAATAGTGTAATGGCAACCAAAACAGCATTAAAACTAGGTGATTATGTGGTAACAGAAGCAGGATTTGGTGCTGATTTAGGTGCTGAAAAATTTTTAGATATTAAATCAAGAGCTGCTGGAATAAAACCAGATGCTGTTGTTATTGTTGCGACAATTAGAGCATTAAAAATGCATGGAGGCTTATCAAAAACACAATTACAATTTGAAGATGTTCAGGCATTAGAAAAGGGTTTAGAGAATTTACAAAAACATATAGAAACGATTAAACAATTTGGCTTACCAATTATTGTTGCGGTCAATCGTTTTATTACTGATACGGAAGAAGAAATTTCTACTCTTACTAAGTGGTGCCATGGTCGCTCTGTGCCAGTAGCATTAACCGAAGTATGGGAAAAAGGTGGCCAAGGCGGATTAGCACTTGGGGAACTAGTATTGAAAGAAATTGAACGTAATAATCATAAGTTCGAATACTTATACGATTTAGGAGTTCCAATTAAAGAAAAAATAAAAACAATTGTCCAAAAAGTATATGGGGGATCTGATGTAGAATTTTCTACAAAAGCGATAAAACAATTAAAAGAATTTGAAGAATTAGGTTGGAGTCATTTACCTGTTTGTATGGCAAAAACACAGTATTCATTATCAGATGATCCAAGTAAACTAGGGCGTCCAACTAATTTTACAGTCCATGTCCGTGAATTAAAACCAAAATTAGGGGCAGGTTTTATTGTTGCTCTAACAGGTGATGTTATGACTATGCCGGGTCTACCGAAAAAACCTGCGGCCTATCAAATGAATGTGGATGAAAATGGAAGAGCAACTGGACTTTTCTAAATAATATTCATTAATAATTGATAAGGACAGTCTATTCGGAGGAAATAATGATTTTTGATCCAACTGCATTTGAAAATATGAAGGTTGTTTTAGAAGGGGCAACATACGATCTTGATCTAGGTGGAAAAATCCGAGTTGTCAATCGAAAAGATATAGTAGATCTTGCTACACTGTCAAGATTATACGAAATAACCTATTCTTTATATGGGCAGGCATCTGTTTTTGCTACAATTTCTCTTGAAGCAAAACTAAATCAATTAGCTTCGGAGATTTTAAAATTAGGTAATCAATCACATTTCGGGGTATTTGCGACTATTTCTTATTCTTGGGAATTAAATGAAAAGGCTAAACAATATTTTAAAATAATAAAAGATCATTGGGGACCCGATTATACCTATGATGAAAGAAGAATCTTTTCATCATTACATGGTACAAAGGAAGAAATCAAGATTGATTTCACTCGATTGATAACAGAAGACATGATTGATGATGTAGTTGAAATGCTTCATTATTCAGTGGAAATCTTAGGTAAGTTGCGATAAGCGAAAACAGGCTCATAGCCTGTTTTTTTGTTTTTTTAGAACGTGCGAATTTTTCTGAAAAGTATTTACAAAGGTTTAACAATACTTTAGTATTACAGGAGGAAGAAAAAACTTCCAAATATATGATGAAAGGAGAAGGTAAGTATGGTACTCAGAACAAAAAAGATTTTAAAAAGGGATAAGGATGACACTACATAGGAAAAAATGATTTATTTTGGGAGGAAGAAATTGATGAAATCAATGACTGAAACAATAAAAATAGTTGAATATCATGAAGGTTTAGCAAAGTCGATTGCCGATATGTGGAATGAAAGTCGTGATAGCTGGGGCGGGGATGCTAGCATCAAGACGGAAGAACAAGTAAAGGAACAGGAAGCTAATTCTGAGGACCTTTACTTATATCTTGCATTAGACGGTGATAAAGTGGTCGGATATTGCGGAATATCTGAATATAAAGAGGATACTCATGCATTGTACATTCGATTATTAAATGTACATCCTGATTATCATGGGAAAAAGATTGGAAAACTACTTGTTTTAAAAGCCGTTGAAAAAACAGTAGAACAAGGCTTTCCGCGTATTGATCTTTATACATGGCCAGGTAATGTGAAGGCAGTCCCTTTATATAAAAAATGCGGATTCTTTTGGGAAGATCGTGATGATACCACACATTTAATGAATTTCATCCCAATGGTCCTACAAAATGAAATAACTAAGCCTTATTTTAAACATATAGACTGGTATAAAGATAATATTAGAGCAATTGAAGTGAAGCCTGATGGTATAAAGGAAAATGGGTTTACTTATTATGAATATGTTTGGAGAAATGCTGATTATTATCTTCGTATTCATATTGAAAGAAGCGGAAGAGGTCTTCGCCTGATTGAGACGAATGATTTTCTCGCAGAAGTAATGTTGGATCAGCATACACAAATTGAAGGCCGTGAATCAAAGCTGCAGCTATTTGTTAAAAATAAGGGAACTAATCCTATGCATTTAATGCTAGAAGGTCTTAAAAATGAACGAATAGTTGTAAGTGAAAACAAGGAAGTCAGCATTCAAAATGAAGAGAAATTGCTGTTACCTGTCGTTATTAAAGATGGTGAAGAGCCGAATGAATGGGTGACCCATCCTAGGGCTGAAGTGAAAGTCAAAATAAATGGTATACCATCCATTTTTGCTATAGGCATGTATCCAAAAAAAGCAATGAAGTTAAAGGCAGTATATAAACCAAAAAAATACGAAACAAATAAAGATCAGTATTGTTATCTAGAAATTGAGAATCATTTAAAAACAGATGCTGAAATTACGGTAGAATTTTCGTCGAATTCTTTGGTGGAATGGGATAAGTTAACCCATTCTATTATGGTAAATGATATCGGGATATTGAAAATTCCTTTCCATGTTAAAAATTATGGTTTTCTGCAATCAGAATGTACAGTAAAAGTTCAAACTGAAAATGAAACTTTTCAATGGAAAGAAACTCTAGCGTTTGGAATTCCAAACTTTGGTGTAAAAGCTGGAGGGTATGATAAGGAATTTTACTATTTACAAAATGGGTTTTATAAAGTGATTGTTAGAAAAAGAGATAACGCTATTTCATTTGGAAGCGATCAAACATTAGAACAGCGAACCATTTTATTACCGCCTAAATTTGGGAAACCTTATGTAGGAGAACTAACAAAAAAGCAAGCATCATATTTTGAATATGATGAAAGTAATTCGGCAGCTACCATGAAAATTCACTATGAAGTAAATCAGCCATTGTCTATGAAAATAGTACTTTGTTTTGAGTTATATGGTGAAGGATTATTAAACTATTGGATGGAGATCGAAAATACATCCGAAAATACTTTTACTGATTTATTTGTGTATCAACCTGTTCGTCATGAAATCAATAAAACCTTTATCCCTTTAAAAGGTGAAGTCATTTACTTTAATGATGCAAAAATTACGGACTGGGGACAATTGAATAGCAAAGATGTGTCTGAAAACTGGATTTTTTCAAATGATAGTAAAGATCCACATGGAATTAGTTGGAACGATCATGTAAAGCTTGGTTTTGAGGGATGGTTAATATATCTAGAAGAAAAGGTAGCGAGTATTGTTACAAATGAGAAGTTACAAACAAAACCAATACATTTTTCATTGGGAGCAATTAAGACTGTAGAAGAATTTCAAATTTTTGCAGAGGAAAGGAAATCCAACCACGTTACAAAGGAAGTACAACTAAATACGAGTTTATCTAATCCAATCATTGCAAGCAAAAATGATATGAATCTCGTATTAAAGAGAAGTCAAAATCGTTATTTTAAAGGAACATTAACGATTATAGAAGGAACTTCAAAACTTAGTAAAGTGGCGGTGAATCAGGAAGATAATCAAGATTTATCTTTTAACTATCATACAAGCGAATTAGGTTTCGTTCCATTAAAATATGAATTAGAAAGTGAATCGCAAAAGATTGAGGGATCTTTACTTCTTTTAAATCAAAATGAAACAAAAATTAAGTCAAATAAGATTGAAGACGATAAACAGGTTATATATGAAATTGTAAATGGTGATTTGACATATAGAGCTGCTGCAAGTTTCTTCCCAACGATGTTTTCTCTGACCTATAAGGGAAAAGAATGGCTAGATACGACATATCCAAATCCTGAACCAAAGGCATGGTGGAATCCATGGGCAGGAGGAATTAGATCTTATGTTAGTGGAATAAGTTTATTTTCTTTTTTAAAGGAAACATCGATAACACATTTTGTAAAAAGACAGGATCAATATAATAATGATTGGGAAGGTATTGCGATTGAAACAAATATTACTTCCCATGAAAAATGGAAGGGATTAAAAACAGTTCAATACTTTTTAACGATTCCAGGAGTTCCAATTATTGTTCATTTTACAGAATTAGAGCATCCAAATCGAACGATACATCAATATTTTCGTACAGAATTGTGGCTGAAGCATAACCAATTAAAAGACACATATCTTCAGATACAAGAAGAATCCGGTTCGAAATTTTTTAGAGCTGGGTCTGAGGAACATATCATTCAAGCCAGCAACCCTTATTCTATTACAAATGGTGATGGGTCACAGTGCTTACAAATATTTTCTAGCTATGATGCATTAGATTCTGAATGTATTTTTAGTGAAGAAATCGCTTTAACGAGTATGTTGAATTACTTAACTATTGATCCGGGAATTAGACATAGTACTGAACCGATATTTTTAATGTTTCCTGAACAACCTTTTGATAAAGAGACTGTCGAAAGCTTAAAATCGATTAAGTTTTAGGAGTGTTCGCTGTGAAAATCATTGATGCACATATCCATTTTTCAAATATACGCTCATTCCATGAGACAGCGCAGCACCACTCATTTGTGGATTATTCAAAGGCTGGTATTATTAAGGAATTTGAAGAAGCTGGAGTAGTTCTAGGCATCGGGATGGGATTAACTGAAACATCAGGAATAGGTTTTCCAGATCCTGAAGCAATAACGCCAATGGGGTTGGATTTGGGCAGGTCTTTGCCAAGAAATATTGTTTATTGTGCTGGAATAAATCCATACACATTAAACGATGAAAGTATCCACATGTTGGAAAAAGAGCTACAAAAAGAAAATGTTGTCGGTTTAAAAATATACTTAGGATATTATCCTTTTTATGCATATGATGAAGTTTATCATTCAGTATATGTTTTAGCAGAAAAATATGATTTACCCGTTGTGTTTCATACGGGTGATACCTATTCGGAGCGTGGGTTGCTAAAATACGCTCATCCGCTGACACTTGATGAGGTGGCAGTTCGTTATCGAAATGTTCGCTTTATGATGGCACATTTTGGAGATCCTTGGGTATTAACTGGGGCAGAAGTTGTTTATAAAAATTCGAATATGTTTGCAGATTTATCCGGTCTGCTAGTGGGGCCAGAAAAAGATCTTAAAAGCTATTCTGAGGGTAGATTTTTTGATCATTTACGCCATGCCTTAGTTTATTGTGATCATTACGAGCGGCTTCTGTTCGGAACCGATTGGCCGCTGGCACCAATAAAGCCATATATCGAATTTATCAAACAAATGATTCCAGAGAAATATTATGAAGATGTTTTTTATAATAATGCATTAAAGGTATTTCCAAAGATAAAAAATTTTATTTCATAGTATAAAGTTAAAAGAGGGTGACACGGTCACCCTCTTTTTTAATGACTATAATTTAAATGAACTTTTTAATGAAACTACTCGGTTAAACACTAATGAATCAGAAGTGGTATGTTTTGGATCAACATTAAAGTATCCGTGTCTAAAAAATTGAAACTTATCATGTGGTTTGGCATCTGCCATATTCGGTTCAACAAAGCCATTAGCTATTTCTAATGAGTTTGGATTGACATGGTCAAGGAAAGTACCGCCATCATCCTCTTGTTCTTCATCTAATATTAATGAATCATAAAGACGAAATTCTGCTGGTTGAGCTTTAGTTGCTTCGACCCAGTGAATCGTTCCCTTTACTTTTCTTCCTGTAAATCCAGTACCACTTTTAGTTTCAGGGTCATAAGTACAGCGCAGCTCAACTACTTCACCGTTTTCATCCTTAATGACTTCTTCACATTTAATAAAGTATGCGTGCTTCAAGCGTACTTCATTACCAGGGAAGAGACGGAAGTACTTCTTCGGTGGATTCTCCATAAAATCTTCTTGCTCAATATAAATTTCACGAGAGAATGGGATTTTTCTCATTCCCATTTCAGGAACCTCGGGATTTATTTCAGCATCAAGCATTTCGACTTGGCCTTCGGGATAGTTAGTGATGACAACTTTTAATGGTTTTAAAATTGCCATTGTCCGTGGTGCTTTAAGTTTTAAATCTTCGCGAATAAAATGCTCAAGCAATTGAACATCTACAGCACCGCTCCCTTTTGTGATTGCTAGTTCTTCACAAAAAGCACGAATTGCTTCAGGGGTATACCCTCTGCGTCTTAGACCAGAAATCGTTGGTAACCGTGGGTCATCCCAGCCGTCTACAAAATTTTCATCTACTAATAATTTTAACTTTCTCTTACTCATTACTGTATTTGTTAAATTTAAACGGCCAAATTCAATTTGTCTCGGCGTTGATTCCATTTCACTTTTCTCAACAACCCAATCGTATAGAGGACGTTGATCCTCAAACTCTACTGTACAAAGTGAATGAGTAACACCCTCAATCGCATCTTCAATTGGATGGGCGAAAGCATACATCGGGTAAATACACCATTTATCGCCCGTATTATGGTGTGTTGCATGAGAAATACGATAAAGAACAGGGTCCCTTAAATTAATATTTGGTGAAGACATATCGATTTTTGCCCGTAAAACCTTTTCTCCATTTGCAAACGCACCATTTTTCATTTGTTCGAATAAATCAAGGTTTTCTTCTACACTACGATTTCTAGAAGGGCTTTCTTTCCCTGGTTCAGTTAATGTCCCACGGTTTTCTCTAATTTCGTCGGCAGAAAAATCTTCAACATATGCTAGTCCTTTTTTAATTAAAAGTACTGCACGTTCATACATTTCTTCAAAATAATTTGAGGCAAAACATAGATTTTCCCAATCATAGCCTAACCATTTAACATCTTCTTTTATCGATTTTACATATTCGATATCTTCTTTTAATGGATTTGTATCATCAAAACGAAGATTTGTTATCCCATTAAATTCATCAGCTAAAGAAAAGTTAATAAATATTGATTTGGCATGCCCGATATGTAAGTAGCCATTTGGCTCTGGTGGAAAACGAGTAATAATTTTGTCGTGTTTTCCATTTTGTAAGTCTTCGATCATTATGTTTCGTATAAAATTAGATGGAATTACTTTTTCCTCCATTTACTATCACCCTTCTAACACTTTCATTTTAGATATTCTAATATTATAACAAACTAATCAAAACAGTAAACATTTCTATGGAAGTTTGAGGTAAGAAATAATCGCATCCTTATAATAAATTTTTAAAACATGTTAAAATAAAAATAATACCCGAGAGGAGAGAAAATGAGTTGGAATGGATGATTCGCAAAACGGAAAAGTTTGTAAATGCACAGTTGGGCGATGATGTAACAGGGCATGATTTTTATCATGTAGATCGGGTACGAAAGCTTGCATTATATATTGCAGACGAAGAAAAAAATGGAGATCCATTCGTTATTGAAATGGCTGCATTACTTCATGATATACCTGATGAAAAATTAAATGATAGCACCTTTATTGGAATGGAGAAATTAAATTCATTTCTTGACACTATCCCTTTAACAAATGATCAAAGAACACAAATTGTAAATATTATTAATAAAATATCCTTTAAAGGCGGGAATGAAGCAGAATTGACAACGTTTGAAGAGAAAGCTGTCCGAGATGCTGACCGTTTAGATGCAATCGGGGCAATCGGTATTGCAAGAGTCTTTGCCTACGGTGGAAGAAAAGGTCAGGCCATTTATGATCCGAAAATAGAAATTCGTGAAAATATGACTGTTGAACAGTATCGAAAAGGCAGATCCGCTTCAATTCAACATTTTTATGAGAAATTATTAAAATTAAAGGCTCTTATGCATACGGAAACTGCAAAAAAAATTGCCATAGAGCGACATTTATGGATGGAAAAGTATTTAGAACAATTTTTTAAAGAATGGAATGGTGACAATGAGATCATTAACAGTTGAAAATCTTTCAAAATCCTACGGTGATAAACAACTGTTTCAAAATATATCCTTTCACATCAATGAAAAAGAAAGAATTGGTCTCATTGGGGTCAATGGTACGGGAAAATCAAGCCTCTTAAAAATTATAGCAAAAATTGATGATTCTGATTCAGGTGAATTGATTCATCCGAATGATTATTCCATTACTTATTTACCTCAAAACCCTGAGTTGAATCTTGAACTTTCAATATTAGAACAGGTTTATCAAGGTGAATCAGCAATAATGAAGCTTTTGCGTACATATGAATTAGCACTTCTTAATTTAGAGGAGGATCCAACAAACCAAAAATTTCAAGAGCGTCTTTTTAAGATACAGGAAGAGATGGATGCCCTAAGCGCTTGGGATGCTAGTGCAAATGCAAAAATGATCCTTTCTAAGCTGGGAATTGACCATTTTAATAGAAAAATTGGTGAACTTTCAGGCGGACAAAAGAAAAGGGTGGCTTTAGCCCAAGTGTTAATTGAAACACCGGATTTATTAATATTAGATGAGCCTACTAACCATTTAGATTACGAAACTGTAACTTGGCTGGAGGATTATTTATCGAAATACCAAGGCTCTGTGCTTTTAGTTACTCATGATCGTTATTTTCTAGACCATGTAACCAATCGGATTTTTGAATTAGATCATGGAAACTTATACTCTTATAAAGGAAATTACCAATCATTTATTGAAGCAAAATCTCTAAGAGAAGAGGAAAACATTCAAGCAGAGGAAAAAAGAAAAAACCTTTATCGAAAAGAACTTGCTTGGATGAGAAGAGGGGCTAAAGCAAGGTCTACGAAGCAAAAAGCAAGAATTCAAAGATTTGAAAAATTAGAGACGAGTATTGGAAATTTACCTAGTAAGGAAAATGTCGATATCGCATTGCAAGGCAGCCGTTTAGGGAAGCAAGTTTTTGAATTTGAACATGCATATAAATCTTTTTCAGAGCAAACCATTCTTAAGGATTTTAATTGGCTCATAAAGCCTCATGACCGCATAGGAATAATTGGGAAAAATGGTAGTGGGAAGTCTACGTTTATGAATTTAATAACAGGAAAAATCCAGCTTGATCAAGGGAATATAATCACTGGAAAAACCGTAAATATCGCCTATTACCAACAGGAAAATGAAGCATTGGATGAATCGAAACGAATGATTGAATATATTCGTGAACAAGGTGAAGTAGTGACTACGAAGGATGGGGAATCCATATCTGCAACGCAAATGTTAGAGAGATTTCTTTTTCCAATGAACACTCACGGTACTCCGATAAGAAAATTATCTGGCGGTGAAAAACGTCGATTATACCTTCTTAAGCTTTTAATGGGAAAACCGAATGTGCTTTTACTAGACGAGCCGACCAATGACTTAGATACGCAGACATTAACCGTATTAGAAGATTATTTAGAGGATTTTCCGGGAGTAGTCATCTCTGTCTCCCATGATCGATATTTTCTTGATAAAACTGCTGAACAACTTTTAATTTTTCAAGGAGAAGGGAATATTGACCGCTACTTCGGTACCTACAGTGAGTATTTGGAACAAAATACAAAATCTGAAAACAAAGAACCTGTAAAAGAGAAGGTTTCTTCACCAATTGAAGTGAAAAATCCTTTGAAAAAGAAAAAACTGTCCTATAAAGAACAAAAAGAGTGGGAAGAGATTGATAAAGAAATAGCTGCAGTTGAAGAAATGATTGAATCCATTCAAGATCAACTAAATCAGGTTGGAAGTGATTTTGAAAAAGCTCAAAAATTATCTGAAGAACTTGGTACACAGAATGAAAAACTTGAATTCCTTATAGAGCGGTGGAGCTATCTATCTGAATTAGTGGATTCAATGTCTTAACTTAATCAAGATTTATGAGCATATATGAATAAATGATTAAAGTGATTATGCTAGAATGAATACAATTATAGGAAAGGTGGTCTATCGGTGAAAATTATCTCAATTGAGCCAACTCCCAGTCCGAACACAATGAAAGTAATTTTAGATCAAGAACTGCCTGCGGGTAAAAGTAGCAATTATAAAAAAGAGCATGCGAATGATGCGCCAAAATTTATTCAAGATGTATTAGAAATCGAAGGTGTTAAAGGGGTTTATCATGTGGCAGATTTCCTTGCCGTGGAACGGAATGGGAAGTTTGACTGGCAGCAAATTTTACCTAAGGTTAGGGAAATATTCGGAGAGGAAGATAGCGGACAGCTCACTACTTCAGGAATTGATGAACATTATGGGGAAGTGAATGTATTTGTTCAAATGTTTAAAGGGATTCCTTTACAAGTAAAATTAACAGATGGAGAACAAGAAAAACGCTTTGGTTTGCCGCAAAGCTTTGTTCACGCAATGAGTGAGGCCCAATTGGAAGGCGAAAACTATGTATTATTAAGAAAATGGAAAGAGATGGGTGTTCGATACGGTGATTTGGACCAAATTGGCCATGATGTTGTTGAAGAACTACTAGCAGCCTATCCAGAGACACGATTAAAAAGTCTGATTGAAGCAACGAAAAAACCGCACACAAATACAGAACAACAGCTAAAAAAATTAATTAAGGTTACACCAGAAATGCTAGAAGATCCCGATTGGAGAAAAAGATATCAGCTTCTTGAACAAATGGAAGAGCCGACAATAGAAGATTTGCCTGTCCTTGAGAAGGCATTAGAGGATGAAAATTCATCTATTAGAAGATTAGCCGTCGTTTATCTAGGTATGATAAAAGATAAACAGGTCCTTCCACTTTTGTTTAGGGGGCTAAAAGACAAGGTTGTTACTGTAAGACGAACTGCAGGTGATGCTTTATCAGATCTTGGTTTTAAAGAGGCAATTGAACCAATGATGGAAGCACTTTCTGATAAAAGCAAAATTGTTCGCTGGCGAGCGGCAATGTTTCTATATGAAGAAGGAGATGAAAGAGCTCTACCTGCATTAAATAAAGCTGAAAATGATCCAGAATTTGAAGTGAAATTACAGGTAAAGATGGCAATCGAAAGAATTGCTGGTGGTGAGCAGGCAAAGGGATCTGTATGGAAGCAAATGTTAGAAGCAAGACAAGGAAATAAATAAAAGAAGATGGAGGAATAAAAAGATGTCAATGGCATATGAAGAGTATATGAAACAAATTGTAAAACCGATGAGAGAAGAACTTATAAACGCTAATTTTAAAGAATTAACGACAACAGAGCAAGTAGAAAACTTTTTAGATTCAGTAGAGGGAACTACTCTTGTTGTTGTTAATTCTGTTTGTGGATGTGCAGCAGGCCTCGCTCGTCCTGCAGCTATTGAAGCTGTTCAGAATAACAGTCAAAAACCAGATCATTTAGTTACGGTTTTCGCTGGACAAGATAAAGAAGCAACAGCAAAAATGCGGGAGTATTTTGTTGGTTACGAACCATCGTCCCCATCTATGGCACTTTTAAAGGGGAAGGAAGTTGTACATTTCATTCCTCGTGATGACATTGAAGATCATGACGTAGAGGAAATTGTGAGTAATTTAACTTCTGCATTTAACAAATATTTATAATATACGGGGTGTCTATCAGAGACACCTCTTTTTTAGGTGATGAAATGATTGTAACAACTGCTGGAAGAACAGAAGAATTTATGATTGATGAAGCTAAAATTATTGCTAAAGAATTGAATATCCCCTTTATTCCTAGAAAAAAGCGATCAATCGAAATAATGCAGCAGCTGTTTCAGAGTGATTGTATCGTTGTTGGAAAAAATAGATTGGAGTTATATCCTCTTTATTCAGAAAAGCCTTTTTTCTTTCATCCTAATTCCGCCAGCTTTCGTATAAAAAGGTTGAATAAAGGTGAAAAAGACCCGTTTATCGAAGCTGCAAAATTATCTCCCGGCATGACAATCCTTGATTGTACAATGGGGCTTGCATCTGATAGTATTGTTGCTTCATTTGTTGTCGGGAAAAAAGGTAAAGTAAGGGCTATTGAAGCTAATAAGTATTTATATTTTTTAGTAAATAAAGGTTTAGAAAAGTGGGAATCAGAATTAGAAGAAATGAATCAAGCTATGAGAAGAATCGAAACAAAGAATGCTAATTATCTAGACGTTCTCAAAGAGTTACCAGAAAAATCAGTGGATGTGATTTATTTTGATCCAATGTTCGAAGAGAAGATACTTTCATCAGATGGGATTTCAAGTTTAAGACAATTTGCACTATATTCTAATCTTAATGAAGATGTACTATCTGAAGCAAAGAGAGTAGCTAAACAACGTATTATCCTTAAGGATCATTTTCGTTCCAAGCGCTTTGATCAATATGGATTTGAAGTTTTTATTAGGAAGTCTGCGAAATTCCACTTTGGAATAATTAATTTAGAAAAAAATTCAATTTAGTAAATTGCTGAAGTTGGATATATATTACTTGTCAAATTTTTGATTTCGAGGGGCTGATAAATGTACCCCTCTTTTTTTTATTTAAGGTAAGAAAGTATAAAATTTACTAAAGGTATTAGACATGAAAAGTGTCTGCTATGTCTAGCTCCAGCGCCTATCGACTAACGTACTTCAGGACTTCTCCCTACGATAAGTCAACATCGATTCGCCCTTAGGCCCTGCGTTTCCTTTATCTCAGTCGAAAGTCCCGAAAGGAAGTACGTCGATGAGCAAGGCGCTTGCGCTTTTCTAATTAAAATTAATCTGTAGCTGTTAAATAGACAAAATAAGCCAGCATTAGAAATATGCCGATATAAATGAGTGCGCTCATATTATCCTCCTTACGAATATAAATCTTATAAAAGTGAAATTGTACTTATTACTATCATACGAGAATAAAAATTGCATATACATTTTGAGAAAAAATAGTTTTCTAAATGACTTTACTATAAAGTGATTTAATATAAAATATTATTTGTGCATATTAGAATATTTTTAAGTTGATGAATAATTTGATAATATTAATTATATATCTTTTTTGTGAAAATTGAAACCTTTTTGTACCAATTTCGTCTCTATAAGTATAAGATAATAGTATAAGTAATTAGTAATTTCATAGATAGGCTTTTTACATCGGAAAGGACTTTTTGTATGAAACAATGGCTTAGAAAATCAGTTGTCGTACTTGTCTCTATTTTAACATTTGGCTTAGTTACTCCTGCACATGCTATTTGGAATGGGAACCAAGATGTAGATAAAACGAGGCAGCAGAGTTCAAATACGAGTGTTGCTCAAACTTCATCAATTAATCCTCATATAAGTGCTCGCGAAGATTTTGATAACGAAGAAATTGATCGAGAACAATTGATTCATAAGATGATGAATGAAGCGGAAAAACAATCATTTGAAAAGTTCGGAAGAAAGATTTCGCCTGTCATAGAAGATGAATTCAGACAAGTGATTCTTCCAAAAATTCAAGATGCAATTGAGATGACAATAGCCCTATATCCTGAGGAAGAATTATCTTCATTAGCTATTACTGAGACACCAAGTGGTGGAGTCAGTGAAAAAATATTTCATATATACAATGTAAAAACGAAAGAAGATATTATCCGGTTTCATGTAAGAAGAGATCGCCCGCCAATGGATGGATATTACTTTAACTTTCATTACCACACACGCTTCGATGGATATCAAACACATTATGATTTAGGAAAAATATATTGGGATAAAAATACTCCACCAAAGTGGATGAATTCTTAAATACTACTAAAAAAATCGGCATTTGCCGATTTTTATTTTGAAGAGATATACCATTAATTGAAATTCGATTGTTATGATATAATAAAAAAAGCCGCAAAAGGCACATCCTTATATTTCAAGTCTTAAGTAGAAAAAGGTGATTATAGTTTTATGAAACAATATTTGGAACTTTGTAAGCATGTACTCGAAAATGGAGTAAAAAAAGAGGATAGAACAGGAACTGGAACATACAGTACATTTGGTTATCAAATGAGATTTAACTTACAAGAGGGATTTCCTTTATTAACTACTAAAAAACTTCACATGAAATCAATTATTCATGAACTGCTTTGGATGTTAAATGGTGACACAAATATTCATTATCTTCAAGAAAATGGAGTAAGAATTTGGAATGAATGGGCAAATGAAGATGGGGACTTAGGACCAGTATATGGACACCAATGGCGTTCTTGGACAGCTGCCGATGGAAATACGATTGATCAAATATCCGAGGTTATAGATCAAATTAAAACAAATCCTGATTCTCGTCGTTTGATTGTAAATGCATGGAATGTTGCTGATCTAGATAAAATGGCACTGCCTCCATGTCATTGCTTCTTTCAATTCTATGTTGCAGATGGACGACTTTCATGTCAACTTTATCAACGTTCAGCTGATATTTTTTTAGGTGTTCCATTTAATATTGCTTCATATGCACTATTAACGATGATGATAGCTCAAGCTTGTGAACTTGCTCCTGGTGAATTTGTACATACTCTTGGAGATGCACATATATATACAAATCATATAGAACAGGTAAAAACTCAATTAACTAGGGAGCCTAGGCCATTACCAAAAATGATAATAAATCCTATGGTGAAAAATATTTTTAATTTTAAATATGAAGATTTTGCAATTGAAGAATATGATCCGCATCCTCATATAAAAGGAGTGGTTAGTGTATGATATCCTTTTTATGGGCACAAGATGAAAAAGGGGTTATCGGTAAAAATAATCAACTTCCGTGGCACCTTCCTGAAGATTTGAAATATTTTAGAAGGACTACAATGGGGCATCCAATTGTGATGGGGCGTAAAACTTATGAGTCAATCGGGAAACCATTACCTGGCAGACAAAATATTATCCTGACGAGGGATGAAAATTTTCACGCTGAGGGCTGTTTAATATTTCAAACAAAGTATCAATTATTAAATTGGATTGAAAAAAATGATGATGAAGTCTTCGTAACGGGTGGATCTGAGATATTTGGTTTATTCATGGATGAAGTTAATCGGTTGTATGTAACTAAAATCAATGAGGATATTGGCGGAGATACATATTTTCCAATAATTGATTGGTCAGAATGGGTACAAGTTTCATGTGAAAAGGGTATAAAAAACGAAGAAAATCCATATGATTATGAATTTCAGGTTTATCATAGGAAATAATGGCCCAGAGTATGATCCACTTTATAAAACTAAATGTGAAAAAATAAAGCTTAGGAGGTCGTTGAGTTTGATATATCAAAAACTCAACGATTTTATTTTAAGTCCCATTATCGAAGAAAATTGTCATAAATAGTAGTTGTTATTTTCATATTTTATAAAAAAGATAAAATTCAGGTTTCATAATTTAATTTTGTAAATAATATTTTGAACTATTTATAATGAAATGAAGAACTTAAAAGATATGATTACCTACTAAATTTCCATGTTATAATAAATCGAACATTAAAGCGGGGTGACCTAATAATGAAGAAAATTCTCACCTTACTTTTAACAATATTGCTTTTTGTTTCAGGATGTTCATTCGGATTTAAAGAACACACATTAAAAACCATGAATGGTGAAAGTAAAACCAAACCTCCTGTTGACTTTATTCCAAAGGACTTGAGTATTGTTTCCATTGGTGATTCTTTAACGGAAGGTATAGGTGATAGTTCAAATAATGGTGGATACATTCCATATTTAAGAAGTGATCTTGAAACATTAAAAGAGGTAAGAAAAGCAAGTTTTAAAAATTATGGTGTGATGGGTAATCGCACAGATCAATTGGTGAAGCGACTTCAGCAAAACGAGATTCGCTCAGAAATCGAAAAAGCGGATCTAGTGATGATCACCATTGGCGGAAATGATGTAATGAAAGTTTTCAAGGATAACTTTTCTAACTTGAAAATTTCAAAGTTTGAACATGAACTAATAGGATATAAGCAAAGACTAAATGAAATAATAAAAACGATAAGAGAATATAATAAAAATGCCGGGATTGTCTTGATAGGTATTTACAATCCATTCATGAAATGGTTTTCTGACATTAAAGAAGTGGATGAAATTATCTTGGATTGGAACAATACAAGTAAACAAGTAATTAACCAATATAATAAATCTCTATTTATACCTATTTCGGATATTTTCGAAGATCAGGAAAAAGATCTTTTGTATTCAGATAATTTTCATCCAAACGATCAGGGATATAAACTTATCGCTAATCGAGTTTTTGACTATTTGAATGATAGTAAAGAAATAATGCTAAATGAATAAAGTGTTGTGAAGGAAGAGATGCTATGGGGAAACATCGATGGAAAATTGCATTTTTCAGTTTATTAATTATTAACATTATTGTTGTATTTTTATTAACTTACTTTATTTTTACACCAGGAAAAGAAAAAGTGTTACCAGCTCCTAAGATAACAGAAAATGTAAAGTTTAAAGTTAATACGAATAAAGATGATTTAACCCGTTTAATCAATCATTATATTCAAAAAGAAGGTTTAAACGGTCCTATTGATTATAGTATTAATTTAACCGATGAAGTGGAATTGTATGGGACCATTCAAATATTTTCACAAGATATCCAATTAAAAATGACTTTTGATCCAGAAGCTCTTGCAAATGGAGATTTATTATTAAAACCAAAATCAATTCTCATAGGAGATCTGAAGCTTCCAGTTTCCTATGTATTACATTTTATCCAAAATTCATATAAATTACCTAATTGGGTAAGCATTGAACCAAATAATAAAATTGTTTATGTTGGTTTGCAAAAGATGAAAGTAAATAACGATATGATTGTCCATGCTGACAAATTTGATTTGAAAAATAATGATATTGCTTTTACATTGGAATTTCCAACTAAATGAGAGAAGGGTGAAGAAAATGCCAACAGAAAAAGCAACATTTGCGGGCGGCTGTTTTTGGTGTATGGTAAAGCCATTTGATGAATTGCCAGGCATTGATAGCGTCGTTTCTGGATATATTGGTGGAAAAACAGAAAACCCTACCTATGAGGAAGTTTGTTCAGGATTAACAGGACATACAGAAGCTGTCCAAATCACATTTAATCCAGAAATTTTTCCGTACGAAAAATTATTAAATGTATACTGGCAGCAAATTGATCCTACAGATGCATTCGGACAATTTTATGATAGAGGAATTTCTTATCAACCGGCCATCTATTATCATAATGAATATCAGCATTATTTAGCTCAAGATTCAAAAGAGAAGCTTCAATTAAGTGGGCAATTTCAAAAACCGATTGTCGTCAAAATTATTCCTGCTACAAATTTTTATCATGCAGAGGAGTACCATCAAAAGTATTATAAAAAAAATCCAGAACATTATCATGCTTATAGTGAAGGTTCTGGAAGAGCTTCATTTATTCGTAAACATTGGAGTGATGGAAATGATAGATAAGGGCTTACAATCAAAACTAAACCCATTACAATATGAAGTTACACAAAATAACGCAACAGAACCTCCTTTTCGTAATGAATATTGGGATCAATTTGCTGAAGGAATTTATGTAGATATTATTTCGGGTAAACCTCTTTTTAGCTCCAAGGATAAATTTGACGCTGGATGTGGATGGCCAAGCTTCACAAAGCCAATAGAGGAGCAAGAAGTTATTGAAAAGTCGGATACAAGTCATGGCATGGTACGTACAGAAGTAAGAAGTAAAACGGCTGACTCACATCTAGGTCATGTGTTTAATGATGGACCAGGACCGACAAAGCTTCGTTATTGTATTAATTCTGCATCATTAAGATTTATTCCTAAAGATAGCCTTGAAGATGAAGGATATGGTGAATTTAGCTACTTATTTAGTGAAGAATAAATAGGAATATTTCGAAACATCATTTAATTAATATAAAAATGGGCGAATGCACAAACAATGTCTGGGTTTTTGACATACCTTACAATTGGAACATAAAAACCGTCCGAGGAGTGAAGGGTATGTACTACGGATATGACAGCTGCTGTTATCCAACTGCCAGTTACGGTTATGGCTATGGATGTGGTTATGGTGGGGGATTTGGAGGAGGCTTTGCTCTAATTGTTGTTTTATTTATTCTTTTAATAATAATAGGAGCATGCTGGTTTGGACCTAATTAAATAATCTAAAAGGTAATTGAATGTAGGGGAGGAAGTATCCGCCCCTTTTATATTTTGAAATTGGAAATGAGTTCCCTTAAGTTTTCTGCTTGTTTAGATAATTCTGTTGCAGATGCTGTTACTTCTTCCATTGCAGCCGAACCTTCTTCAGAGGCAGCAGCGGTCGTTTCAGTATGTGCAGCTGTGATTTCTGCAATTTCACTAACTTCTGTAAACGAGGATGTAACCTCTTGACTAAGTAATAGAGATTGTTCGATTTGATCAACCATTTCAGCAATAACGTTATTCGTTTCACTCGATTGTTGTAATATTTTTTGAAGAGATTGATTGGTTTCATTTGAAATTTCGACACCAGAAATCACTGCACTGACTCCAGCTTTGTTTTGTTCAATAATTTTTTCTACTTCACTTTGTATGGAATGTACGATCTTTGTTACCTCTTTAGCAGCGAGTTGAGATTGTTCAGCAAGCTTTCTTACTTCATCCGCAACTACCGCAAATCCCCGTCCATGTTCTCCCGCTCGTGCAGCCTCAATCGCAGCATTTAATGCTAAAAGATTCGTTTGTGCAGCAATCCCAGTTATTGTATTAATAATATTTGTAATTTCGTGTGATTTTTTACCGAGTGTTTCAACTGTTGTACTAGTATTTGCCATCGTTTCTTCAATACTCATTATTTCATTTGATGCTTCTTTTACAGATTCGCTACCAGCTTCCGCGGCTGTTTGCATATTATGCGCAGTAATCTTCAATCTTTCTGCTTGAGTATTTAAGGTATTTACAACTGCTTCTAATGATTTCATTTTATTTAAAGATTCATCCATTTGTTTGGATGTATGTTCACTTCCAGTTGCAATTTCACTTGAAGTTTCAGCTATCGACATGATCGTTTTTGAAGTTTCTTCAGCTGATGCTAACAGTTCCTCACTGCTTGCCGATACATTTTCAGACATGAGAGAAACCTTTTTAACAAGGTTAGCAATACCTTCAATTAGAACATTCGTATCCTTAGCAAGTCCAGAGAGTTCATCATGTGATTTTATCTCAATTCGTTTTGTTAAATCTCCTCCTGCATTTGCAATATCTAGAATAGATGAGCTGATTTTTCTAACACTTGAAATGATATTTCTTGATAATACAACTGCTAATACTACAGATAAAATAAGTGCAAATAAAGATAAGCTAATAGTAACCGTTTTTGCAATAGTAGCTTGTATATGTAAGTTCTCAATCCGTTGATTAGTCGATTTTGTTTCAACATCAACTAATGCTTGTATATTCTCATTCATTTGCTTTATATAATCTTGACCTCTTGCAGACTTAATCTCTTTGCCAGCTTCTTCAATCGACCAAAAATCTCTTACTTGAATAACTTTAGTAATCCAATCAATCCAAAACTGATAGGCATTCTCAATCCCATCTAATTTTTTTAATTGTGATTTATTTCCTTTTAGCATCTTTTGTAAATCAGTAATCAGGGAGTGGACATTTTCCTTTTCTTTATCCATGGATTTTAAGAAAGATTTGTCCGCTGAAGCGACATAGCTTAGTTCGGCTGATTCGATTTTTAATGAAGAACTCTTGATATCATTGACTTTCTCATGGACAACTAAGTCTTGTTCAACAACCCTATTAATTTCTGATTCTAGCTTTGACATATTGATGTATGATGTAGTAGTCAAAACTATTAACAATAAAGTTAAAATGCTGAAGGATATTACTACTTTTCCCCTAATCGTTTGCAAATAGGAAGTTCTTTTCCCACTTGATTTATTTTTTTTCATTTTTTGAAAAAGACCTATTTTAATTGGTTTAGGCGTTTTTTCTTTCTTGGTGTTTTTTTGCTTCTTTATCAAACCTTTTCCCCCTTTGGTCTATTGAATTATGAAAATATTACTAATATTAATTTTACCTTCACTTAATTGAATAATCTAGTCAAAGTTATTTTTTTTGTCGAAAAACACAGAAAATTTGTATGAAAAAGGAAATAGAGCAATTGTCATGTATTTTATTATAGGTAGAGTTAAAATATAATAGGGGATAATGAAGAGGTTTTTGCTATGTTTTCTGAGCATGTAATTTTAAAATATATAATCAAAAGAAAGGGTCCCCTATATGAATCAAACTTTTTATCACTATTTAATGAAATATCGTAATCCGAAACCTAAAGATAGTATTTCCGAATTCGCTAATTATGCTTATGAAGATCATTCCTTCCCAAAAGGTTCATTTGACTATCATGAGATTAGTTCCTATCTTGAACTGAATGGACATTATTTAAAATCAATGACTGTGTTTGACGAGGCATGGGAACTATACATAATTGAAAAAAAACAATGACCTATTTGTTAAGATAAGTTAATTTTGAATAATGAGACTAAATAATAATCAAAACCGTTCGCATTGACATTGCATATACTAATTAATAATACTTAGGCTTTGTATCAAGGAGACGGGAGGAAATGAAAAATCCAGGGCAACCAAAATATGAGATAGGAGATATTGTGGTAGTAACAAAATATGGTTCCGTTGGTAAAATAACAAGTATTAAAATGTTGGATGGACAATATTTGTATGAAGTTAATGAAAGCGGCGGTTTATTTAAAGAGAATGGAATCATGTTACTAACTGATTATAAGGGTGAAATATTTGATAAAGAACAAATTGACATAGAATATAAATTCTTTTTTGGAGACTTAGTTCAAGTTAAAGGATATAAAGATGAACTTTTTAAAGTTGTTGGATTTCGTACAGAGATTTGGAGATACCAGGAGGATGCATGGGAAGACATCATTTATGAATTAACAAGGGTGAATGATGGTGAATGGCTGGAAGCCGATGAAGCAGAGTTGATATTGGTTGCTGACTCAGAACATGCAGATGCATTCTTAAAAAAATTTGGATTTGTTTATCCAGTAAAAAAGACAAAAAAACCATTATTAATCCCTGCACCGAAAGAACAACTTTCCCATAAGATTGACTGCTTGCTGGATAAATATAATGATTATAAAACACTATTTTTAATGTTTAATGATGAAAAATATCTGTCAAATCTTCATGTAATAGAAAAGCAATTACTAAATCTTTCACTATATAAAAATGAAAATTTAAAAAAATAAAAGATAGATTGATAATGCTACAAAAGAGATGATAAAAGATTTAAATAAAAAGGATAATACTTTCTCCATATAAAATAGAATATTTGATTCAATGTTATCTGAACTTTTATTTATTTTTTGATTATTATGAGAGTGAATCATAGTTATTGCCCCCGTTCTTAAAAAGTAATGATCATTTGTTAAATGTATATGCTTGTCCAACAAAAACAAGAACAATATAAAGTTGGTTTCAATCAGTTAAGAGCCTGTGCATAAAATTTGCTTAAAAAACATACATTGTAAATCAAAGGAGGCGATTTTAATGAGGGATATTGAAGTGATTATTGATACGGAAGAGATAGCGGAATTTTTCTTTCAAGAATTAATTAAGAGAGGGTATGCTCCTAAAGAAGAAGAGGTTGAAGAAATCGCCGACATAACATTTGACTACTTAATCGCAAAATCAATTATTGATGAGGAATCGGAAGATGATTTCTAACGTGTCCGACTTCAAACTTAAAAAGGTGTCATAGTTTTAAAAAAAGCTTTCCTGTTAAGGAAGGCTTTTTTAAAGGTTAAGAAAGGATAAAATTTTTTACTAAATAAATTAGTTTCTGTCTAGCGCAAGCAGCCATCGGCTAGCGGATTTCTTCATCTTTTCCATACGATAAGCGGGCATCGACTCGTGAACTACCTCACCGTGTTTCCTTTATCTCAGTCGAAGACTACAAAATCCGTAGGCTAGATCTGCGGCGCTTCCGCTTTTCTTATTTTCGATCTTTTGCAGAGAATTCCTTCGCGTGGGCCTCATGTTCAGCAACAATTTGTTCAGCAGGAATATGGTTGTTTTTCTTTTGACCATTGATACGATTGCGATGCTTCTTTCCCATCCATTACCCTCCTTCTTTTAAATTCTTTCATAATCTTCCCTAAAATTGATCGCATCATTACAAAAGAATATTGCATCCTTTATAGTAAACCAGTACAATGGACATACTGGATTTTGAAGGAGGATTTATATGAGTATACATATTAATGCAAAAGAAAATGAAATCGCTGAAACAGTGCTATTACCAGGTGATCCATTACGGGCTAAATATATAGCTGAGACTTTTCTTGAAAATGTGACTTGCTATAATGAGGTCCGAAATATGTATGGTTTTACTGGTACATATAAAGGAAAAAAAGTTTCTGTTCAAGGCACAGGAATGGGTGTACCATCTATCTCTATTTATATTAATGAATTAATGCAAAGCTATAATGTTCAAAATTTAATTCGAGTAGGTACATGTGGTGCAATACAAAAAGATGTCAAAGTCAGAGATGTAATTTTGGCGATGACCGCTTCAACAGATTCTCAGATGAATCGTCTTACATTCGGTGGTATTGATTATGCACCAACTGCTAACTTTGAATTATTAAGAAAAGCATATGATGGTGGAGTTAAAAAAGGGTTGAATTTAAAAGTAGGAAATGTTTTCACTGCAGATATGTTCTATAATGATAATGCTGACCATGAAAAATGGGCTAAATATGGTATTTTAGCAATTGAAATGGAAACTGCGGCATTATATACGCTTGCGGCAAAATATGGACGAAATGCCTTATCAGTATTAACTGTAAGTGACCATATTTTAACTGGTGAAGAAACAACCTCTGAAGAGCGTCAAACAACCTTTAATGATATGATTGAAGTAGCGCTAGCAACATTAGTCTAATTTACTTCGAATAATAAGGTTTAATAGAAATAGTCTCGGTACACGCGAGGCTATTTTTTTACAATAAATTTTTCTAGCAGACCTTTATAAGTTTTGATAATATTTATTATGTATTCCATTTTGTATGTGAAACAAGAAGAAAGGTGAAAACATGAAACGAATTATAGCAACGACATCAGTGCTCCTCCTACTAGGTGGTTGTAGTTGGGGACAGAATAGTAATATTGATACTAAAAAAGTTTCTCCGCATCAGGATTCAAATACGAGTGGTGAAACAAAGCAATCACAGGTAACTTCAAAACCTGACTTACTATTAGAATCTAAGTATTTTAATCATATAAAGGTAGTAAATGGTCAAAATCTCATTGAGAATAGATCTAACATACTTGCACTGGTTAATAAGGAATATTCCTTAGGCGCTTACGAACCTAAGGATTTAGTTCGTCCGAATGTAAATTTTTCCTTCGGAAACCAAGATATTGAAAAAAGCTATATGAGAAAAGAAGCAGCAGCGGCATTAGAAAAAATGTTCAAAAAAGCTGAAAAGGATGGAATCATCTTATATGCTTCATCCGGATATCGCTCTTATAAAAGACAAAAAGCTTTACAAGATGCAGAAATAGCTAAAGTAGGAAAAGAAAAGGCTGTACAAGCTGTTGCAACTCCGGGTCAAAGTGAACACCAAACTGGGCTTGCAATGGATATTACGGGTAAATCTGAAAACTTCCTATTGACCGAAAATTTCGGGAAGCAAAAAGAAGGTATATGGCTTCGTGAACATGCCCATGAATTTGGCTTTATATTGAGATATCCAAAAGAAAAAGAAAAAATTACAGGTTACGAATATGAACCATGGCATTTTCGCTATGTTGGTACAAAAGTAGCTTCAATTATTTATAAAAATAATTGGACATTAGAGGAGTACTTTCAAGAGGTCAAAAAAATGTAAAAGCAGGCAATGCCTGCTTTTTCTACAAATATTATCAATTTGAGAATAAAAAGAGAACATTAAAAAATGATATAAATTTTAATGTCATAATGCCGTAAAAAAGCTTTTCTTTCGTAATTAATAAAAAGCTGATAAAATATAGAAGTTAGCATTTCTTTTTGTGAAAATTTTTCGAAAATTAGGCAGTGTATTTCGGGTAAGAAAGTGGTGAAGGTCTTGGAACATGATAAGCAAGAAATAGATTCTCATGCAGAACAAACAAATGGCTATATACGAATAAGAAAATTTAAATTTATCATGCTTATATTTGTTTTAGTTTTTGCAACAGCTGGTATTACAACGTTTGCCTTAGCATTTGGTGATGAAAAAGCAGTAACGGTTGGCGTTAACCAAAGAACAGAGTTCAATAAATTATACGATACGTATGATCAATTGAAAAAAAATTATTACAAGGATTTGGATAACGAAAAATTAATTAACGGTGCGATTAAAGGAATGGTAGATTCCTTAGATGATCCATATTCTGATTATATGACTAAAGAAGATGCAACGAAATTTCACGAAAGTATCTCCTCGTCGTTCCAAGGAATTGGTGCTGAAATTCAGGAAAAAGACGGATTTATCGTTGTTGTTTCTCCAATCAAAGGATCTCCTGCAGAAAAAGCGGGAATTAAGCCCAATGATAAAATACTTTCTGTAGATGGTAAAAGTATTCGCGGAATGAGTGCAAATGAAGCGGTTCTTTTAATACGCGGCGAAAAAGGTTCGAAAGTAACATTGTCCATCCAAAGAGCTGGTTCTCATGAAACATCACAACTTACAATCACCCGGGATGAAATTCCACTGAATACAGTATATCCGGAAATGATGAAGGATGGAGTAGCGAAAATTCAAATCACAAGCTTTTCGGAAAATACTTATAAAGAACTCTTAAATGCTCTGAAAGATATGGATTCAAAAGGAATGAAGGCACTAATTATTGATCTTCGCCAAAATCCAGGCGGATTACTTGATCAGGCGATAAAAATTTCGAATCTTTTTGTACCTGAAGGAAAGAAAATTGTGCAAATAGAGGACAAAAAAGGAAAAAGAGAAGAAATAGTAGCAGAGGGCGGAAAGAAAATAGATGTACCTACAGCGGTCATTATTGACAATGGAAGTGCAAGTGCATCTGAAATATTTGCTGCTGCAGTTAGTGAATCAGCAGGGATTTCATTGGTTGGTCTGAAATCGTTTGGAAAAGGAACTGTTCAGACTGCAAGTGACTTTAAGGATGGATCAAATATTAAATTTACAACCGCAAAATGGTTAACCCCTGATGCGAATTGGATTCATAAAAAAGGGATTGATCCTAATTATAAGGTGACTCTCCCAAAATATTCAGAACTTCCAATTATTAATCCTGACAGCAAGCTTAAGGTTTCGTCATTATCAAATGAAGTGAAAGCCGCTGAAGAAATGTTGAAAGCACTAGGTTACAATCCTGGAAAAGTAGATGGATATTTCGATAAGAATACAGAAAAAGCTGTAAAAGAATTTCAAAAGAAAGAAAAATTAAAGGTTAACGGCATTATTGAAGGAGAAACCACGCTTCAATTAATGAATAAAATTAGAGAAAAGATTGTTAAGAATGATACTCAAGTGAAAAAAGCTATTAGCATATTAAAATAATAGAGAGTATGACACATAATTAGGGTGACCCTCAAAGAAAGTGCTAGACACTTATGGGTCATCCTCTTTTTTTAATCTGAATCTTATAGTATCATAAAAGGAAGGGTGAAAATGAAAGGATAAAAGCTAATGGATAACGAATTATCTGAATTGGAGTTGTTATTTAGGATTGTTTTTAGAAAGATGCGTGAACAATATAGTAGTGTTATGAGTGAATATGTAACAATTAATGAGTTTATCGTATTAAAGCATTTGCTGAAGGGGAAAATGCGGGTGTCAGATTTGTCTAGGGCTTTACAAGTATCCGCAAGCCATATAACAAGTATTACTGACTCACTAGTTCAAAAGCAGTTAATCGAAAGAGAGAGATCTAGTAAGGATCGAAGAGTAGTTGTTCTATGCTTAACAAACGAAGGAAATGATTTAATCAAAAAATTAAATACTTTAAATTCAGAGTTTTTACAAGAAAAATTTAAAGTGTTTTCTAAAGAGGAAATAAATGATTTAATTTGTCTATTACGCAAGCTTGAAAATTCAATTATATAAATTTACAGACTGTACATACAGCTAGATTGGCAAAATAGATGTTTTTCTATATATGATTATTTTTAGAGTTATGTGTGCAGCCCCTTAAGGCTAGATTATATTTCGGCAATAAAAGTCAAAAGCGGACTTTTATCGCCGAAGAACATTATAGTATGGGGTTGATTAAAGCCCTTACGAGTTCGTTTTATTCTCCCCGAATTTTAAAAAGGTTTTTTCGTCTTCTACTAAACCACAAGCTCCACATTGAACCCGATACTCTGGACCATTATATGAAATATGAAAAAGATCAGGTGCTTCGATACCATATTCTTCAATAATATCCCCTGATTTTGGGTCCATCTTTATTGCTTGTGGAACTTGCTCTATAATATTAAAACGAGTTCTATTCGTTTTACAATTTGGACAGCAATAGGGTCCATGCATAAAAAAACCTCCTTTATCCGCATTTCTATATTTCTTCCTCATCCGAGGTCTTTAACATTAGGATAACCATTTTGTTCGTATTTATGTTATTAATTACTAAAGGGGATGGATATATGAATGATTCAAAACTTTATGAAGCTTATTTAAGTATTTGGAAGAACCGAAAAGGTATAGAAAATACTGATTCTTCTAAAGAACAACTAAAAAAGGCAATATTAATAGAGCTTCGTGATGAAAATTCTCATCCTAGAATCAGAAAATCCATAGAAAAAAAGTTTTATTATGCAATCAAGCGAATATCTGAATCTACTTTAGACAATTCCTTTAAAATGGAGTTAATCAAATATTATCTAGAAACTATGGAAGAAATCAGTCATTAGTTCATGCTAATGGCTTTTTTTTTATGGAGATACATGGTGACCTTATTTAAGTTCCTGTAGCATGGTCATTTATGACTTTAATCTTATATAAATGTTTGAAATCTATTTGAAACAATCGTTAATTTTTCCTTCTTCCTGAAAATCTGTCAATAGCAATTATGAGTTAATATTTGGTATTACTAATCATTAGTTGGTAAAAATTTTGGAGGCAAACCTATGGTAGCTATTTAAGTAGTATCCTATATTACCAAGCTTCTTTTACTAATAGAATCTTATAAATAGTTATCAATCTATGATAATTGAATTCTTTTCCAAATATATTACAAAAAACATATGATATGATTTTTGTGCAGGACAAACAACGCAGATAACAAGGAGGAAGAAAATAATCATGAAAAAAACAATTATTACTACCGCAACTGCATTGGCACTTCTTGCAACTCCATTTATGAATAAAGCAGATGCTGCAACATTTCAAAATGACTGCAACCAAAATATGAAAGTAGTACAATATGATTATAAAACTAACAATATTCAAGATCTACAAACTTGGATGAATCAATTATTGTCAAAATATAATGTACAAGGTAAAACTGTTGTTCAACAAAATAAACCAACAACTGAAAAGAAACCGGTTGTTAATCAAAATAAACCTTCAACTGGGCAAACTACAAAACCAGCTACTACAAAACCAACAACTACAAATAATCAACAAAGTGGATATACTTTAAATGCTTTTGAAAAGCAAGTTGTTGATTTAACAAATAAAGAACGTGCAAAAAATGGTTTACCGGCATTATCAATTGATACAGAACTAAGTAAAGTTGCACGAATTAAATCGAATGATATGGCAACAAATAAATATTTTGACCATAATAGTCCTACTTACGGATCTCCATTCGATATGATGAAAAAATTTGGAATCTCTTATCGTTCAGCAGGTGAAAATATTGCAATGGGTCAACGTTCTCCAGAAGAAGTGGTCAATGGTTGGATGAATAGTCCAGGACATCGTGCCAATATTTTAAACAAAAGTTACACTAATATTGGTGTAGGTTATGTTGCCAATGGTAACTATTGGACTCAAGAATTTATCGGTAAATAATATATGTAAGAACCTTCACTAATGGAGGTTCTTTTTTATGTCTTTTAATAAGGTCATATTCCTTATCTTCATCACATATATTGAAATGGACTAGTAATAATGAAAGGGGAATGTTAATGGCCTATAAGTATTCAAAGGGATGGTATGTCCAACAATTAAAAAATATGGGAATGCGTTATCATCCTGTAGGAAGAAGAAAACTAGAACTGTACAAAACATGGGTGGTAAGAAATCTGTATAATGAACTACAAACAAAGAATGAAAAATAGTTTATAAAAATAAGGCTGTTTTCGTAAAGTTTGTTGCTTTTTTAGTGATAATTTATTAACAATCTGAGTTGATTGTAGCGGAGGACACTTGACTCCTGCGGGAAAAAGAGGGAAGTGGGAGACCCCACAGGCGGTACCTCCGAGGAGGCTCCCATCCCTCCCCGCGGAAAGCAAGAGCGGAAATCAACGGACTAAGTTTATAGTCTAAAAACAACAATTTATACGAAAAGAGCCAAAAATAAAGAACTCGCAAAAGCGAGTTCTTTATGCTTCTAATGCCTGTGTTTCATCTTGAATCGATTGCTGACGCATAATGTACAGTGAGTATAGATCTTTTGATATTTCATATAAATCGTATATATAATTTTTAGCATTTATTTGCTCGAAAATAGATTTGCGTGATTCATTTGCTTTTATCGTATACGGTAATTTTTCTGCAGCTTTTATTGAGCGAATATTTTCTTTTCGAATACGCATAAAAATAGTCTCAATACCTAACTCATAGAAAACTTCGTTAAAAAATACTTCTTTAGCAAGTTTGTTGTAGCCTTTTCCGTGATAGGCTTTACCAATCCAAGTCCCTAAAAATCCGGCTCCATTTTCGATATCATATAGATTAATCGTGCCTATTGGATTACTCCATTCATCAATAATTGTTCTGGAAATTAATTTACCTTGCTCTTCAGCTTCTATTGTTTTCTTGGTCAGAAATAGAAATTCGTCATGTGAATAGGCCTTATGACGTACAAAAGGAAAGACTTCTGGGTGTACCATTAGTTCGAATAGAATATGGTTCTCTTGACCAATTAATTCGCGTTTCTTGAGCATGACGATCCCTCCAAAGAGGGCAGTTGTCCCCTAATAAAGGAAGATCTCCACCCTCGAAATTTTTTAAAGTTGCGTAAAAAATTTCGGGGTGGGAATCGAACCCACTAGAACCAGTCAAGAAACGAGCTGGTGGCGCACCATTTGCCTTCCCTAAAAATACAATATTTATGCTTTTAAGTTTAGTTTCTGATTGTATCTTACAATAAAAATTTGCAATTGAAAATAGGTTTTTTGTTAATTTTTTTTGACTATATTACCCTCATTTCGACAAAGTTCTAATTCCTTCTCTTTTTATGAATGTAATGAAAACAAAAATAGATTATAAGTGAACCAATAGCTATAATGACAATCGGTTTTATATAAGCATTTGCCACACCACTAATCGTGTTCCAGTGTTGATTTAACTGCATTCCTATGAGCAAAAATAGGATGGTCCAAGGAAGCATCGCAGCTAGAGTATATATGAGGAAATGGTAGAAGGACATTCTAGCAATACCTGCTGGAATCGATATAGCATGTCGAACAATTGGGATAAATCTTGCTGTAAAAATTACAATTGTACCATATTGATTAAACCAGCCTTCCGCCGCATCTAGATGTTTTTGTTTGATGAAAAGAAACTTGCCATATTTATCGAAGAATGGACGTCCTCCGTATTTACCTAACCAATATAAAAAAAGTTGAGCAATGGTACCCCCCGTTATCCCGGCAAGCAGTGCAGAAATAAAGCTTATTTTTCCACTTGAGATTAAATATCCCCCATAGCCTAAAACAATCTCACTAGGAATGATTTCAATCATTAAGGCTAAAGCTATACCTAAAAAACCATATTGCCCAAGAATTTCTAAAATATTTGTTATCCAATCACTTGCCATTATTTTTCAGCTCCATTTAGAAGATTCCTATTGATTGCAAAAGAATGAGGGAGAATCCTAGAATCCAAACATAATATGCAAATATTTTTAGTGATTTTTTCTTTAGAAAATTAACCATCCCAACAATGGCCATATAGCCAAAAATAGCAGAAGTAATCGTCCCTATTAGCAGACCGGTTAATGTGACAGATTCAACTTGTCCAGTAAATAGATCCTTCCCTTGTAAAACAATCCCCCCAAGGATGGCCGGTGTAGATAATAAAAAGGAAAAATAAGCGGCAGTTTCTCTATCTAGTTTTCGTATTAATCCTGCAGCAATGGTTAAGCCTGATCGAGATAATGCTGGGAATATGGCAGCTGCTTGAAATGTTCCAATAATAAGTGCATCTGAGTAACCGATATCCTCTAATTTTTTGCTGCCTTTTTTTGCTTTTTCAGAAAACCATAAAATTAGTCCAGTCGCTAGAAATTCCCACCCTATGGTGACACCTGTTTTTGATATCTCCTCAAAAAAATCCTTGAGTAAAAGGCCAACAACCACCGCAGGAATCGTCCCTATTATCATAATATATGTGAGCTTACTAAACGGATGGCAAATCATCTTCCAAAACTCATCCTTATATACAACAACAATAGCTAGAAATGTACCAACATGGAGCATCGTATCAAGAAAAAGACCGGCATCATCTAAATGAAATAAATGTCTTCCAATATACAAATGGCCCGTACTAGAAATTGGCAAGAACTCTGTTAATCCTTGGATAATGCCTAAAATGAAAGCCTGCAAATTTGATAACAAAAAATTCACCTACTTTGTATGATTGATAAATATGGACAACTATAATAAACATATGCAATATATATAGAAGAAATTAATCAAAAATTTTCAAAATGGGAAACAAACACAGATTAAATTCGTATATTCTTGTATTAGAAATCAAATTGAAATGAGGAATGTGGAATGATAACTCAAGAAGAAAAATTAATGGCTGCAGCGATTTATGTATTAAGTTTTTTTACAACAATTATTGGTCCTTTAATTATTTGGTTGATCAAGAAAGATGATTCCGATTTTATAGATTTTCATGGGAGGGCATATTTTAATTTTGCGATTTCCTATTTTCTGTATTCTGTTATTAGTGCCATCTTAATTCTTGTATTAATTGGTGTGGTTTTACTTTGGGTGCTGGGAATACTTGCATTCATTTTTACGATTGTAGCTGCTGTCAAAGCATATCAAGGTGAAGCTTATCGTATACCATTCACGATTGAATTTATTAAATAAAAAGAAAAAGCTTGGATTCATTCCAAGCTTTTTCTATTCTTTATGTATTGGCTTAGATACGCTCCTTACAAGACCTTATCAGTAGCAATATAATCTTTAAGAATGTCTAATTTTAATAATTACTATTGATTTCCCATTCTAACTGTTATATTATTTATATAACAGTTAGAATGGACTAGAGGAGAGATGATTATGAAATGATTATTAGTCTTGATTTACAATCTGAAACACCCATTTATATCCAATTGAAAAATAAAATTATTGAAGGGATTGCTTCAAAGCAACTTCTTCCTGGTGAAGACCTTCCATCAGTTCGAACAATGGCTGCGGATCTAGGTGTAAATATGCATACAGTAAATAAGGCCTATCAATTATTGAAACAGGATGGTTTTATTCTGATCCACAGGCAAAAAGGGGTCGTTATCAATCCAGACCAATTACCAACAGTAAATGATGAGTTTATGATGACATTAAAAGAAAATCTAAGACCTTTAATTAGTGAATCTATTTGTCGCGGGATGGAAGATGAAAAGTTTTTAGAATTATGCAACGAAATCTTTAAAGATATTACACAATAAATGGGGGAAAAGAGATGAGTTATTTTATCGTGTTTTTTACAGTCATACCTATTACCATCATTACGATGATAATTCCGTACATCACTAGAAAGACAGAGTGCTTTGGGGTTTCGATACCCGAGGAAATATACAGTAGTAAAGAGCTTATCGTTATGAGAAAAAAGTATGTTTTTCTAACAGGGATACTCAGTTTGATCATTTGCATTTTTGTATTTATTAGCTGGCTAATTGGCAATGAAAATTGGGTCATTCAATCATTGCTCGTATCAATAATTGGTTTTTCAATAGGTTCTTTTTTAATCTATTTAAAGTTTCATAACCAAATGAAGAAGTTAAAAGCAAGTAATGATTGGAGAAAATCAAAAACACAATCCATCTCGATCGATACAAGATTTCATTCTCAAAAAAAGACTTATTCAAATGGATGGCTATTAATTTCATTTGTCATTGCTATTGCCTCGATCATTATAACGATTTTATTTTATAAAGAAATTCCGAACAGAATGCCGATGAAATACGATTTTAAAGGGAATGTAACCAACTGGGTAGATAAAAATTACTGGTCAGTGTTTCAACTCCCTCTTATTCAGTTATTTTTAACAGGGTTATTTTTATATCTCAATCAAATTATCTCTAGAAGCAAACAGCAAATTAATGCATCAAATCCAGAAAAATCAATGAAACAAAATGTGATATTTCGTCGTAGATGGTCTTTATTTTTGATTGTGACAAGCATATTAATGTCACTGATGTTTTTTCTTATTCAGCTCTCCTTTATTATCAACATCAATCAGAATTTACTCCAAGGGTTTTCATTAGGTTTAGTAGGAATCATTATTTTGCTAGTGATTATTATATCTGTCACCACTGGTCAAGGTGGAAGCAGGGTGAAAATAAAAAATGACTTTAGTAATAATAAGATTAATTATGATGATGATCGTTTTTGGAAATTAGGTGTATTTTATTTCAATCCGAATGATCCATCTTTATGGGTAGAAAAGCGTTTTGGTACTGGTTGGACAATTAATTTGGCTAGGCCAATTGGTTGGATGGTAATGATTACTATCATATTAATACCCATAATTATTAGTTTAACGGTTAAATAGAAAAAAGTGGTGGACTTCAAGAGTTAGATCAAACATTTTGGAGGGGTAGGAATGGATAATATTCAAGATGCATTACAATCGATTAATTGGGGTTTAATCGCACCGATCATATTAATTCAGTTGGTCTTAGTTATTGTCGCAATTATCGATTTAATTCGTGTGAAGCAAGCGAATGGACCAAAATGGCTCTGGGTTATAATTATTTTATTTTTAAGCATTGTAGGTCCAATCATTTATTTCATTGTTGGAAGGAGACAAAATAGATGAATGTACTAGAGGTTCGAAATCTTACGAAAAATTACAAGGGTAAAAAAGCTGTCGATTCAATCAGTTTTTCACTAGAGGAAGGAAAATGTACAGCTTTATTAGGGCCAAATGGCGCTGGAAAAACAACAACTTTAAATATGATTTCAGGACTCATTTCACCGACTAGTGGAACGACTCGCTCCCAGGCAAATCCTATTCAGACGGATTTACGTTATTTAATCGGTTATCTACCTCAATATCCATCATTTTTTGATTGGATGAGCGGAGAAGAGTATCTACGCTTTGTTGGTCAGTTAACAAATATTAATAAACTTGCATTAGAACATAGAATTGATGAACTAATTGAAATGGTTAGTTTATCGGAAGGGCGAAATCGACGTATTGGACAATATTCAGGCGGTATGAAGCAAAGACTTGGAATCGCTCAAGCACTTATTCATAAACCAAAAATTTTAATACTTGATGAACCAGTATCTGCACTTGATCCTTTTGGTCGCAGAGAAGTGATAGAGCTAATGAGAAGGTTGAAAAATGAAACAACTATTTTATTCTCTACCCATATTTTAAATGATGCTGAAGAAGTATGTGATAATGTCTTATTTTTGCACAGCGGTAAGCTTATTGAAAATGGTGAATTAAGTCAAGTAAAAGAAAAACATACTAATAAAATAATTCGCTTGAACTTTTCTAGTAATCCAGTATTCATCTACAACTCTTTAGAAAAAGAGGATTGGATTGAAAAGATAGAGATGGTGAATAAAGAAATTCATGTGAATGTAAAAGATCAAGAGCAAGGTAGGAAGCAGTTACTAAAAAGAGCTAGTGATGAAAATTGGCCGTTGCTTGGTTTTGAAATTGGCATGCTTTCATTAGAAGAAGTTTTCACGAAAGTGGTGAGAGGATGAAACAGTTTTTCATATTTTTTAAAAAAGAAAGCTTAGAATCACTTAGAAATTTTAGATGGGTATGGATGCCCTTACTTTTCATATTGTTAGGATTGATTCAACCCATAACAACCTATTATATGCCGAAAATTATTGACTCTCTTGGAGATTTACCAGAAGGATCAGTAATCGAAATTCCGCCTCCATCAGCATCAGATGTCTTATTTGGAACGGTAAGCCAGTATTTTAATATGATTGGAATCTTGGTTATTGTGTTAGCTTTTATGTCCTCAATACCAGGAGAAAGAAAAAATGGAAGTGCCGCATTAGTCTTAGTAAAACCGGTCTCGTTTCGCTCATACGTACTTGCAAAATGGACATCTGCCTTATTAATTGTTTGGGTGTCCTATATTTTAGGAATGTTCGCTAACTGGTACTATACTTATCAATTGTTTGCTTTAATAGATGTTTCCCTCATGCTTAAAGGACTAATGATCTATGGAGTATGGTTAACATTAGTGGTAACACTCGTTTTCTTTTTTGGTAGTATGTTGAAATCGGGAGGCGCAACGGCAGCCTTGACTCTTGCATTGACAATTATTTTAAGCTTTGTTCCGACATTAGTACCAGAGAAACTTAAATGGTTTCCATCTAAATTATTTCAATATACGGGTGAATTATGGAGTAACGGGAATATTTCCGAAGGTACAACATCAGCAATTATTATTACCTTTTGCCTCATTGTCCTATTACTCGTTTCTTCGTTAGCAATCTTTAAGAGAAAAGAACTGATCTAAATAGTAACGAGTCAAAACAAAAGTCAGACATTCTGCAAATTGATGTCTGACTTTTCTAATTGTTAAGGTGCCTGACACCATACGTGGACATTTTATCTTTTTTTCCACCCAAGATGGACAAAAAGGAAAAATTTTCATTTGAAAACCGAAAATGTCCATATGGGGTGGAAAACTAATTGAAAAGTCCACAAGCGGTGCCTGACACCAAAAACGAATATATTCTATCTTTTTTTCATATAATAGATTGATACTTCTAGAATAGGGTGAAGAGAGAGATGAATATTAAAGAATATTATTCCTTGGTGGCAAAGGTATATTTTAATCAAGTAATTATTATAAGTATATATACGACGATTTGTTTATTCATTCTGTTTAGTCTTGGAATTACAATAAACATAGTACTCTTATGTGGTCTAATATGCATTATATTAATCTATTTTTTCTTTAAATATCATTATTATGTATATCGACATTCAAAGGCTTCCTTTCTTTTAAATTCTCAGGAAAAATTCATTCATGATAATAAGCGATTTCTAGTAATGTATGTCCCGGCACGAAACATTCAAATAAGGTTGTTTAAAAGTAACGGATTATGTGAATGGGAAATTTCTGAAAAAAGAATTCCCAAGTTGAAAACTTTTTTTCAAACTACATCTATATATCAAATAAAAAAACGAGATGGGAGTATACTAGCAACGTTTAAATTAGATTCTTCAAATAAAATAGCTGCTGGGCTCTCATATAATAAGGAAAGGTTAATACTTACGCATAATAATAGAGAAAAAAATAAACATTCCTTTTCTGTAAACAAGATTGAATATTCAATTGTAAAAAAATCTTCGGCTATCGAGTTTAATAAAGAAAACAAAGTCATTGCAAGAATTGAAAGAGGCATCATGCCGATTAATTGGCAAAAGCAGTTTTCACCGAATACCCCGATTATTGAATTTATCGAAAGTATAGAAGAAATTGATTTTTATATTCTTGTTTGTTTATTGATATATTTTTTTCGAAACTACTATTACTGAATATCTCTTACATTTTTACGGTACTTATTGTCAAGTAAAGGAGTTGAAGATATAATAATGAATTGTGGCTTCCCTGTATATTTTATGCAGATGTAAGCGGGTTGGGAGAGGGACAACTGAATATAGGTAATGACATGAAGAAGAAAAGTTTTTTTCAGTTAAAAGATCATGATACGACTGTAAAGCAAGAATTTACAGCTGGAATGATTGGTTTTTTTACTGTTGTGTACATTATTGCTGTTAATTCATTTATTCTTTCAGAAGCGGGAATTCCATTAACAGGAGCCGTATTAGCAACTATTTTAACATCCTTTTTTGGTTGTTTAATCATGGGACTATGGGCTAATGCTCCAATTATTTTAGTTCCTGGAATGGGAATAAATGCATTATTCACGTATACTCTTGTTCAATCGATGAATCTATCCTGGCAAGAAGCCCTCGCGGTAGTATTTGTATCAGGAATTATCTTTGCTCTCGTCGCGTTTACAAGACTTGCGTACATTTTAAATGCATCCATACCTAAAACATTAAAAGATGCGATTACAGTGGGTTTAGGTTTGTTTTTAATGCTGATTGGATTGGAAAAGGGTGGTCTTGTTGTACGTGGAGGAACATCAATTATTGCACTGGGAGATTTAAGTGATATAAAGGTGATCGCAACGATAATTACCTTTCTGGTCACAATCATCCTTTTCTTACGGAATATTAAAGGGCATTTTTTATGGAGTATTCTTTTTGGAACAGGACTGGCAGCATTTTTGGGTATAATCCCATCAACTAGTAAAGCCAATTTTTCATTGAATTCTTACCACGATGTGTTTCTACATTTATCTTTTGATAAATTTCTGTCCTTTTCGTTTTGGATAGCAGTTTTTACAATCACAATGGTAGTGGTCTTTGAAAATATAGGTCTTGTTCATAGCCAAATGGTTCTGTTAAAAAGAGAGGATAATTTTAAAAAGGGATTACAAGCAAATAGCATTTCAGCTCTTGTTTCTGGGATCTTTGGATCGAGTCCAACCGTAGCAACAGTCGAAACCACTGCAGCTATTACTGCAGGTGGACGGACAGGCTTGACTGCGATTACGACTGGTGCTTTTTTCTTATTATCAGCTTTTGCAATTCCCTATATGAGTCTCATTCCAGATAATGCAATTGCTCCAATACTAATCTTAATTGGAGTATTAATGACTCAGAACATTCGTTTTATGGACTTACGTGATCTTACCGAGGCTTTTCCAGCAATATTAATTATTGCAATGATTCCATTTACATCAAGTATTTCGGATGGAATTGCAATAGGGTTTATTTTATATCCCATTCTTAAGCTTTCAATAGGAAAAGCAAAAGAGGTATCGATTCCACTTTATATTATTTCATGTTTATTTTTTATTAATTTTCTTTTACAATATTTATAAATAATAAATTTTTTGTGGGCAGCATTATTTGCTGCCCATTTTGATGTTAACGCCACATTATCTTGATTGATTTCTTGTTTTGTGGCAACCTTAATAAATAACTAATTTAATAGTATTAACAAACTGGGGGATTCTAAATATGAATATAACGATACGAAAAGTCCACGGTTCTGGAAATGACTTCTTATTAATTGATGAAATTTCTACTCAATATCATTTTTCAGAAAAAGATCGCCAAAATATAGCTATAGCCTTATGTGATCGAAATACTGAATTAGGTGCTGATGGAATTCTTTTCACAATGAAAAGTGATCATGCAGATGCAAGAATGCGCGTATTTAACGCAGATGGCTCTGAGGCTTCAATGTGTGGAAATGGCTTACGTTGTGTAGGAAGATATGTTTGTGAGTTATTAGAGAAAGATGAAATTTACATAGAAACGATGAAAGTAACTTTAAGAGTAAATAAGTCGGATTCAATTTTTAGTGATATTCCAACTTATTGTGTGGAAATATCCCCAGTTTTGTTTTCGCTTACAGCATTGCCATTGAACATAGAAAAAGAACAGCTAATTAATGAAAAAATAGAATCTTTGTCTAATGAGTTATTATTTACTGCTGTCGCAGTGCCTAATCCTCATTTAATCAGTTTTGTAGATAATGATGTGATTCGCTCGAATATTCAAGAGAAAATTGCTGAATATGTAAACGGAACGAATGAATTATTTCCAGATGGGGTTAATGTAAGTTTTGTGAAAGCGATGGATCAGGGAGTTATCTATGTTCGGACGTTTGAACGCGGGGTAGGATTTACGAATGCATGTGGTACTGCTATGTCTGCCTCTTCACTAGTCTCATGCCTACTCTCTATTAATCAATTTGAACAGGTGATAGACGTTTATAATAATGGCGGGAAAGTTCGCTGTGTTGTTCATAAAAATGATCAAAACTACAAAATTGACTTAATTGGCAATGCAACATATTTATATGATGCAGAAATAGTATTCAATGAAAAAAGATCTGAAACATTTGAAGTTATAAAAAAAACCAATTTTGATGAGCAAAAACAGTATGAAGAACTCGAAAACCATGCTAAAAATGTTATTGAAAAAGAAATACTTTTTGGATAAATTCTAAAACCGACAATGTTTTTATTGTCGGTTCAGACTGTAGACAAACTCGATAAAAATCGAGTTTGCCTACAGTCTTTTTTGTTTTAAAATATAAATAGAAATAATACTTGGGGTGATGAAGATGC